>JALVEB010000081.1 GCA_027008705.1 Sedimenticola sp. | reverse complement strand
TGTCTTGATTCCTTATATCGCTTTTCGATCCACCCTGAATCTCCGCGATCGATGCACACCCGGCGGGAGTCGCCGGAGCGAACGATCGACCAGCGGTGTCACATACTCGTCACCCAGGTGATCGCGCTTCATTTCGCTTGACGTTTCCTGATTTCAAAAGCTTGGCGCTGTCGCCCGATCCGCTGCGCTTGATCGAGCCTACGCCTTGTCATGCCAATGGCATGTAAGCGGTTATTCTGAATATGCCACCACCGTCAACTTGTCAGTTTGCGATAGATATCGGAAACTTTCAATGGCAGTTTTTTTACGTCATCAATGACCACATAGTTTGCCGCGCCATAGAGGTGGGGCAGGTACTCCTTCGCGGTTTCATCGATCGTGATGCAAAAAGGGTGAACTCCGTCACGCCTCGCCTCGAACAGTGCCTGGCGGGTATCTTCGATGCCGTATTCGCCCCGGTAATAGCCATCATAGTCTTCCGGCTTGCCGTCGGACAGGGTGACGAGCAGCTTGATGCGCGCGTCGACCTCGTTGAGCAGGCCGCTGAGATGGCGGATGGCGACGCCCATGCGGGTGTAGTCCCGGGCCTCGATGCCGCTGATCCGGGCCTTGACCAGATCGTCATAGGGTTCGTCGAAGGCCTTTACGCGATACGCCTCGCAGCGTTTGCGGGTGGTGCCGGAGAAACCATAGATGGCATAGCGGTCGCCGAGGATCTCGAGCGATTCGGCGAGCAGGATCAGGGATTCCCGCTCGGCGTCGTTGATCCAGCCGCGTGTCGAGCCGGACATGTCGACCATGAACATCACCGCGATATTGCGCTCTTCCTTGTGCATGCGGGTGAACAGGCGATCGGACATCTCATGCCCGGAATGCAGGTCGCCCCAGGCCTCGACCAGGGCATCGATGTCGATATCGTCGCCGTGCGGCTGTTTCTTCAGCAGCTTGTCCTCGCCGCGCAGGGCCTCGAAGGTGCGATGCAGGGATTTGATCAGGCGCGCGTATTTGCGCAGGGTGTCGACAGGGAAATCGTCATAGCGGGGGGCGACCTCCAACTCCCGCAGCACGCACCAGTTCTTGCGATGGCACTGGCGGGCGAAATCCCACTCCGGATAGAGGAAGGCACCCTCTTCGTGATAGGCGCCGCTCCAGACCTCGTCCGGGTCCAGCTCGTCTTCATCGAAACGACTCAGGTCGTACTCGCCGGGGCCGGCGGCGGTCAGGTATTCCTCCGGGATCTCGCCGAAATCGAGAACGATCGAGGTCATCAGTTTGCTCAGGAATTCGGGTGGACGCAACGCCTCCTGGTCGATCGACAACTCGAACTCGAGAGACTCGTCGAGGGCCTCATCAGAAGCTTTGCGCTCCAGATCGAAGATCGGCGGCGCGTCCGGAGCCAGTTTGCCGCTCTCTTTCAACTCGTCGGCAAGCTCGGCGAGCTTTACCCGAAGCACCGCTTTCTCGCGCTCGATGCGACGCGCCATGCATTCACGCACCGCTTCCGGATCGATCCGCCCCTGGTAGCACAGCGACGACGGTTCCAGCTGATCAAAGTGGTCGCGCAGCTGACGCAGGGTGCCTTCAACGCCGGCGCCCGGTTCGCGCAGTGGCGCGGCGAGCTCACGCAGTCCGGCATGGGCGGCCACATCGTCGAGCTGCTCGCGCAGCCGGCCCATCTCGCGCGCCAGGCCGGGCAGCTCGCGCTCGATACAGGCATCAAGGCGCAGGGTTTCGAGCAGATGAAAAAGGCGCAACGCGCGCTCGCGGTCGGCGAAACGCGCCAGCTCGGCGTCGAGGTCCACGCGGAAGGTGCCAAAGCGGGTCTGCGCCCACAGGTGCGCGACCATCGCCTTGTGCAACAGGAAGTTGTCCTTGCGCTCGGGCAGGCGCGCGACGATGCCGGGCAGATACAGGGTTTCGCTGTCGGTCCAGGGGTCGGCGCCCTCGGCCTCGGCAATCTGCAACACGCGCCCGGACAAGCCGCGCAGAAACCCGGCGAGCACCGCGCTCTGCTCTTCGAGGATCGACCCCGAGGCGCGTTCGAAGCTATGGCGCACGAAGTCGTCGACCTCGTCGACGACCCGCATCGCGGCGGCCAGTCCGGAACGGTCGTACTGATCCATGGCGTGCTGGATCCAAGCCTCGATGACCTCGCGCTCCATGCTCTCCAGAGTCTGGTCCGAGAGCTCGGCGAAGCGGTGGGCGAGCGCCAGATTGGTGCTGGCGACGCGTTGCACCCAGGTCAGCACGAACTGGCGGTCGCGTGGCGACTGGGCGAGCAATTGGCGGGTCAGGCCGGCGGTATCGCGGAAGGTGAACTCGGTCTCCAGCCACTCGTCCAGCAGCGCCTGGACGGTGGCGAAATCGTCCGCCCCACCGCCCATCAGAACAGCGACGAAGACAGCTCGTCGACCGCCGCGAGCATGTCGGCATCATCGGTCAGCGCCTGGGCGACGGCCACATGGCTGGCGGTGACCGGGTCGATATCGTCGGCGATCAGCTTCGCGGCGTGCACCAGCAGGCGGGTCGAGGCGCCCTCGTCGAGTCCGCTGCCCTTCAGGTTGCGCGTCATGCGCGCGAACTGCACCAGCTTGCGCGCCAGTTCGCTGTCGATACCGCTCTCCTTCTCGACGATGCGCTGCTCCAGACCGGCCTCGGGGTAGTCGAACTCCAACGCGACGAAACGCTGCCGGGTGCTCTGCTTCAGATCCTTCAGCACGCTCTGGTATCCCGGATTATAGGAGATCGCCAGACAGAAACCGGGGCCGGCCTCGAGCAGTTCGCCGAGCTTCTCCATCGGCAGCACACGGCGGTCGTCGGCCAGCGGATGGATTACCACCGTGGTGTCCTTGCGTGCCTCGACGATCTCGTCGAGGTAACAGATCCCGCCGGCGCGCACCGCGCGCGCCAGCGGGCCGTCTACCCAGCGCGTCTCGCCGCCCTTCACCAGGAAGCGACCGACCAGGTCCGACGCGGTCAGATCGTCGTGACAGGAAACCGTGATCAACGGCCGCTTCAAGCGCCACGCCATGTGTTCCATGAAGCGCGTCTTGCCACAGCCGGTGGGGCCCTTCAGCAACACCGGCAGATGGTTGCGGTACGCGGCCTCGAACACCGCGATCTCATCACCAACCGGCTCGTAATAAGGTTCGTCTTCTATGAAGTATTCCTCCGGACGGAGGACATTGGCGCTATCGCTCACGGGAAGCCTCGTTATTGTAACCCGGAAAATCTTGAGCAATTTACTTGGAAATCACCCGGCGCAGTGTACGGCCTTGCCGCGATCGCGACAAGCGCTTGATTCGAA
Source organism: Sedimenticola sp. (assembly GCA_027008705.1). GTDB lineage: Bacteria > Pseudomonadota > Gammaproteobacteria > Chromatiales > Chromatiaceae > JALSSX01. The sequence continues at coordinate 32,759 of JALVEB010000081.1, read as the reverse complement.
GCGGCAATTCCATAGAATACCGCGCACCGATCCGGTGCCATCCCAGATGGTGAAAAGGGAACCGGGTGCAAATCCCGGGCTGTCCCCGCAACTGTAAGCGTGGAGTACGCGTCCATCGGCCACTGAAGCCCAGCTTCGGGAAGGCGACGCGGCACATTGAAACGCAAGCCAGGAGACCTGCCGGATTCGCGTCACTCACCCGCCGCACGGAGGATGCCGGCGGGGCGGTCCTACCGTTTGCCTGACGCAGCCAGGCCGCCATGCCGGCGGCTTTCTCCATCCAGCTACAGAGGCATCACCATGAGAACACCCCTTACCCTGCTCGCCGCGAGCCTGCTGGCGACCGCGCCCGCTGGCGCCGAGCCGCTCGACACCATCAACGTCACCGCCAGCCGCGTCGCGCGCACCGCCGATCAGACGCTGGCCTCAGTCAGCGTCATCACCCGTGATGACATCGATACCAGCCAGGCGCAAGACGTGCCCGATCTGCTGCGCGCGCGCGCCGGCATCGCAATCAGCAACAGCGGCGGCCCCGGCAAGGCCACCAGTCTGTTCCTGCGCGGCACCAACAGCGGCCATGTGTTGCTGCTGATCGACGGCCAGCGCGTCGGCTCGGCAACCCTCGGCACGCCGGTCTGGGAGAACCTGCCGCTGAGCCAGATCGAGCGCATCGAGATCGTGCGCGGCCCGCGCGCCCAGCTCTATGGTTCCGACGCAATCGGTGGCGTGATCCAGATCTTCACCCGCGAGGGCCGCCCGGGCCTGCATTGGGATGCCCATGCCGGCTATGGCAGTTACGACACCTTCGACGGCGACATCGGCCTGGCCGGCGGCAACGCGCGCACGAGCTACAGTGCGCGCCTGGGCTATACCCGCACCGATGGCTTCGATGCCACCACTAACGCCAATGTGGATGCCGACGGTTACGACAACCGCTCGTTCTCCGGCAGCCTGCGGCACCGCTTCGCCAACGATGCCGAGCTGCGCCTGCAAGCGATGCAGGCCAGTGGCAACAACGAGTACGACGGCTTCGGGGATGTCGATGAAACCTACGACGCCGATTTCAAGCAACAGGTGCTTGGCGCCAACCTGAGCCTGCCCCTGAACGCGCGCTGGGACATGCAGCTGTCGCTCGGCGAGAACCGCGACGAGCAATTCAACAACCGCAACGGCCACGGCGACTCGGTGTTCAAGACCAAGCGCTGGCTGGCCAGCTGGCAGAACGACATCGAACTCGGCGGGAACGGCCTGCTCACCGCCGGCGTCGATTTCGAGCGCGACCAGGTCGACGGCACCACCGATTATGCCGTCGACCAGCGCGACGACACCGGCGTCTTCGCCCAGTACCAAACCGCCTGGGGGGCGCTCGATCTGAGCCTGGGCCTGCGTTACGACGACAACGAAGCCTTCGGCGGCCACACCACCGGCAGCCTCGCCGCCGGCTACACGCTGCCCAACGGCCTTCGTCTGACCGCGAGCTACGGCACCGCGTTCAAGGCACCAAGCTTCAACGATCTCTACTTCGTCAGCCCGTTCGGCTCCAACGGCAACCCCGACCTCGACCCGGAAACCTCCGAGAGCTTCGAGATCGGCATCGACGGTCATGCCGGCTTCGGCGACTGGCGCATCAGCGCCTACCGCACCGATATCGATGACCTGATCCAGTGGATCGACACCGGCAACTTCGTCTTCCATCCAGTCAACATCGGTCGCGCGCGCATCGACGGTCTCGAAGCCAGCCTGCACGGCCAACTCGGCGGCTGGCGCTACGCGGGCGCACTGACCCTGCTCGACCCGAGCGACGAACGCAGCGGCAAGATCCTGCCGCGGCGCCCGAAACGCAGCCTGCGCATCGATCTCGACCGCGCGCTCGGCGCCTTCGAGCTCGGCGCCACCTTGACCGCGCGCAGCGAAAGCTGGGACGACCCGGCGAACACCACACGCAACGCCGGTTATGGCCTGCTCGACCTGCGCGCGGCTTGGCATTTCGCCCCGGCATGGACCGCGCGAATGCGCATCGGCAACCTCTTCGATAAGGAATACCACAGCAGCGCGAACTTCAACCAGGCGGGCACCGAGCTGTTCATCTCGGTGGACTACCGCCCCCGGCGCTGAGCATGCCCCCCACGCGCCGCCTGCCCGCGTTGCTGCTGGCGCTGACGCTGTCCGCCGCGGCGGAAACGCCGCCGCGGCGCGTGGTGTCGATCAACCTCTGCTCCGATCAGTTGCTGCTGCTGCTCGGCGAACCCGGGCAGATCGTCTCGTTGAGCTACCTTGCGCGGGATCCCAATGCCTCGGCACTGGCTGAGCGCGCGCGCGCCTACCCTGCCAACCACGCCGATCTGGAAGAGCTGATCGCGATGCAACCCGACCTGGTGTTGACCGGCGCCTATACCGACAGCGCGCTGCGGCGCGCGCTGCGCGCGCTCGGCTATCACCTCGAAGCCCTGCCACTCGCCCACGATATCGCCACGATCCGCGCCAACATCCGCCGCGTCGCCAACTGGCTGGGCCATCCGGCGCGGGGTGAGGCGCTGATCCAACGCCTGGACGCACACCTGAAACGCCTCGCCCAAAAGCGCTTCAAACGCCATCCGCGCGCGCTCTTCTACCAACCCAACGGCTACACCGCGGGCGCCGGCACCTTGCAGGACGAGGCCCTGAAGCGCGCCGGTTGGGACAATCTGGCCGCGCGCATCGGCCTGCGCGGCTACCGCCCGATCGACCTCGAAACCCTGCTGCTGGCGCATCCCGAGCAGTTCTTCACCTCGCCCTACGCCCCCGGTACCGACTCATTGGCGCAACGCCGCCTGCGCCACCCGGCGCTGCGCGCGGCGACCGGCGGACGGCCGATGATCGAGCTGCCCTACCGCTACTGGCTGTGTGGCGGACCGATGATCGCCGACGCCATCACCGCCTTGCAACAGGCCCACCCGTGAAACACGCAACGCTGATTCTGGGGCTTGTGACCGCAGCCCTGGGCCTGTTCTCGCTGTTCATCGGCAGCAACCCGATCCCGGTGTTCCAGGCCCTGCTCGACCGCCTCCACGATATCCCCTCGGCAATCGCCATCGTGCTCACTGAGGTACGCCTGCCGCGCACCCTGATCGCGCTGCTCGCCGGCGCGGTGCTCGGCCTCTGCGGCGCGGCGCTGCAAGGCTTTCTCCACAACCCGTTGGCCAGCCCCGGGCTGATCGGCACCTCCGGCGGCGCCGCCTTCGGCGCGGTGATCGCGCTCTACTTCGGGTTTGGCAGCGGGCTCGGCGTGCCCCTGGCCGGCATCGCCGGCGCCCTGGTTGCGACCTGGACGGTCTACCGCATCGCCGGGCGCGATGGCGACACCTTGACCTTGATCCTCGCCGGGGTCGCGATCAACGCCCTGCTGACCGCCTCGATCTCGCTGCTGCTGAGCCTCGCGCCCAGCCCCTACGCGGTACAGGAGATCGTCGTCTGGCTGCTTGGCTCGGTCGCCAACCACGGCAGCGACGATCTCTGGCTGATGCTGCCCGGCGCGCTGACCGGCGGCCTGCTGCTGATGCGCACGCGCCGCGCCCTCGATGCCCTGACCCTGGGCGAGGAAACCGCCGCCAGCCTCGGCGTCGATCTCATGCGCACGCGCGCCCAACTGTTTGCCGGCATCGCGCTGGCGATGGGCTCAGTGGTTGCGGTCACCGGCGCGATCGGCTTCGTCGGCCTGGTCACGCCGCACCTGCTGCGCCCGTTGGCGGCCCATCGCCCGGGGCGCCTGCTCGGCCTCTCGGCGCTCGGTGGCGCCGCATTGCTGCTTGCCGCCGACATCGGCGTGCGCCTGCTGCAACGCGCCACTGGCGCCTCGATCCAGGTCGGCGTGATCACCGCGCTGCTCGGCGCGCCGTTCTTCCTGTGGCTGATCCTGCGTCAACGGAGCCCCGCATGAAACGGCTGGAGGCATTGCGCCTGGGTGTCCAGATCGGCGGCCAGGAGATCCTGCGCGAACTCGACCTGCGCCTGGAGGCTGGACAAATGCTCGGCGTGATCGGCCCGAACGGCGCTGGCAAAAGCACCCTGCTGCGCGCGCTCGCCGGCATTCAACCAGCGCGCGGAGAGATCCTGCTCGACGGCCACGAACTGGCCGCGCTGTCACCCCGGCAACGCGCCCGCCGCATCGCCTGGCTGGCGCAGAACGGCCCGGTACACTGGCCATTGAGCGTCGCGCGCATCGTCGCCCTCGGCCGCCTCGCCTGGCATGAAGCGGAAGCGGCCACACGGCAGGCCACCCGCGAAACCCTGCGCGAAACCGGCCTCGAGGGCCTCGCCGACCGTAACTACGACCAGCTCTCCGGCGGCGAGAAGGCGCGCGTGTTGCTGGCGCGGGCATTGAACGGCAAACCCGAGCTACTACTCGCCGACGAACCGACCGCCGCGCTCGACCTCGCGCATCAACTGGAAGTAATGACCCTGCTGCGCAACCATTGCCAGGCCGGGCGGGCGGCGATCGTGGTACTGCACGACCTGCGCTTGGCCGCCCACTACTGCGACCGCCTGCTGCTGCTCAAACAAGGCGTGGCGCTGACTGAAGGCAGCCCGCGCCAGGTCATCAGCGCGCACTGGCTGGAACTGGCCTACCGCATCCGCCTGCGGGAAGGAATCGATCCGCTCGACGCGTTTCGTCTGGAGTGGACGGTAATGACCTGAACCAATACCGGGAAATCGCCCCCGCCCCGATTGCCCCAAATCAATGCCGCGCCTTGCCCTCTTTGTTTCAATCCGCGCCTGCTTCCGCTCAAATCAACCGCCAACACCATGCTCAAGAAATATCTGCCATTCGCCCTGCTCGCGCTGTCCGGCCTTGCTCACGCCGGTGACATTCTCTTGCACGGGCGTCTCCAGCTTGGCCTGATCGCCAATGACAACGACTCCGCCAACGTCTTCCCCAGCGGATTCCTGAACTTCGATGAAGGCTTCAACCTGAACCGCATCGATCTGATCGCCGAAAAGAAGACCCGGGCCGACATCCAGCCGCGTATCGGCCCCTTTCCCGGCCCGCGTCCCGAGCGGCCCGACTGGGGCTTCGAGATCGATCTGCGCTATGGCCGGGATGCGGCGATTACCTTCGGACTCGACGATGAGCTGTCGATCAACGAAGGAAAGGAAGAACTCTGGCTGGCGCAGCAGTGGTTTCTGCGCCTCTACGAGCCCTGGGGCGGCGGTTTCTCGCTGATCGCCGGGAGCTGGTTCACCGAGATCGGCCACGAGATCGGCGCCCCGGTCGACCCCCCAACCGCCTTTTACACCCACTCCTACGCCTTTCTGTACGGTCCCTCGAAACACGTCGGCATACTCGGCGCGATGAAGCTGCCGGTGGCGAAGCGTCGTGGCCTGTGGTCGCTCGGTCTCGGCCTGGTGCAGGGCTGGAACAACCTGCAAGACAACAACCACGACAAAACCCTGCTCTTCGATCTGCGCTGGCGCTCGCCCGATTTCCGTACCTGGGTGGATTTCGAGAACATCATCGGCAACGAACAATCCGAGGATGGCGTCAGCGACCAGACACGCCCGTTCAACGCCATCAGCAGCCGTGGCGACAAGCTGTTGCGGCGCATGCATTCGCTCACCATCAGCCATCGCCTCAGCCCCACCCGGCGCTGGACGCTGAATGCCGTGGCCGGCTTCCAGGAGGGCGGCGACGTGGTTGCCGACGCGCACAATCCGCCCGGTTTCCTGATTACCGAAGACAGCGAATGGTATGGCGTCAATCTGAACTATTACGACCGCTTCCGCCCCGGTATCCAGTTTGCGCTCCGCCTGGAATGGCTGCGCGACGATGACGGCGCCCACGCCTTGCTGCCGGGTGGGAACTACTATGCGATCACCGCCAACCTCTCTTGGTGGCCGCTAAAGAACCTGCGCATCCGCCCGGAGCTGCGATACGACTACCACGACGGGCCGGGCAACGCCTTCGGCGGCCAGGTGCCCACGGTATTCCGGGGCGATACCAACCAGCAATGGCTGGCCTCGATCGACCTGACCTGGTTCTTCGGCAAACGATAAAACCGCCGAGAACCATGTGATGGCATTCCGGATGAAATATACTCGCCGCCCATGGTTTTTCGAGGGCGATGAGTATGGCTGACGAGCCCTGGGATGGCGACATCCTCGATGCCGCAATTCCAATGGCCTGTGCTATAGTCTCGGCGCATCCAACCAGAAACCCTGACAGACCAGAGGAATGCGACCCGGCCACGCCTTTGCCGGTGTCGACTGGAGAATCACTTGAACCCCCTGCTCCCGCTGTTAGCCATGATGATGTTGGCGATTGGCGCCTGCTCCAAGCCACAACCGCCGACAACCGGCTTCTACCCGGCGGTGGCGAATGGCGATATCGAACAAATCAAGCGGCACCTGTTCTGGCACACCAAGGTCAATCAGTTGTTTCCGAACGGTGATACCCCATTACACTTGGCGGTTCGCAACGGCGACCCGGCGATCGTCCAGCTGCTGATCGAGGCTGGCGCGGACCCTCGCAAAACCAATCTTAGCGGGGAATCGGTACTCGAAACCGCACTGAAGAACCGCCGCATGCGCATCGCGGAACGACTGATCGCCGTCGGCGCGCCCTTCGAAGGGGATCGATTGCTGTTCGAAATGGTCAACGCCGGGGTATCCGACCGCGATGTCTATCGCTTGCTCGCGCGCCACGGCGCCCGTTTCGATGTCGTCGACGCCAACGGAAAAACACCGCTGTTGTTGGCGATCGAACAGGAACGCCCCGCGCTGGTCAAACAGCTCATCCTGCATGGCGCCGATGTCAATCAGCCCGGCCGCGACGGAACCCGCCCGTTGACCGCGGCCAATCGCCTGGGCGCGGAACGAATCGCCCAGTTGTTGAAGGCGAACGGCGCAAAATAAGTTATCCACCCAGAGAGATTACCAATATGGCTTCGACTCCAGACGAACTCAGCATCAACTACACGGAAGACGGCATCGACATCGTCAAGGAACTGGACAAGAAAATCCTTTCCAAGGGCGCGTGGACAACGGTGATCTACCGCTACCAGGAATGGAACCGCGCCAAGGAAGAATACAGCAAGGACAAATATACCATTCGCCGTTACCAGAAACGTGACGGGGAATACAACCAAAAATCCAAGTTCAACATCTCCAGCCCGGCGCAGGCCAAACAAGTCGTCGAGGCCCTTACAGGCTGGTTGGAAGAAGCCGGAGAGTAACTCGAAGTGGAAGGTAACTGCTCAGATCACCGCTGAGTATACTCGTCGCCCCTGAATTTTCGGATTTTCGGGACCGTTCCTCGCGCCCGTGGGCCAGGCGCGGAAACGAGTCATAGCCCATTCCATGGCGGGTTTCCACAACGACGCCCACGGGTGCGAGGGGCGCGGTCGCAGTGGCCGAAAATTCATGGATTACACGCGCCCTCGCTGGCTTCTTGTTCCCACAAGAAATTTTCTTCTGTTTCCCGTAATCCCTGATACGGGGCGCCTTCAGAAAATTTCTTGTGAAAACAATCCACTGCGCGATCATCACATGAATTCATGAAATTTCCGGGTTAAATCAGAAAGGCCTCATTCCTTCGATTGACGGATTGTGAACGCACCGCGAATATCGCCCATCTTGAAACCCCGCGCCTGATCCTGGGGGTAGAGTGCATCGAGTTTTGCCGCCACCGCTGGTGCGATGTCGGCGCCGTGACAGTTCAGACACACCGCTCCGGTCGGTATCGCTTTCATATAACGGAACTCCCGCTGACCATTCCGTTCGACCAGCTCCGAGTACTCCATTTTGCTCGGCGACTCACCGCGCGCCTTGCGCTCCTCGAAGGAAACAAGCACCTTTCGCTCCCATGCATCGGGCGCATTCCCGGGGTTTCGTGTCTTCAACGAGGTACGGCCGATGCGCAGTCCCTTCTCCAACGAAACCTCGCGCGCGATCATCGGCGCCTTTCCATGACACACCTCGATCGCCTGCAGCGGGCCACCCGATTTCATCGCCTTTACCAACTCGCCTTTCAACCGGGTGGCATAAACCTTGACCGCCGCCCGACTTGCCGCGACGAGCGGCTCGCTGTCCTGGGCGAACGAGCCACCCAGGGAAAGACACAATCCAAGCAACAATAACGTTTTTTTCATAGCATGTGTTCCAAATGACGCAAAAAGATCGGGAATTACTCAATTATACGCCGACCGATCAATATAGAATTAACCTTGATCAACCCGAATGAACAAGTCACACGATCGACAGCCCTCCGAAGCCGTATCGTGGCATGACGGTCCTCCTTAACCTCTCATTCTTCGATTCGATATCGGGACGAACTATTGACAATATCGAACCGAATGTAGAATATATGTCGTCGTCTAAAATCAAGACGATGAATATACTTAATGATTAACCAGCTCGTGATCGAACCATGGCTTGCCCGTTGATTGTCCGGGCGTCATCGATAGTCCCATTCGCTCGTAATCAAGACCATGGACGCTCGCCCATACGGGTGAGCAACGCGTCCATAACGGATGGGAAGAACGACGATCCATCTTCGCCGATTCAGCCAACGGCCATGACCAACAGCAAGTTTTTTGATGGAATCCATGGCGGCGCCACGGATCTGACAGCCGGCATCATGGATTTTTCAGGACAAGCCGATGAATATCCAACAAGCTATCCCGGCATAACCTACTGACCAAAGAGGCAACCCTGTAATGAGCAAGAAATTCGACATCTCCAAACTCAGCGTCAAGGAACTCCGTGAACTGGAGACGGAAATCGCACGGACGATCAAGAAAAAAATCGAAGAAGAAAAAGCCGCCCTGCTGAAACAAATGAAGGAGCTGGCCGAGAAATCCGGCTTCACCTTTAGCGAACTCATTGGCGAGAAGATCTCGCGGCGCTCTCAGGTTTCGCCAAAGTACCGTAACCCGAACGACCGGACACAAACCTGGTCAGGCAGGGGAAAGCGACCCAAGTGGATACAAGAATACATCGACCAGGGTGGAAAGATCGAGGACCTGCTGATCAAGAAATAAAGTAACCACCCGGATCACCGCTGAAGTGCCTCAGACCAAGGCAACAATGTGAGTTTATACTCGTCGCCCATGAATTTTCGGATTTTCGAGACTCTTCCTCGCGCCCGTGGGCCAGGCGCGGACGCGAGTCATAGCCCATTCCAGGGCGAGTTTCCGCAACGACGCCCACGGGTGCGAGGGGCGGGCGCTTTTGCCGAAGATTCATGAGCGACGAGTACCGTGGGATGCCCCCCTGGTCTCCGTCCCACGCGATCCATCCCTGGCGGCATTGCAGCGCTCCACCACCTCCGCGATCCCGGCGCGAGCCTGTTTCGCCAGGGCATCCCGTGTTCCTCCCGCTGTGATCGGCGCCAACAAGTACAACTCCACGCGGCTCTCCCGCCGGCCCAACACCTCCCACAGTACGCGCAGCGCGCTATTGTCCCCGGTAAAGGCCAGGCGTTTGTCGACGCCGACAGCGGCACGGTAGCACAACGCCACCGGTTGAAGCGGCGCGCCGGCATCGATCGCGGCCTGAAACAGACGTGGATGGAATCGCCGTACGCGACTGCCGTCGCTCGTCGTCCCTTCCGGAAAGAACAACACCTCACGTCCCTCGCGCAATGCGTCGGCCAGCGCCCGGACCGCGCGATCGGCCTGCCCCGGACGACCGCGTTCGATGAACAGCGTCCCCGCCCCCATGGCCAGCCAGCCGATCAGCGGCCAGCGACGCACCTCGGCCTTCGAAAGGAAGAGAGGATTCAGAACCGAGGCCAATACCGGGATGTCGAGCCATGAGACATGATTGGAAACCACCAGCACCGGGGGCGGCGGAGGATCCCCATGCACAAGAACCCGTATCCCGAGGATACGGCAAACGCGGCGATGCCATTGTCGGACAGTATCGCGAAAGGCGGCTGTGTGAAAGCCACCCCGAGATACCACCAACCGCCAACCGACCAGCACCAGCCCCGCCACCAAATGCAACGCCAACAGAAGCGAGCGCAGCAATCGCCGACCCGCACTCATGGTTCATCCCGTAGCGACATGACGCTCCCACACGCTGGCTGCCCTCTGGTTCATTGATGATGGGTATATACTCGTCCAAGTCCAACCGATAAAAAAATCAGGGTAGCATACCAATAATGAAGCTCCGTAACGTACTGCCGGGTCTGTTTACCATCGGCGCGCTTGCAATCGCCGCGGCCGGAGCCGCCCCGGGGACGAAAGACACCGGCAAAGCCGTCGAGAAACGGATCTCCGAGACCTTCCGCGGCGATCTGCCCGAGATGCGCAAGCGCGGCTTCATCCGCGCATTGGTCACCTACAGCAAGACCGATTTCTTCTTCGACCGAAAAGGACTCGGTGGTTTCCAGGCCGCGCTGCTTCAGGAATGGGAGAAGCGTCTGAACAAAGGTGCCCGCAAGGAATCGGAACGTATCCGCATCGTCTATGTGCCCGTGCCGTTCGATCGCCTGTTGCCCGATCTCGTCGCCGGCAAGGGCGATGTCGCCGCGGCGCTGCTGACGATCACCCCGGAACGGGAACGTCAGGTCTCCTTCGCGCGCGGAACCGGGCTGCGGGTGGCCGAGATCGTTGTCGCCGGCGCCAAGGCGCCCGCTTTGAAGACGCTGGAGGACCTCAGCGGAAAAACCGTATGGGTCCTGCGCGGAGGCAGTTATCTCGACAGCCTCGAAAGACTCAACCGGGATCTTGCCACGCGCGGAAAACCACCGGTCATCATCCATGTTGCCGACCAGCACCTGCTGTCGGAAGACCTGCTCGAACTGGCGAACAACGGCGTCATCGACTACACCGTGGTCGACGACTTCAAGGCCGGACTGTGGGCCGGCGTGCTGCGGCATCTGAAGCTGTATCCGAAGCTTACGCTGCGCAAGGCCACTCCGGTCGCCTGGGCGATCCGGAAAAACAACCCGAAGCTGCTCGCCAGTCTCCAGGAGCATGTTCGTCTGACGCGGAAGGGGACGATGCTGGGCAACCTGCTGTTCCGCCAGTACTACGGCAATACGAGGCGTCTGCGCAATCCTACCTCGGAGCAGGCGCGGAAACGATTCGAACACCTGATCGGTCTGTTCCGCAAGTATGGGAAGCGCTATGGATTCGACGCCCTCGCGCTGGCCGCGCAGGGATTCCAGGAATCCGGGTTGAACCAATCACGGAAAAGTCCGCGCGGCGCAATCGGCATCATGCAGTTGCTGCCGAGCACGGCGCGTGGGAAAGCGGTCGGCATCGCGGATATCCACAAAGTGGAAAACAATATCCATGCCGGCGCGAAATACCTGGCCTGGCTGCGCGACCATTACCTCGCCGAGCCGGCAATCCGCGCCGAAGACCGCTTTGCGCTGGCGCTGGCCGCCTACAATGCCGGGCCGGCCAAGCTGCGCAAGATGCGGCAACTGGCGCGGCGCATGGGGCTGGACCCGAACCGCTGGTTCGGCCATGTGGAGGTCGCCGCCGGCCTGATCACGGGCCGTGAAACGGTGCGCTACGTCGCCAATATCTTCAAGTATTACCTGGCCTACCGATTGATGTCCGGCATCGACGAGCAACGCGCCAAAACATTGGGCAGCCTGCGCGATCAAGAACGGGAGGGGTAGAATATACTCGCCGCCCATGAATTTTCGGCCACTGCGGCCGCCCCTCGCACCCGTGGGCGCGAGGAACGACCTCGAAAAACCGAAACCCCATGGGCGACGAGTATACGCCTCCCGGTTTTATTACAAACGGAGTTCAGGATGTCCCTTACCCCTCGCCAAGTCTTTCTGACCGGCCTGCTCGCCGCGCTCGGCATGATCGGCTTCGCCATCGGCTATTTTCAGCTGCATCTGCATCTGGAGCCATGCCCGCTATGCATTCTGCAACGCATGGCGATGTTCGCGGTCGCGGCGGTGTTTCTGCTCGCGGTGCTACACAACCCTGGGCCGATCGGCACCCGTGTCTATGCCGTGCTGGGTTTCCTCGTTGCCGCCGGCGGCGCGGCGATCTCGATCCGGCACTTGTGGCTGCAATACCTGCCGCCGGACCAGATCCCCGACTGCGGGCCAGGCTACGACTACATCATGGAAAATTTCCCGCTGCTCGATGCCATCCCCCTGCTGCTGAAGGGCAGCGGTGACTGCGCCGACGTATTGTGGACCTTCCTCGGCATCAGCATCCCGGGCTGGACCTTGGCCGGCTTCCTGTTCCTCGCCGCGCTCAGTGCGAGTCAGTGGTGGAATCCACGGCGCTGACCCATACGCCCCGCTCATCGACCCGCCACTTGATCTCGAGATCGCCGAAGCGCATGCCGTATTCACGCGATGAGACCTGATGGTAGGCCGGGCGCGGATCGAGAGATAACAGATCGCTCAGCAGTTCTGGTGTAATCTTGCCCGCGCGCGCCGCCAGCGCGGCCTCGGCGCGCGGCGAGAAGCGCACCGCCAGGCGCCGGGGCGGCGCGCCGGCCCAGCCCGCCTCGGCATCGGGCGGAGCCTCGGCCCACGGCAGATAGGGCTTGATATCCAGCACCGGCGTGCCGTCGAGCAGATCGGCGCCGAGCAGGCGCAGGCCGGCGCCGCTTTCATCGAGGGACAACAAACGCACCAAGGAGAGCCCCAGCCGGTTCGGGCGAAACGGGGAGCGGCTGGCGAATACGCCGACACGCTGGTTGCCACCAAGCCTGGGAGGACGAACCGAAGGTTTCCAGGCGTTTCGTGGGATGCGGTGAAAAACGAATTGCAGCCATACATGCGAGAAGGATTCGAGCCCGGCAAGCGCTTCCGGCCGGTTGTAGGGAGAAAACAACTCCAGGCGCGTCTCGACCGGGGCCAGACCGGCCTGGCGCGGAATCCCGAATTTGTCCCGAAACGGCGAATGCAATACGCCGATCGGCTCGAAACGATGGTCGTCAGAGATAGCCATTCTCAGCCACTACGCTCGGATCGAACTCGGCGAGAGCCTGCAAGCGTTCCGGATCGAGGATATACAGACGTTTTCCGGCGATCCGCACCAAGCCATCCTGTTTCAATTCCTGCAAGGTGCGGCTGACGTGGACGTTGGTCAGGCCGATGGCGTCGCCGATCTCTTCCTGGGCCAGCGGGAATTCCACCCCCTCTTCCTCGCCGATGGCCGGATTGAGCTGACGCAGGCGATGGTAGAGCTCCAGGAACAGGTAGGCGAGGCGCTCGCGGGCCGGCTTGCGTCCGGTACACAGCAGATGAGTCTGGCAGATCGCCATGTAGCGGGCGTTCATCTCGGCCAGGCGCATCGCGACGCGGGCGTTGGCTGCCAGCATGTCCTCCATGCGCGCGCGTGGAAAAGCGCATACCCGGCACGAGGTCAGAGTGGTAATGCCGTAACCCATCGGCGCCGACAGATCGGCCTGGAAACCGAGAAAATCCCCGGAAAGGGCAAAACGCATGATCTGGCGCTTCCCGTTGGAAACAGTTTTGTAAATGATCGCCCAACCATCGTGCAAGGTATAGACATAATCCGCGGGTTCTCCCTCGCTGAACAGCTCGTATCGCGCTGGCACCTCGAACTGTGCATGGCGGTATTCCTGCATCCAGTTCAACTGCTCCTCGGCGACACCACGAAACAAGGCGCGGCGTCGCACCTCGCAATCCTTGCAGCGGGTCGGCTGCTGGCAGCGGTGGATGATCTGGTTCTTCCGGTTTCGGGGGGGCATGGAATCAGTATCCGGCTTGGGATGAGTGGAAGGGTTCGCTGATCGTTATACTGGTCATCGTCCATGAGCCTTCGGCCACTGCGACCGCCCCTCGCACCCGTGGGCGTTGTTGCGGAAACTCGCCATGGAATGGGCTATGACTCGCTTCCGCGCCTGGCCCACGGGCGCGAGGAACGGTCTCGAAAATCCGAAAAGTCATGGGCGACGAGTATAGATTACTCCCAAGCCCGATGAGCCGCCAACCCGGCGCGATCGGTCCATGCCTTCGCAGAGAGGACGGCAAGATGACGGGCCGGACGGACGATCCTCCAGGCTCGACAGGCGGCGGATGCGTTCCGCGCCCTGCCCAAGGATGTGAAGAGTGCCACCGGCAGCCGAAAATTCATGGACGACGAGCATGACAAAGGGATGCACGCCGCCGCGCACTGTAGTACCGTCAGCGACAGAGCCACGATAAGCGCTCTGAAAACCTTTTGACTATTGATTTGATTACGATATTGATTTGAAGGAGAGAAAGACACCATGGCAATCGACGCGATGAAGATCCTTGGCAGCCTGCTCAGCAGTGGCGCGATGTCGCGCGGCTCCGGTTCCAACATCCTGGGCTCCTTGCTCGGCGCGGTGATGGGCGGCGGCCAGTCCTCGGGCGGCGGCCTGGGCGATCTGCTCGGCGGCGCGAGCCGCCAGATGCAGGGTGGCCCGGGTGCTGGCGGCATCGGCGATCTGCTCGGCGGCCTGCTCGGCGGTGGCGGCGCGTCCGGCGCGGGTGGCGGCCTGGGCGATCTGCTTGGGATGGCGATGAAACAATTCGGCGGGAACCAGGCCGCAGGCGGCGGACAGGTTCCGGATCGCGCCGATTTCAACCCCATCGAACCTCATCAAGCCGAGGAGCAGGCCCTGATCCTGGTGCGGGCGATGATCAACGCGGCCAAGTCGGACGGCGAGGTAGACAGCGAAGAACAACAGAAGATCATCGCCAAGCTCGGTGATGTCAGCCAGGAAGAGATCGATTTCGTGCAACGCGAGTTGGCCGCGCCGCTGGACGTGGACGCCTTCGTGCGCGAAATCCCGCCCGGCATGGCGGAACAGGTCTACACTGTCTCGCTGATGGCGATCGATCTGGACAGCAACCCCGAGGCGCAGTACTTGCATCAGCTGGCGCAGGGCCTGGGCATCGAACCGGCCACCGTGAATGCCATCCACGAGCATCTCGGCGCGCCGAAGCTGTATAGCTGAAACCGCGACCGCCGCGCCCCGACCGCGCGGCGGCCATCCTACCCGCCCGACAATGGAGACGAACACCATGTCGAACGAAGGCTATCACGAACCCCTGGCGGAACTCAGCGATGAAACCCGCGACATGCACCGCGCCATCACCTCGCTGATGGAAGAGCTGGAGGCGGTGGACTGGTATAACCAGCGCGTCGACGCCTGCCGGGACGACGAGCTGCGCGCGATTCTCGCCCACAACCGGGACGAGGAAAAGGAACACGCCGCGATGGTGCTGGAATGGATCCGTCGCCGCGACCCGGCATTCGACAAGGAATTGAGAGACTACCTCTTCAGCGACACGCCCATCGCGCACGATTGAGGGAGAACGGCGCATGCGATATTTCATCGCGGCCGCGCTGAGCGTGCTCCTCGGCGCACCGCCGGCATCGGCCGCCCCCATCCAGATCACCTTGAGCTTCGAGCCCGATCTCGCCAACGGGCGCGAGATCTATGCCATCTGCGCGGCCTGTCACCTGCCCGAGGGCTGGGGCAACAAAGACGGCACCTATCCCCAACTCGCCGGCCAGCATCGCAACGTCCTGATACGGCAATTGCTCAACATCCGCAGCGGCAAGCGCTCCAACCCCTTGATGTTTCCCTTCGTGCAGGAGCGCACCATCGGCGGCTATCAATCCCTGGCCGACGTCGTCGCCTATATCGCCACCCTGCCGATGACGCCCGACCACGACCAAGGGCCCTGGGCGCCCGGCACGCCGGAATACGCCGAGGGGGAACGGCTCTATGTCTCGCGATGCGCCGCCTGCCACGGACTGCGCGGGGAAGGCGACAATCGTCACTACTATCCGCGTCTGCAAGGCCAGCACTATGCCTACATGGTGCGGCAGATCGGGCTGATCCGGCGCGTGCTGCGCCGTGTCGACCCGGCCATGGAGACCATTGTGAAAACCCTCGACGACACCCGGCTGCGACACATCCTGAACTATGTCTCGCGCCTGCCGGTACCCGCCACCGATCTCGCGCCGTCGGCCGACTGGCGCAACCCGGATTTCCGTTGAACGACAGGACCTCGACATGAAACAAGGCTTCAAGCGCCGTGATTTGCTGAAGGCGGGCTGCGCCGGCGGACTGCTGCTCGCCACCGGTCTCGCGCGGGGAGCGGATTCTCCGGCAACGCCGTTCATCAACCAGCTGAGCTCGCTGCGCGCGCCGTTGCCGAAGGCACGGGGAGCGCGCGTGGTGGTGGTCGGCGGCGGTTGGGCCGGACTGACGCTGGCCAAGTACCTGAAGCGCTTTCATCCAGCCTTCGACGTGGTACTGATCGACCGCCATGCGGTATTCGTCTCCTGCCCGCTGAGCAACCTGTGGATGGCCCAGCAGATCCCCCTGGAATTTCTCACGCACAGCTACCTCGACGCGGCGCGCAACAACGGCTACCTGTTCTTCAACGCCACCGTGATCGACCTCGATCGAACGCGACGCCGGCTGCACACGGAACAGGGCTATATCGACTACGACTACCTGGCAATGGCCCCCGGGATCGACTATGACTACGCCCGCCTCGGCGTCGAGGACCCTGGCGATGAGTACGCGCTACGCACCCACTACCCCGCCGGCTTCACCGGGGCCTCGGAACTGCTGACGATCAAAAACAAGCTCCAGAGCTTTCGCGGCGGCACCTTTCTGCTCACCGTGCCGGCCGGCAACTACCGCTGCATGGCGGCGCCCTACGAGCGCGCCTGCATGGCGGCGGCCATCTTCCGCAAGCGCGGCGTCCGCGCCAAGGTGTTGCTGCTCGACATGAATCCGGACGTGCGCATCAAGCGCGACGGTTTTCTACGCGCCTTCAAGACCTTCTATCCCGACATCATCCAGTATGAAACCAGCGTCGGCATCACCTCGGTCGACCCGACGCGACGCGTGATCGCCACCGATTTCGACGAATATGCCTTCGACGATGCCGCGATCTACCCGCCGGTACGCGCCTCGCGCCTGCTCGAGCGCCTGGAGCTGGCCGACCTGAACACACCGCAGAAAGAGGCGCGCATCGACCCGTTCAAATACCACTTGATCGGCGACGAACACCTTTACCTGTGCGGCGACGCGCGCTCGCAGCCGTTCTCGAAGAGCGGCAATACCGCAAACTCAGAAGCCCGTTATGTCGCCGAAGTGATCGCCGCGCACGCCGAAGGGCGAGAGATCCCCTGGCGCAGCCCGCAGACGATGTGCTTCTCGGGAGTGCATATCGACCCGCTGGAAGCGATGAGCATCATCGCCTTCTACCGCTACGACAAGCAGCAGAAGACCTTTGCCTTTGATCGCACCCATATGGTGGAGCAATGGAGCACGCGCATCGCCCAGGCCGGACTGGCGTGGGGGGAAGGCATGTACCGCGATATGTTCTATAGCGGTTGACGCCTCCGGCTCAACGCCGCGCGTCGTAGGCCGCGAGTAGCTGCTCGCCATCGTCATACCAGGTATCGATCGCATGATGCAGCGCCCGACGCATGCGCGTCAGCCAGTCTTCGCGCATCGCATGCAGGGCATCCCGGGTGTCGGCGATGAAATCATCGCGTTGCACCAGTTCGACCCCTTCATTGACCGCGGCATCGACCCCCAGGCCCATGCCCGCCCCAAGCAAGGCCCCGAGCGGACCGCCGATGACGCCGGCGGCGCCGCCCGCGCCAGCCGCCGCCGCCGCGCTCGCGCCCTTGGCAACGAACGGCGAAGCCAGTTTTGCCATCAAGCCCTTGCCGCCGGCGGCCAGCGCCTGCGCGCCGATCTTGGCGCCGACCAGGGCTCCGGATCCGACCACCAGCGCGCCGGCCGCCGCGCCCATGTCGCCCTTCTCGTAGGCCGTGAGACGGCCGAGCTTGTTGAACTGGGTGGCCCAGTCGAGCCGCATGGTGCTCTCCGGCGGTTTTGCGAGCGGCTGATCGTGGCGCAGCGCGAAGGCCTGGAAGCCACGGTCGACCCGCGCCATGGCGCGCAGAAAATCACCGTGTGCGCGCTCGACCACTTGGTCGAACGCGGAACGCAAGCGCGCATCATTGATCTCGGGCCGCAACACCAAGCGGTTGTAATGATCGGCAAGGTATTTCCGCACCTCGAGCTCGACCGATTCACGCAGGCTCAGCGCGCTGACCGGCTTTGCCAGGTAGGCGGCCGCGCTCTGAAGCGCAACCCCCATGATGCGGTAGGTCGTGAGCCACGCGAAATACCAGTCGGCATAGCGCTGGATGCGTTGTTCCATATCATCGAATACCGGCGATACAGCGCGCTCCAGCGCCTCGTCGACGCGCGTGAGGCTCGCCAGCCGCTGCGCCTCGAGGCGATCGAGATGCTCGCTCACGAAGGCGCTCAGGTCCGAGGAATCGACCGCGACGCGACGCTTCCGGCCACCCACATCGACCTCGAGCATGGCGATGCGTCGCGGCGCGCGCGACTCGACCTTCAGTCCGACCTGGCTGTCGTCGTCATGCACGCTTTTGTGCAGATCGATCCGGGCCAGGATGCTGTCGTAAAGGCTGCGTCCGAAATAACCGCCGATGAAAAACAGCAAGGAAAACCCCAGAGCCCAGACCACCGGCGTGGCCAGTCGGTGCCGCAATGACGGCTCGCGCCTGGGCGGCGCGAGCGCGGACAAATCTTCCGCGCGCCGCGCCACCGCGCGATTCCGACGCCAGGGTATCGGCCACTTCATGCGCTGGCGGCGTCAGCTGCGACGCCACGGGCCGGGCGGCATCCATCCCCGCGGTGGTTGCGGCGGCAACGGCATGCCCGGCCGCCAACCCGGAGGAGGCGGCATCCCCGGCGGCCAACCCGGCGGCAACACGGCGCCGGGCGGCTGACCACCGTTGCGCATCTGCTTCCATGCCTCCAGGCGCGCACTCTGATGGCGGTGAAAAGCGTTCAATTCCGCCAGTTGGTGGTTGCTGAAATTGCTCAACTGGGTCTGCTGGTAACGCTGAAAGGCCGCCAGCTCCTGACGCTGGCGCTCGGCCAGCTTGCGTCGCTCTTGCGCCTGATATTGCTCGAAACGGCTCAACTCGAAACGGTACCACTCGGGCATCCCGGCGTCTTCCGGCTCGTCCGCCGCGGACGGCGATTCGGAAGTGGGGGCGGCCTTGGGTATCGGAGCGGGGACTGGAGCCGGCTCTACCTCCGCTGCGTCCGCCGGTTGCGCGAGCACGTCGCGGATGCGGTCGAACAGGCTGTCGTCATCCTCCACCTGCGCCGCGGTGACCTCCGCACCCTTCGGCAGCTCGACCTTCTCCCGCGTACCCGGCAAGGGTTGGCTGAGAATCTCCGAGAGGCGTTCGAAGAGGCCTTTTTCTTC
Source organism: Sedimenticola sp. (assembly GCA_027008705.1). Taxonomy (GTDB): domain Bacteria; phylum Pseudomonadota; class Gammaproteobacteria; order Chromatiales; family Chromatiaceae; genus JALSSX01. The sequence continues at coordinate 13,510 of JALVEB010000081.1, read as the reverse complement.
CGGGTCTTGGGTTTCATCGACCATGGCGAACCTCCATCAGCCCTTCAGCTTGCGCACAATCCACAGCAACAGCATCGCGCCGAGCACCGCGACGATGAAACTGCCGATGATGCCACCATTGCCACCCACGCCCGACAAGGCCAACAGGTAGCCGCCGAGTACCGCGCCGAGAATCCCCAGAACCAAATCGCCGAGCAGCCCGCCGGGCGACTGTCCGCCCATGAAACGACGGGCCAACATTCCGGCGCCGACACCAATCAATAACCAAACGATCAAAGTCCAGACAGGCATGCTTCTCTCCCTATTGAAAATATACTCTTCGCCCATGAATTTTCGGCGACTGAAACCGCCTCTCGCACCCGGGGCGTCGTTGCGGAAAGCCGCCATGGAATGGGCCATGACTCGTTTCCGCGCCTGGCCCACGGGCGCGAGGAACGACCCCGACAATCCGAAAATTCAGCGGCGACGAGCATACTCAGCCAACCGCTGAAAACAGGGCCATCATGCTTACTTTCCCAAACACCTCCGTTGGCCGGTTCTAAGTACTACGGAACCGGCCACGGCGGCACCGCGAAACCGCGCCGCTGCCCGATCCGCTGTGCTTGATCGGGCCTGTGCCTTGTCCGTCAAAATCATTTCAGCGGTCAGCCGAGTAGCTATGGCGAATATCAGAATTCGACCATTCCCACTGCAATGATAACCGGATTCTCCACCGGGCCGCCACGACCGCCGGGATCAAGAGGCCGGCTCAGTGTTTCAGTCCGTCGACGCGACGCGGCCAGACCCCTTGTTTGCGCAGAGCCGCCGGCAGCTCGCGCAAGGCCTTGCGCGCCGCCGGGCTGTTCCGATACAGGCCACGGACGACCACATACCATGGACGTCCCTTGCGCTCAGTACGCACGATGTGCAAGCGTGAGGGATCCAGGCCGAAGCGCAACGCCAGACGGTGGATATCCGGGCGGCGCGAGGCGCCCATCAACTGCAAGGTGTAATAGCCCGGTGGCGCGCTGTCGAGCCAACGCCGCGCTTTCGGCTTCGACGCAGGCTTCCGTTCCGGCTTCGGCACCACTTTGCGCGTGGGCTTGTGCGCCGGTTTCGAAATCGGCTCCGATCGCGATTCAGCCCGCCCGCGTGAATCGGCCGGCCTGTGCTGATTGGCCGGTTCGACAGAGGACATGTGCCGGGACGGCTCCTTGCGGCCTGTCGCTTTTGGCTCGGAAGAGCCTTCGGTCAAGGGAGGCTGCAACGGCTCAAGGATGGGAGACGGTGACTCGGCCTCGGCTGGCTTATCGCCCGGATCCTCCGCGAGCAGGAGGTCGACGATATCACGGGGCGGTTCCGCCGGTTCCTCATGGGACGATGCCGGGGCATCCGTACCCGCCGGTGGCTCCTCGATGGCCGGGGAGGCTTCTCCCGACCCGGTCGCGGATTCCTCTGCAACCGGGATTTCCACGATCCGATCCGCCTTGGCTTCGAGCGGCGTCGGCACGGACGCCGGTTCACGCGGCAAGGCGGTTTCATGGCCGTTATCCAACCGCTCCCGCGGACGCTCCTCCCGCCCCGCCCGCGGCGGCATCGATGAGTCCGCGGTGACGAACTCATTGAGTTCGTCCTGAAACCACAACAACGTCCCAAGCAGCACGGCCAGCGCGCCGCCCAGCAGCCACGGCCAACGCCGCCGGCTTGGCGGACTTCGCACGACACCCGGCTGGTCGCTCAGTTTCAGGAAGGTGTCGGCACGCTGAATCATCTCCCCGGGCCAACCGCCGGAAACCGCATAGAGTTTTTCGAAGCTCAAACCGGCTGGGACCCTCTGTCCGCTGTCGGAGTAGCGCGCCCGCACAAAGGCTTGGGCCTGGCCGAACGAGAACCGGGGCATCTCCATGCGCTGGAAACGAGTGTCCGCAAGCCCGGAGAAAGACGGCAGGTTCAGCAGATCAGCCAAGTCATCCTCGGAGAACAGCACGATCTTCAACAAGGCGTGCCCGCCAGCTTTCCGGTCGGCAAGGCGCAACAACAGCGCCAACGACTCTTCCCGCAAGCAATGCGCATTGTCCACCAGCACCACCGGCATGCGCGCCTGCCGAACGATGCCGTCCAGCCGCTGCGCCAGCGCCTCTTCCGAGTCGACACCATTCCCGAGTCCGAGCTGTTCGCCGAGCAGCGCGATCAGGGGTTCTTTCTCTCCGATCCGCGCCGCGTCCAGATCCAGCGCCAACCAGTGACTTGGCGCGTGCTCGTCGAGATAATCGATCAGGGTCGATTTCCCGGCCCCCTCCGGACCGACCAACAAGGGTACGATCAGGGTGTTTTCAAGCAGGTGCCTCACCAGCTCGATGCGTTGCAGGATCTCCCGGGTCAGGAACAGATCACCCTGCATCTCACCGTTGCCAGCCAGGCTTTCAATCGAGGGAATTCGATCGCTCACGTTCGTTCGGCACGCTGCTTCAACACCGCTTCGAGCGCGGCCCGATCGAAATCCGAGCACAGGAAGGCCTCGCCGACGCCTTTCAGCAGCACCAGCCGCAGCTTGCCGTCCCGCACCTTTTTGTCCACCGCCATCAGCTCCAGGAAATGCCCGGAATCGAGGTTTTCCGGCGCGTCGACCGGCAAGCCGGCGCGCGCGACCAGGTCACGAATACGCGCCACCAGGTCCGGGCCAATCAGCCCCAGCCGCGAGGACAGCTCGGCGGCCATGCACATCCCCGCGCCGACGGCTTCGCCATGCAACCACACCCCGTATCCCATGCCGGTTTCGATCGCGTGGCCAAAGGTATGTCCGAGATTCAGCAATGCGCGCCGCCCGGCTTCACGCTCGTCGGCGGCGACCACGCGCGCCTTGTCGGCGCACGAGCGCTCGATCGCATGCACCAGGGCCCGGGTATCGCGGCGACGCAGATCCTCGATGTGATCTTCCAGCCAGGCGAAGAATTCCGGATCGTCGATCAGACCATACTTGATCACCTCGGCCAAGCCGGCCGACAGCTGGCGATCCGCGAGGGTGTCGAGCGTGGTGACATCGATGATCACGCCGCGCGGCTGGTGGAAGGCGCCGATCATGTTCTTGCCCAGCGCATGATTGACACCGGTCTTGCCACCCACCGAGGAATCGACCTGCGAGAGCAAGGTGGTCGGCACCTGCACGAAGTCGACGCCCCGTTGGTAACTGGCCGCGGCAAAGCCGGTCATATCGCCGATCACGCCTCCGCCCAGCGCCACCAATGCGCAGCCCCGATCGAAATGCCGCTCCAACAGGGCGGTGAAGACCTGATTCAATACCTCGAGCTGCTTGAATTCCTCGCCATCGGGCAGAATCACATGGTGGGTGTCGAAGGTCCGCAGGGTGTCGAGCAGACGCCTCAGGTAAAGAGGCGCCACGGTCTCATTGGTGACCACCATGACCTGGCGCGATCCAATCGCCTGCTCGAACAGAGCCGCTGAATCGAGCAGGCCGGTGCCGATATGGATGGGGTAGCTGCGTTCCCCGAGGTCTACGCGAAGGGTGCGTTGAAGATCAGACATAGCGCAATCGATCCGCCTTTTTCCGGTCGAATTCCTCGACCCTTGCTTTACGGGTTGTTGGAGCCGCTGGCGCCGCCTGAACGCGGAGTCAAGCGAGAAACGATATCCCGGGCCACCGATTGCATCGGACGGTTTTCCGTGGACACGATGATATCCGCGATCTCGCGGTAAAGCGGCTCACGTTCCTCCATCAACGCTTGCAGTCGCGCCAGCGGGTCCTCGAGTTGCAACAGGGGACGGTTCTTGTCCTTCATGGTCCGTTCATACTGCTGCTGGGGCGAGCAATGCAGGTATACCACCGTACCCCGCGCGGCGAGCCGCTGACGGCTTTCGCGATCGAGCACAGAACCGCCTCCGGTCGCCAGAACGATTCGCTTACGTTGCGTCAGTTCATCGATGAGATTCTTCTCGCGCAGGCGGAATCCCGCCTCGCCTTCGAACTCGAAGATGGTCGGGATATCGACCCCGGTGCGACGCTGCAATTCATGATCGCTATCGAGGAAGGAAAGACGCAACGATTGAGCAAGCTGACGCCCGATCGTCGTCTTGCCGGCGCCCATTGGCCCGACCAGGAAAACTTTGTTGCTCGCGATCATGGGGGGCATGATACCAGCCCGATGGCGGTTTCGGGTAGACAGAGCAGTGCCAAAGCGAAAAGAAAGGGAGGCCGAAGCCTCCCTCCCGGGCCGATCCGGCTTCCGTGTCATCAACGCACGACGGAAAGCCCGTTCTTGATGATCTTCGGCGTTACGAACAGCAACAACTCCGAATTCTCATCCTTCTTCTGGGTCTGGCGGAACGCCGCGCCGACGAAAGGCAGCTCGCCGAAGAAGGGAACGCGCTCGACATTCTTTGTGCGATTGCGCTCGAACACCCCGCCCAGGACCACGGTCTCGCCGTTCTCTACCAGTACCGCGGTTTCTACCGAACGGGTGTTCACCGGCGGCACGCCAAGCACTGCACGCGAGAAGTCCGGGCTGTCCTTGCGCACCACCAGATCCATCTTGATGCGATCGTCCGGCGTGATATGCGGCGTGACCTCCAGCTTCAGCACAGCCTCCTTGAACGCCACCGTGGTGGCGCCCGATGACGAGGCTTGCTGATAGGGGATCTCGAGACCCTGCTTGATAACCGCTTTGTGCTGGTCCGCGGTGATGACCCGCGGGCTGGAGACGATCTCGCCCTTGCCTTCCTGCTGCATCGCGGACAGCTCCAGGTTCAGCAGGTAGCTGCCCACCTTGCCGAGCAGCAGGTTGACCGCGCCGCCGCGAGTGGAACTAAGAGTCTGGGGCAGGTTGACCAGCAGCGCCTCGTTACCCGACCCTGCCGGATTCTCGATACCGGTATGGACACCCATGAACTGACCGGCATCGACACCAAAATCGCTGATGTGTCCCGGCAGACCGCCGGCGATCATCGCCTCGTTGTCGCCCCCGACCTTGGTGTTCGACTTGAAACCAAAACGTACGCCGATGTCACGAGCGAAATCGTCGTTCGCGATGACGATGCGCGATTCGATCATGACCTGGCGGACCGGAATATCCAGGCGCTTGATGAGCTTGCGAATGTTCTCGAGCTGGCTCGCGGTATCCCGCAGCAACAGGGTATTGGTGCGTTCATCGACGGTCACGCTGCCACGAGGCGACAGCAGTTGGTTCTCCGAGGCCTTCAGCAACTCGGCGAACTTGCTCGCCTTGCCGTAGTTGACCTGAATCAGATCGGAATGCAATGGCGCGAGCTCCTCGATCTGCTTTTGCGCTTCCAGTTCCAACTGCTCGCGCGCGGCGATTTCCTCGGTCGGCGCGATCAGGATGACGTTGTCATTGCGCCGCATCGACAGCCCCTTGGTCTTCAGGATGATGTCCAACGCCTGATCCCAAGGCACGTTTTTCAAACGCAAGGTAATCGTTCCATTCACAGAATCGCTGACCACCATGTTCAAGCCGGTGAAATCGGCCAGCAACTGGAGCACCGAGCGAACCGGGATATCCTGGAAATTCAGCGACAAGCGGTCACCCGAATAGGTCAGGCGCTCTTTCTGCAAACGGGTTTTCTCGGCCTTCGTCAACGGCCGGAATTCGACGGTGTACTCGTTGTCGGTCTGATAGGCGAGATGCTCGTAATCTCCTTTTGCTTCGATGACGATCCGCGTGTTCTTGCCCTTCTGCCGCAACACGATATCCTGTACCGGCGTGGCGAAATCGGTGACGTCCAGCTTGTTGGCCAGCTTCGGCGGCAAGGCGGTGTTGAGCAGTTCGAGCACGACCTTGCCGCCTTCCTCGCGCAGATCGCTGACCACATCGCCGCTGTCGAGGCGCACGACGACCCGCCCCTCGCCCGATGGGCCACGATTGAAATCGATGTTCTCGACCTCATGTCTCGCCGAGCCCGAGGCACCGCCCCGCTTGCCTTTCGGCGTGCTCGCGACGATCGACGCCGACCCCTTGCCACTGGCCCCTACGGTCACCCGCAGTTCGTTTCCATCGGACACCAGGGTATAGGGCGCCGAATTCACCAGACTGATCACGACACGGGTGCGCTCCCCCGCCTGTACCGCCGCGACGCTCGAAACCAAGCCGATGCCGACCTTGCGGCTTTTCTTCTTCAAGCCGAGCTTCACCCCATTCAGGTCGATCGCGATACGCGCGGGGTTGTCGGTCGTGAAGCTGACCGGATCGACGATCGGGCCGTCGGCCTTCAGCACCAACTCGACCTTGTCGCCCGGCAGGGCCGAATAACGAATATCTTTCAGCACCGTGACCGCGCTCGCCGCCAACGATGCGCACAAGCCGATGATTAGTGTCCCTGCGATGAGTAGTCTGTTCATGTGATCCCGCTGTCTTTGTCTCAATTTAGATTCAACCAGAAACCTGCCCGCGCCCCTCTTTACCCGACCGCGATCCATCTCAGGTGGATGGTTCGCCAAGACTGACCATTGCCGAACGTTCGACATAGCCGCCACGCTGATCCGGCACGATCTCGGTCAACTCGATCCGGTCATCCGTTATACGCCGGATACGGCCGTTGTTCCTGCCCATGTAATTGCCGGGGCGCACGCGGTAGATCTTTCCGCTCTTCGCCTGCACCAGCGCCCAGGTGACGCCGTCTTTGTCCAGCGTGCCGACCATGCGCAAGGTGTCCAATGAGAACTGTTCCAGTTCTTCCTTGCGACGGAGTGGGTCCGGGTGAATGCCGTTATTGCTTGGCAACACCTTCTCGCTCTGCGTGGTCTCCACGATTTCGAAGGGATTGCGGCGGCCATCGTCGCGATACAGGTAGGTGTCCACCTGCTTGATCGACGGAATCGGGTCGATCGGGGGCGCCGGCCGGTGCTTGACCTCATCGATGTAGGCGCGCAGATCTCGCATATTATCTTGTGAACAGCCGACAAGAAACAGCGCCAGCAACAGCAGGGAAAAACCTGTGAACCGGTTTACAGCTTCGGCTATGATTGCTCGGTCTTCCATCAGCCTTCCTCGTCCAGGTAGCGATACGTTTTCGCTGTCGCCTCCATGATCAACTGCGTCTTGCCTTCACTGTCCTTGCCGGCCGGCTTGCGCGATTCCTTCTTCGGGACGATGTGGATATCATGGATCGTCACGATGCGCGGCAGACCCGCCAGCCCGCTGACGAAGTTGCCGAACTCATGATAACTGCCGACCACGCGCAGCTTGATCGGCAACTCGGCATAGAACTCCTTGGGAACCTCGCCCTGCGGCTGGAAGAGCTCGAATTCCAGTCCGGACGCCAATCCCATCTGAGACACGTCCACGAGCAGATCGGCCACCTCGGTCTTGTCCGGCAACTGACGCAGCATCGCGCCGAAGGATTCGCGCATCTCGTCGAGCTGCTGCTTGTACTTCTCCAGATTGACCGCCTTGGCCTGCTTGGATTCGAACTCCTTGCGCAGGTCCAGCTCTTTCTTTTCCACTCGATCGAGGTTGACGTATTGCTCCTTGGTGTCAAGGAAATACCACGCCACACCGACGATGATGCTCAATAGCAGGATCAAGGCCACCTTGACCGGCCATGGCCAGACGCCGATCTCGCTGAAATCCAGTTCGTTCAGCTCATCCAGGTTCATTCCGTATCTCCGTCGGCATTATCAGCGTTTGCTTTCTTCTGTTGCATGACCAGGACGAAATTGTTGTATTCGGCGGTCGGATCCTTGGTTTTGTTCTCAATGATCTGCAAACGCGGATTGCTCAGCCATTGGGATGCTTCGATGTTGCGCATGAAAGCGGATACCCGCGCGTTGGACTGCGCCCGTCCCGTCACCGTCAGGGTGCGGCCCGCCTGCTTGACGCTGGTCAGCACCACGCCGTCGGGCAGGGTCGAGACCAGCTCGTCGAACAGGTGCACGATCTCCGGCCGGCTCACCTGCAACTGCTGGATGATCTCCATCCGCGCGAGCAGCTGATTCTTGGTCTTTTCCAGATCCTTGATCTCGCTGATCCGGCTGTCGACCAGCGCGATCTCTTGCTTCAGCAGGCTGTTGCGGCGTTTCTGCCGTTCGATCTGTTTCTCGACCAACATATGCCAACCGAACAGCAAGGCCAGAGTCAACAACACGGCGCCGAGGAGAAGCGCGAGAAACTCCTGGGTCTTGCGACGACGCAGGGTTTCGCGCCATGGCAACAGGTTGATATTCGCCATCAGATGAAACTCCTCAACGCCAGCCCACAGGCGATCATCAGCGCCGGGGCGTCGTTGCTCAAGGCCTGCGGCTTGACCCGCGATGACACCGACATCTTCGCGAACGGATTGGCGATGGAGGTACCCACGCCGAGCTTCTCTTCGACCAGGTCGTCTATGCCCGGAATCGATGAACTGCCTCCCGCGAGCACGATCTGGTCCACCCGATTGTAAGCGCTCGCCGAGAAGAAGAACTGCAATGAACGGCTGACCTGTTGGGCCATCGCCTCCTTGAAGGGATCGAGCACCTCGGGTACATAGTTGTCGGGCAATCCACCCTGGCGCTTGGCCATGCCGGCCTCTTCGAGCGACAGGCCATAGCGGCGCTGAATCTCCTCGGTGAGCTGCTTGCCGCCGAAGTTCTGTTCCCGCGTGTAGATCACGCGCCGGTTATGCAACACGTTCAGCGTGGTCGTTACCGCGCCGATGTCGACGACGGCGACGGTCTGGTTCTCGCCCCGCTCGGGCCAACTGTCGTAGAGCTGGGTGCAGGCGCGTTCCAGGGCATAGGCCTCGACATCGACCACCTCCGCCGTCAGCCCGGCGATATCGAGCGCCGCGACCCGATCCTCGACGTTCTCGGCGCGCGACGCGGCCAGCAAGACCTCCACCAGCTCGGGATTCTTGTCCGATGGACCCAGCACCTCGAAATCCAGATTGACCTCGTCCAGTGGATAGGGGATGTACTGGTCGGCCTCGAGCTCGATCTGACCTTCCATTTCTTGGTCGCTGAGCGCCGCCGGCATCGTGATCACCTTGGTGATCACCGCCGAGCCCGAGACCGCGACGACCGCCTTCTTCGATTTGGCGTTGGCGCGCTTGACGACGTTGCGGATCGCCTGGCCGACCGCATCGACATCGGCGATGTTCTTCTCGACCATGGCATTGGCCGGCAATGGTTCCACACCGTAGCTTTCAACGCGGAAATTGGCTCCCGAGCGACCGGAAGCCTGACTGAGCTCGAGCAACTTGACCGCCGTCGAACTGATGTCCAAACCGACGAGCTGGGTATTTCTTGAAGCGAACGGCCACATGCGCGTGTTGTCAATCCTGTAGATGAAGGGGCGTGTTTCCACCCTGAAAAAATGTTCCCGGAACTATATAGTATCCGGCGAATCAATGTGAAGCCCTTTCTCGACGAGGGCCGCGCCCGGCTCCGGCAAGCGGCTGGAACCGGATAAACCGGATCCCGCCGGGTTGAGATATGGCCTCCGAAAAGGGACAATAGCGCCCGTCCCGCCCATACCACCGATCCCGGCCTTCCGCCGAAATGCTTCACCAGAAGCAGTGTAAGGCGCACGCCGATCTTCTTGCATGTTACGACCCGGATACTGTGAACCAGTCCATGAAGTGGCTCAACAAAACTCTCAAGTACGCGCTCCTCATCGCGTTGATCGCCATCGCCGCCGGCGCGGCCCTGCTGTATGGCCTGTATCGCTACCAGACTCCGCGCCTGCCGGACGTCGACAGCCTGCGTCATGTGCGCTTTCAGGTGCCGTTGCGCATCTATACCGCCGATCACAAGCTGATCGCTGAATTCGGCGAGAAAAAACGCATCCCGGTAGCCTTCGATCAGATCCCGAAAACCATGGTCGAGGCCTTTCTCGCCGCCGAGGACGCCCGCTTCTTCGAGCATCCGGGCGTGGATTATCAAGGCCTGTTGCGCGCCGCGATCCAATACGCGATGACGGGCAAGCGCCGCCAGGGGGGCAGTACGATCACGATGCAGGTGGCGCGCAATTTCTTCCTGACGCGCAAAAAAACCTTTACGCGCAAGCTCAACGAGATCCTGTTGGCACTGAAGATCGAGCACGAACTGTCGAAGCAGGAGATCCTCGCGCTCTACCTGAACAAGATCTACCTCGGCAACCGCGCCTACGGTGTCGCCGCCGCCGCAAGGACATACTACGGCAAGGACCTCAAGGACCTGAGTCTTGCCGAAACCGCGATGATCGCCGGCTTGCCGAAAGCCCCATCGCGTTTCAATCCGCTCATCAACCCGAAGCGCGCGCTCGCACGTCGCCATTATGTGCTGAGCCGCATGCACGAGCTTGGCTTCCTCGACGACCGACGCTTCGCCGCGGCCGACAAGGCGCCGCTGAGCGCCCGCCTGCACCGCACCAAGACCGACATCGAAGCGCCCTATGTGGCCGAACAGGTCCGCGCCCGACTGCTCGAACGTTTTGGCGAGGCCATCTATTCCGATGGCTATATCGTCGACACCACGCTGCGCGCGCCGCTTCAACTGGCCGCGCGCAAGGCGCTGCGCAACGCACTCGACGCCTACGACAAACGCCATGGCTGGCGCGGGCCCGAGAACCATATCGACAGCGATGACCGCAAGGTATTGCAACAACGTCTCGCGGGCACCCTGCGCATCGGCGACCTGGACCCCGCCGTGGTGATCGCGGTGAAGAAACGATCCGCGCGCGTGCTCGGGCGCGACGGCCACGAGCGGGAGATTCCATGGAAAGGATTGAAATGGGCCGCGCGCCACCTTTCCGCAGACCGCCTTGGGCCAGCGCCCCGCTCGGCGCATGACATCCTTCGTGTCGGCGATTTGGTGCGCATCCGCGAGGAACACGACAAGAAAGGTCGATCTTACTGGCGACTCGCGCAGATCCCGCAAGTGGAAGGGGCTTTCGTCTCGCTCGACCCAAGGGATGGCGCCATCCTCGCGCTGGTGGGCGGCTACGATTACAACCTCAGCAAATTCAACCGCGCAAGCCAGGCCAAGCGCCAGCCCGGCTCGGGTTTCAAGGCCTATGTCTATTCCGCGGCGCTGGAAAACGGCTTCACCCCGGCCACCATCATCAATGACGCGCCGATCGTGCTCGACGACGCCAGCCTGGAAACCGAATGGCGCCCCCAGAACTACAGTGGCCGCTTCTTCGGCCCCACCCGGCTGCGCTGGGCCTTGACCAAATCACGCAATCTGGTGTCGATCCGCATCCTGCGCCGCATGGGCATAGAAAACGCGTTGCGTCATATCGCGAAGTTCGGCTTCGACCCCGCCGAGCTGCCACACAACCTGTCGCTGGCGCTCGGCAGCGGCGCGATCACGCCGTTGCAGATGGCGCGCGGCTACGCGGTGTTCGCCAACGGCGGCTACCTCGTCCAACCCTATCTGATCGCGCGCATCCGCAAGGAAGGCGAAGGCGAGATCGAGCGCGCCCAACCGGCGACCGCGCCCACCACGGACGCCGTCGCAGCCAATCCCGCGCCGCGCGTCATCAGTCCGGAAAACCGTTTCCTGATGTACAGCATGATGCAAGACGTAATCAAACGTGGCACCGCGACCAAGGCGCGGGTGTTGCAACGCAGGGATCTGGCGGGCAAGACGGGCACCACCAACGATCAGGTCGACGCTTGGTTCAACGGCTACAACCAGTCGATCGTCGCGATCGCCTGGGTCGGTTTCGACAACCCACGTCCGATGGGACGCGGCGAGGTCGGCGGGCGTGCCGCGCTGCCCGCCTGGATCGAGTTCATGCGCACCGCGCTGAAAACCATCCCGGACCGACCACCAACGCCGCCCGACACTCTCGCGCGCGTCGCCATCGACCCGAAAACCGGCGAGCGCGCGCGTCACGGGCAGAAGAACGCGATCCTTGAATACTTCCGTCCGGGCAACGCCCCGGGCCGCGCATCCGCTCACGGCCCGGACAACGGGGGCACGGAGGCCTCTGCGGAAGCCCTCGTCACACCGGACGATGCCGACGACATCTTCTGAACCATGAGCCGCGCCAACAATACCCCAGCGAGCGACCGAAAATCCCGCCTTGCAAGCGAGGCCGCGCGCCTGATCGCCGAAAACGGCTACACCGATCGCGGAGATATCGAACGCGCGCGGCGCAAGGCAGCCGCCCGCCTCGGCGAGAACGACCGCCGGCACTGGCCGGACGACGATGAGATCGGACGCGCCCTGCGCGCCCGGCCCGGACGACCGCCGTCGGAAAACGCGCTTCAACTGGAAACGCTGCGCCGCACCGCGCTGACCGCGATGCGCTCGCTCGAGGCTTTCCGTCCACGCCTCACCGGCTGGCTGGCCAACGGCATCGCGTTACGCCATATGCCGGTGGAACTGCTGCTGCATGCCGACACCGCCGAGCTGGTAATGATCGCTTTGATCGAACAAGGCATCCAGTTTCGCGAGGGGGAACATCTGTTGCACTTCGCCGACCGCAGTCGCCACGCCGCTCCGAGCTTTCGCTTCCTTGCGGGCGGTCAGGCGATCGAGTTGATCATCATCGATGAAAGGCGCCAGCGTAAGGGAATGCCGGTGGACAAACACAGCCGCAGGCCATGGCCAAGAATCGGCCGCAAGAGGCTCGAGGCGATGCTGGCGGACGACGCGCGCGACGGATCCCGCGACAGCGGAGCATCACGCGAGGAGCGGCAGGGGCGACTGACACTCCATGACGACAAATAGGGGATGCGAGACGCTTCAGCGCTCCGAGATCGGCACGTAATCGCGCTGGGTGGCGCCGGTATAGAGCTGACGCGGACGCCCGATGCGCTGATTCGGATCGCTGATCATCTCGGTCCAGTGAGCGATCCAACCGGCGGTGCGCGCGATCGCGAACATCACCGTGAACATATTCTTCGGGATGCCCAGGGCCTGGTAGATGATGCCGGAGTAGAAATCGACGTTCGGGTAAAGCTTACGCTGCACGAAATAGTCGTCTTGCAGCGCGATCTCCTCGAGGCGCAAAGCCAATTCGAACCTCGGGTTGTCCGGATCGGCGAGCTTCTCCAGCACCTCGTGACACACCGAGCGGATGATCTTTGCGCGTGGATCATAGTTCTTGTAGACACGGTGACCGAAGCCCATCAGGCGGAACGGATCGTTCTTGTCCTTCGCCCGCGCGATGTATTTCTCTATGTTCGATACATCGCCGATCTCCTCGAGCATATCGATCACCGCCTCGTTCGCGCCACCGTGGGCCGGCCCCCACAGCGAGGTGATGCCGGCGGCGATGCAGGCGAACGGATTCGCCCCCGAGCTGCCGGCCAGACGGACCGTCGAGGTGCTGGCGTTCTGCTCATGGTCGGCATGCAGCAGGAACAGCAGGTTCAACGCCTTCTCGGCCACCGGATTCGGCTCGTAATCCTCGCACGGCGTGGCGAACATCATGCGCAGATAGTTGCCGACATAGGAGAGTTCGTTACGCGGGTAGATCAGCGGCTCGCCGACGTTGTGCTTGTAACAGGCCGCCGCGATGGTCGGCATCTTCGCGATCAAGCGATGGGCGCAAATCTCGCGGTGGCGTGGATTATGGATGTCCAGCGA
>JALVEB010000080.1 GCA_027008705.1 Sedimenticola sp. | reverse complement strand
CCCCCGGCGCGGGCTGGCTGACGATATGGTAGCCCGGCATCGCAAAGGCCACCCACAAGCCGGCGAGGGCGAAGGTGACGACCGTGGCCAGGGCCGCGCGTTTGACGAAGATGCGCGCGCGCTGGTTCAGGTGATCGCTGGTGCGCAGTTGCAGATAGATCGCGCCATGCAGGGTCAGCATCGAAACGCTGACCAGCCCGGTGAGCAGCGCAAACGGGTTCAGCAGGCCGAAAAACGAGCCGGTGTAGTACGGGCGCAGGAATTCGTCATAGTGAAACGGCACGCCTTGGAGCAGATTGCCGAAGGCGATGCCGAACACCAGCCCGGGCACCAGCGAGCCGACGAACAGCCCCCAGTCCCAGAAGTTGCGCCAGCGGGGACTGTCGAGCTTGCTGCGGTAGTCGAAACCCACCGGACGCAGGAACAAGGCGAACAGCACCAGCAGCATCGCGAAGTAGAAGCCGGAAAAGGCCGCGGCGTAGACCGCCGGCCAGGCCGCGAACAGCGCGCCGCCGGCGGTGATGAACCAGACCTGGTTGCCGTCCCAGTGCGGGCCGACGGTATTGATGACCACGCGCCGCTCGTCATCGTCGCGGCTCATGAAAGGCAGCAGCGTGCCGACGCCGAGGTCCATGCCGTCCATGACGAGGAAGCCGATCAGCAGCACGCCGACCAGCGCCCACCAGATGAGTTTCAGGGTTTCATAGTCGAACATCGAAGGCTCCTAGTCGTTGCGAGGCGGTTGCGTGGCCAACGGAGCAGTGCCGCGGTCTTTTTCGAAATGGTAGCGCCCGGTGTGCAGCGAACTGGGGCCGAGACGGGCGAACTTGAACATCAGGAAGAACTCGATGATCGCCAGCAGCGTATAGAACACCGCAAAACCGACGATGCTGATCAGCAGATCATCGGCGGTCAGCGACGAAGTGGCCATGAAGGTCGGCAGCACCTCGCCGATGGCCCAGGGCTGGCGCCCGTACTCGGCGACGATCCAGCCGGTTTCGATCGCGATCCACGGCACCGGGATTGAGATCACCGCGAGGTAGAGCAGCCAGCGGTTGCGGTTCAGGCTGCGGCGCGCGTTGAGCAGAAAGGCCGCGCCGAACAAGAACAGCAGCCAAAGGCCGGAGGCGACCATCACGCGGAAGATGAAGAACAGCGGAGCCACCGGAGGCACCGCGCCGCGCGCGGCCTGCTTGATCTGGTCATCCGTGGCGTCGAGCACGTTCGGCGTGTACTGCTTCAGCAGAAATGCGTAGCCGAGGTCTTTCTTGTACATATCGAACAGCGCCTCGCCCTCGGCGTCGGCGGCGCCCTTGCGGATATTGGCGAGCTCGCGGTAAGCCACCATGCCGGAACGGATGCGGTCTTCATAATGCCGGACCAGATCCTTGATGCCGGTGACCGGTTCCGAGATTGAACGGGTGGCGATCAGACCGAGCAGATAGGGGATCTTGATCGCGTGATGGGTTTCCATCGCTTCGTCGTCCGGAATCCCGATCAGCGTGAACGCCGCCGGCGGTTTCTCGGTCTCCCATTCGGCCTCGATCGCCGCGAGCTTGGATTTCTGCACATCGCCGACCTCGTAGCCGGACTCGTCGCCGAGCAGAATCACCGACAGAATCGAGGCGAAGCCGAAACCGGCGGCCACCGCGAACGAGCGCCGCGCAAAACCCAGATCGCGTTTCTTCAACAGGTACCAGGCCGATATGCCAAGCACAAACGCGGAAGCCGCGACATAGCCGCCCGCCACGGTGTGGATGAACTTCACCTGCGCCACCGGGTTCAGCAGAATGGCGGCGAAATCGGTCATCTCCATGCGCATCGTGACGGGGTTGAACTCGGCGCCGACGGGGTTCTGCATCCAGCCGTTGGCGATCAAAATCCACAGCGCTGAGAGATTAGTGCCGATCGCCATCAGGCCGGTGATCATCAGATGCTGCACCTTGCTGACGCGGTCCCAGGCAAGAAAGAACATGCCGACAAAGGTGGATTCGAGGAAGAAGGCCATCAACCCCTCGATCGCCAGCGGCGCGCCGAATACATCGCCGACATAGTGTGAGTAGTAGGCCCAGTTGGTGCCGAATTCGAACTCCATCGTCAGCCCGGTGGTCACCCCGAGCGCGAAGTTGATGCCGAAGAGCTTGCCCCAGAAGCGCACCATGTCTTTATAGACCTGCTTGCCGGTCATGACATAGACCGACTCCATGATGAACAGGATCCAGGTCAGGCCCAGGGTGAGCGGGACGAACAGAAAGTGATAGAGCGCGGTCATCGCAAATTGAAAGCGGGACAGCTCGACCATCGAGGCATCGATCATCGGCGGTTCTCCATGCGGGGTGGAATCAGAACGTGGGTAAGGTGTGCCCGGGATGATAACAAAGGCGCGCCGCGCGGGGATAGGATATAGCAGGCTGTTGAAAAACGCGGTTTTTCGACTGCCTGTGTGCGGTACATGGATGTGCCGCCATTTTCAATGGCCATAAGCCATTGAAAATGAAGGAAGCGGGAAACCGCGTTTTCTGCTTCCGTAGTTGAAAAAGCCCATGGAGGGACTTTTTCAACATCCTGATAAAACCGTTGCGATTGTATCGTCTGCCGTGGATCGAAAAATCCGCGGCGCTTGGCATCATCCCCGCCGCATCGCTATGATGGCGGCCCGTTGTTGCCGATGACTGCCGCCATGTCCCTGGTCTCTTTGCGAAATATCCACCTGGCCTATGGCGATCACGCCCTGCTCGACGGTGTTGATCTGGAGATCGAATCGGGTGAGCGTATCTGCCTGATCGGCCGAAATGGCGAGGGCAAATCGACCTTGTTGCGGGTAATCGCCGGCCAGCGACAGGCCGATGAGGGTGAACGCATCGTAAGCGGGGAGACCCGTATCGCAATGTTGGAGCAAGAGGTGCCCGAGGCGGCCGATCAGGCCGTGCTCGATGTCGTTGCGGGCGGCCTTGGGCAGGTTGCGGCCCTGATCCATGACTATCATGAGGCCGTGCGCGCGCTTGCGGACGCTCACGACGAACAGGCGATGCGTCGGCTCGAACACGCCCAACACGCGCTCGACGCGGCGGATGGCTGGCAGTTGCAGCAACGCGTGGACAGCGTCGTCTCCCGTCTCGAATTACCCGCCGATGAAAGTTTTCAGGCGCTCTCCGGCGGTATGAAACGGCGTGTCATGCTGGCGCGCGCATTGGTGATGGAGCCCCAGCTGCTGTTGCTCGACGAGCCGACCAACCACCTCGACGTGGAAGCCATCGAATGGCTCGAGAACTTCTTGCTCGGATGGCGCGGCGCCCTGTTGTTCATCACCCATGATCGCGCCTTTCTGCGCCGTCTCGCAACCCGCATCGTCGAGCTCGACCGGGGGCGGCTTACCAGTTGGCCCGGTGATTACGACAACTTTCTGCGCCGCAAGCAGGAACAACTGCATGCCGAAGAGCTGGAAAACGCCCGTTTCGACAAGAAACTGGCGCAGGAAGAGATCTGGATCCGCCAGGGCATCAAGGCTCGGCGCACGCGCAATGAAGGCCGCGTGCGCGCCTTGCAGGCGATGCGCGAGGAACGCGCGCGGCGGCGTGAGCGCAAGGGAGAGATTCGCATGGAGACGCCATCCGGCGAGCGCTCCGGCAAGCGCGTCATCGAGGCGCGGGGGATCGACTACGCCTGGGACGGGAAACCCATCGTGCGCGATTTCTCGACCACCATCCAGCGTGGCGATCGCATCGGCCTGCTCGGGCCGAACGGATGCGGCAAGACCACCTTGCTGAAACTGCTGCTCGGCGAGCTGCCGCCGGATCGTGGCGAGGTCGAGCTTGGCACGAATCTTCAGATCGCCTATTTCGATCAGTTGCGCGCCCAGCTCGACGAGCAGGCCCGCGTCCAGGATGCGGTCGCCGACGGTCGCGAGCGCATCCAGGTCCATGGCCGCGAGCGGCATGTCATCCGTTATCTCCAGGAT
>JALVEB010000079.1 GCA_027008705.1 Sedimenticola sp. | reverse complement strand
GCTCGATGTCTTGCTGCAACTCGTCCAGCTCGGACTCCCGGATATGGTGCCGATCGTCATCGTCGTCCTCGACCGCCTCGAAGGACTGGACGATTACATCGAAGACGAACTCGAGCTCCCGTTGGCAATGGTCGCTCGATACGTCGCACAGGAACAGTATCTCCCGGCCGCCGGCCGCCGGGCGCGACTGATATCGCGACTGGCGCATATGGAACCGTTCCGCCTTGGGGCGCAAGACTCGGACAGAAACCCATGGGATCCAACGCAACGATCCCTCAAGGAATTCATGGCATACAGTACCGGCCGCGTCATCGTATATGAACCGCCTCCCCATAGCGCAGCGAGGACCAAGCCGGAAAAAGTGGAAAAATGGCTGCGCCAGCTCCATCGCGAAATCACGGACACCTGCGCCGAATCCCTGAACGATGTCAGCTCGTCTTCTTGACTGGTTCTTTCGTCGATCGTCGCGCGCCGGCTTTCGGTCGCATAGCGCTCTGACCCCCCGAAAAACATCGGACGAATTGCTCACCGCGTCGCGTCGCGCGACGATCGACGAACTCGTCTCGCTCACCAGCATGACGCCGCCTCAGTTCGACGCACTGATCCGGCGAGCTATCGGGCGCTATGCCGAATTCGTGCAAGAACTGCCGGCGAGCGAGATGCATCACCACTCGACGCCAGGCGGCATGCTCGACCACGGCCTGGAAGTCGCGCGGCACGCGCTGGCGCTGAGGCGCGGGCACATCCTCCCGCCTGGCGTCGAACCCGAACAGATACAAAAGCTTGCGGATCGATGGACCTATGCGATCTTCACCGCCGCTCTGCTTCACGATATCGGCAAGGCGGCCGTCGATATCGTGGTGACGCTCTACGACCACCATCAGGCGCCCCTCGGTAGATGGAACCCGTGGGCGGGCGCCATGCCCAGCCATGCCGAGTATTACACCGCGACACATGCCCGCGAACGACGGTATCGCTTGCACCAGCGCGTCGGTACGCTGCTGGCGCATCACGTCGTACCGATCCGCGGGATCGCCTGGTTATCCGAGGATCGAGAGCTCTTCGGAGCATGGGCCGCCTACCTGACAGGAGACAGCGAAGCCGCGGGCATACTGGGACAGATCATCGCACAAGCCGATGGCAGATCCGTCGCAATGAACCTCGGCGCCGACCCGCCGACGCCCCAGGCCAACGCGCCAACCGACCACAACATGAATCCCTCCGCGCGAAGCGCTGGAGCGGCGACGCAAAAACCGCTGCACGAAAAAATGTTGACGGCACTCCGATATCTGCTCGCGGAAAGCGACGCATTGCCACTCAACAGAAACGGCGCCGCGGGCTGGTTGGTGGACGGATCGCTCTGGCTGGTCAGCAAGCGCGCCGTCGACGCGATACGCGACCACCTCCTACAGGAAGGGCATCACGGCATCCCATCGAGAAACGACAGACTGTTCGACACCCTGCAGGAACATCGCATTCTCAATCCGACGCCCGACGATCGCGCCATCTGGAAGGCGCGCGTCAGCGGCGACGGCTGGGCCCATGACCTGACCCTGCTTCGCATCCCCGCATCCACGATCTGGCCGAACCCGGACACCATGCCGGAACCATTCACCGGCACCGTCGTGCCGGCATGCGAGTCGAACGAAACAATGGGCGACACCCGCCCCAGTCCGAAACCGAAATCCGACCCTACGCCCGAAACATCGGGCTCCGCGCCAGTCAGTGAGAATCAGCAAGCCCGACCGAGCAACACCCATCAGATCGACGCCGACCGCGCGAATGACGCGCCAGCGATCGATGCGCAGCTCGAAGACGACGAATATCTAGGAGAACCGGAATACGAACTGTACGGGCTGGACCCAGCGACGAAGGACGCGAAGACTGCCCCAGCTACCATTCCACAGGCCGCAGATACCGAGGAACCGAACGATGCCGCGCACGATTCCGCCGAGACCAGGAACAGCGATGATGATGGCGAACAATTCGTGGAATGGCTGCGCCAAGGAATAAAAGACCAATCGATCACAGTCAACCAGCCGCACGCACGAGTGCATATCGCTCCAGACGGGATCGCCCTCGTCAGCCCCGCGATATTCAGGGATTTCGCGCGGCGATACGATAAGAGTTGGACGCATGTGCAAAAACGATTCTTGCGGATGCATCTGCACCGACGCACGGAATCAGGCACCAACATTCACAAATATCTCGTCGAGGGAGAACGTAAGCCCAATGGAGAACGTCAGTCATCAAAGAGCATTTCGGTCGTGCTGCTCACCGATCCAGCAACTCTTTGGCCAGATCACGCTCCACCGCCAACCAATCCTCATTTGCGCAAGAAAAAGTAAAAAACTTGAACCCCCGACACAATAGAGGAACGACGGGTGCAACATCCACGGTAATGGTTTACAAGCGGAAATTTCTCATAGTAGATTGATAGAAAAGAAAAAATCATGATGAAATATCGAAATCAGAGACGCGCGATCTCGCTGGCCTGTAGCGATATGACTGGCGTGAACGCACGCATCCACGCCAGTCTGGAACGATACGAAACTGGACGTGGAGAAGGAAATGGAGACGACGTGGACGCTGTCAGCGATATGTGAACATTATATCCGAAGGAGAATATTCAATGCGGATTCGGAAAATCTGTACTGGACATCGGCAAGAAGACTGGAGCAATACATAAAAGAACGAGGGCTGACACTGCAACAGGTCGATGAAGAACTGCTGCTCGATTGGCGCAGCCTGTTGCTGCAACAGGTCTCCAGAGTCACGATCAACACCTATTTGCAGCACCTGAGGGCGTTGTTCGCGCACGCCGAGCGCTATGGATTGCTCGCGTCCAACCCAATGCGCTCTGTAACGCGGGTGCCCGTGCTGCAGAAAGGACCGAAAACGCTGGATCCAGGCGCATTCGATACAGCGATCGAGTATCTGCGATCGCCAGACAGGAGAATGGAACCAGCATGGTTCTGGATCGTCGTGCTATACACCCTTCGCCTGATCGGCATGCGAGCTAGACAGGCGATCGAACTGAGATGGGAGGATCTCGATTTCGAGAAACGACTGATTCGGCTGCGCGCCGAGGGTTCGAAGACGCGACGAGAATGGCAGATTCCGATGATGGAGGAGTTGAAGGACCATCTAGAAGACCTGCGCGCTCGCACCAGGACAGTGACAACCCTACGGAAAGAAATGCAGGTATTGAACGTAACCCTGTTCCATTCGCGTTATAAAGGCGAAGAAATGACGCGAGAACAGTTATCCGGAGCGCTGAAGCGGCTCAGCGCGCATATCGGAGTAAAAATATCGTCTCATCGGATCCGGCACACCGTAGGCACCCAGATGGGAAACGTTTCGGCACCGAACATCATCGCGATAAAAAACTTGTTGGGACACACCGATGTCCGGACGACCGCGATCTACATCGCGATCGAGGTCGAGACGATGCGCGCCGAACTATGCCGAGCGTATCACGATGCTGAAGGCAAGTAATGTTGTCGCGCGAACAAATGTACTACAATGTCAGCGGCAAACGGAACTATCGCGATAAGGGATGCAGGGAGCATTGAAGTCTAACGTCTGTAAGAGCGTGCAAGTCTTGAGCTTGGTTCGTAAGAAATGGAGCCGATGGGCGGAATCCAGCCTCAGCCCCTTGCACACCTCTTCCAGCGATCTGGAGGTGTGTACCATGGCGATCAAAAGTCACGATCGTATCCACGAAGGGC
The DNA here is from genome assembly GCA_027008705.1 of Sedimenticola sp. Lineage (GTDB taxonomy): Bacteria > Pseudomonadota > Gammaproteobacteria > Chromatiales > Chromatiaceae > JALSSX01. The sequence continues at coordinate 32,713 of JALVEB010000079.1, read as the reverse complement.
GGCGTCGGTAAAACGACGCTCGCCGCGAACCTCGGCGCCACGCGATGGACCACGCTGATCGAGCCCTTCGAGCGCGAGCTGTAGGCACTGGATCAGGGACGCGAACCTGCGCGGTCGATTCGGTTGCCGGAGCTCACCGGGATCGAGCGCCTCGATAGCAGCCCGGAAATCTCATGAGTTCACGGGATGGTCACGCAGTAGATTGTTTTCACAAGGAATTTTCTGAGGGCGTCCCGTACCCGGGATTACGGACGCCGGAAGAAAGTTCCTTATGTGAACAAGAAACCAGCGAGGGCGCGTGAAATTCATGAATTTTCCGGGTTGACATCAAGATCGACGAAGGCGAGCTGACCTGCTTCCTGTCCGCGACCGAACAAACATTGATCGACAACGACACGAAGCGCAAATCACTTTTGCCGTTCGGTCCGCTCAGAAAGCGCGAGACGCGCAGGAAGAAAGACGCACCTTCTCGCGACCAAAGCAGCAACGACAGGCAACGGACGATGGGCCGAAGAACCCAGGCGCGGCTCGACCGCTCGATCGAGCTGGCGCAAAAGATGCCGGAGTTCAGCCCGCCACCGCAGCTAAGCGGCGTGGCGATCGACATGGGACGCCGGATCCACACGGCGCCGATGCGCTACCACACGATCGGGCCGTGGGACCGCATGCACTTGGGAGGTGATCGCGAACAAGACGGAAGCGTCAAGGTCGCTATGTGGCCCGATGGCATCCTAATCGAATATTGTCGGGTTGATGGCTGCCATGGGGGCTGCTTTGGCTTCTTGAACAGGCAAAAAAAAAAGCGCAACGGGGGACGTTGCGCTGAATGTGTATAACCACCAAAGGAGGATGGAGGAGTACTGATCCAGCAAGGGGGCGCTGAATCAGTATGTGAGTATTGTCTGATATTCCTAAATTGTTGTCAACCCCTTTTGTACTGCGGCCAGGGCAATCGCGGATAATTTCGCTTGACTTTTCCTGGCTTCAAAGGCTTAGCGCTGTCGCCCGATCCACCAGGCTGGACCGGACCCATGTCCCTATGGCAATAAACCGCTGTAGGCCGATTCAAGTACCGCGGAACCGGCTGCGGCGGCGCCGCGCAATTGCGCCGCCGCCCGATCCGCGGCGCTTGATCGGGCCTACGCCTTGTCGGATCAATGCCATGAAAGCGCGATTGCCCTGGTACGGCGACAGCAGGTCGAGATAAGCGCGCTGAAATCCGATTGGCCTTGATAAGCCGGACAGAGGGGCGCGCACCGATCCAGTGGGATTGGCTGCTTTCTCAGGGTGCTGGCGATGGATCGGCGAGATGGCTTATCCCGGTCCAGCTTCGGCAATGGCACCTTTCCCGATACCTTCGAAGGCCCGCACGATGAAGCAGGCATCCGGGTCGGCCTGATGCAATTGCCTGGCGATATGGCGCGCGAGGTTCTCCACGGTCGACTCGGTATCGATCAAGTAGCAGCGTGACGCGGGAAGGGTCAATGAAAAAGCGCCTTGACTGGCGCGGTAGGCAAAACGATAGCAGGGCGCATCTTCGCGGCTCTTGAGGTCCTCGCGGGTGCCGATATAGATGTCCCGCCAGCGCCGTGCCCAGTTGGCTTCCAAGTCGGGCGCGCGTTGCCCGTTGCGCAGGATCCGCAGCGCCGAACGATGGCCGTGAGCGATCCGTTGGCAGTTGCCCGCGTGGTGCTTCAAGCCGTGACTGTACTGGTAGCAGGCGCCGCCAATGGGTTCTGGCTCAAGGTGGAGGTGGATCGATCGGATATTGGCTGGCAACTCTGCTCTCAGCCGCTTTGCGATCGCTTGCGCAACCTGCTCGGGCGTGATTTCCGCGGCTTCGATCCCGCATACCGCCTGGCGTGGCGAATCGTGCTCGATGATTTCGCCCTGCTCCGTGGTAAAGCGAAGTCGCCACTGGCTGGCATGGTCGTCGATTGCCAGATCACGGTATCCGAGGGGCACCAGCAGGCGATGGTCGAAATAGTCGTCGATCAGCTGCTTCAGGCGTTTCTTGACGATACCGAAATCCAGCACCATGCCTTGCGCATCGAGCAGGCCAACGAGTTCGACGCCGACCCGCCAGCTTTCTCCGAGCAGCCCGCGCTGGCGGTGGAGGTAGGAGAAATCCAGCACGGTGAGTTGCTCGACAAACAGGCGGTCCACGGAACGGAAACTCCAAACGAGGCGACTGGCGACCGTGACCCGGTCGGGAAGAGATATGGGCGACGAGTATATTCCGGACTGGATGGGACGGATCGGCGGAAGCGAACCGCCGGACTACTGAATTACGAAAATCGTAACTACTCGGCTAACCGCCATTTGAACTACTTGCCGGCAGTTACCGAAAATCCAGGCTCGGGACTTGCACGGCCTTAAACAGACCTTAGGCTTCGGATTCCATGTGCCGGCACAATTGTAGTACATTTTTCGCGCAAAGACACGGCTTCCTTTCGTTGCTGGCAGGGCCATCGCTTGACGTTTCCTGATTTCAAAGGCTTTGCGCTGTCTCCCGATCCATCAGGCTGGATCGGGCCGAGGCCCACATTGCAATAAAACCACTGTAGACCGGCTCAAGTACCGCGGAACCGGCTGCGGCGGCGCCGCAATATTGCGCCGCTGCCCGATCCGCGGTACTTGATCGAGCCTACGCCTTGCCAAGTCAATGAAAGTTATGCGGGATTGCCCTGTCGTCACCGGCGCTCCCGGTGCTCGGGCAACCACGATTCCGCCCTTTCCAGTAGCCGCGGATCGGTCGGCAGGTTGCACCATCGGATGACATCGCCCTGCCAAACCGGGATTTTTCGCAATGTCAATCGCCGATCACGCCGTTGCGCGCGAGTGCGCGATGCACCTTGCGCGCGGTGCGCGCGAGCCGGCTGAGCTCGGCCAGGCCGGGACGCTCGCCGGCATCCAGGCGCGCTTCCCAGTCGTCCAGCTCGGCGCCGAGGAATTCCAGTAGTTTCAGCGAGCAGGCTTTACAGTCGTCGCCACAGATCCGTTCCAGCGGCCGCCCGAATGGGATCTCGGCGCGCGCCCGCGCGATCAGTTCGCGCATCGCCTGTTCGACGGGCGGCCGACGCGTCACGCCAATGGTTCGAACAAGGCCTGAAGATCGTCCTCGCCGAGGCGGGCGGCCTGTTTGCCGTCACCGAAGAGGGCATCGGCGAGCGCCTGCTTGTGTTGCTGCATCGCGGCGATTTTTTCCTCGACAGTGCCTCGGGTGACGAACTTGTAGACGAACACCGCCTTATCCTGGCCGATACGATGGGCACGGTCGGTGGCCTGGCGTTCGACCGCCGGGTTCCACCAGGGGTCGTAATGAATCACGGTATCGGCGGCGGTCAGGTTCAGCCCGGCGCCGCCGGCCTTCAGGCTGATCAAAAACAGCGGCGCCTCGCCGCTCTGGAAACGGTCGACGGGGGTCTCGCGGTCCCGGGTCTGACCGGTCAGCTTCACATAGGGGATTTTATGCTTCCCCACGGCGTTTTCGATGAGTTTCAACATGCTGGTGAATTGCGAGAACAGCAGCGCGCGCCGGCCTTCCTCGATCATCTCCGGCAGCATCGCCATCAGTTGCTCGAGCTTGGCGGACTGCCTGACCTTCTTCGCGGCGTCCATCTTCAACAGGCGTGGATCACAACAGACCTGGCGCAGCTTCAACAGCGCGTCAAGGATCACGATCTGGCTGCGTTCGATGCCTTTCTTGTCGATCTCGCGTCTTACCTTCTCGTTCATCGCGACGCGGATGGTCTCGTAGAGATCGCGCTGGGCGCCTTCGAGTTCGACCTCGCTGATGATCTCGGTCTTACGCGGCAGATCGGTGACTACCTCGGCTTTCTCGCGCCGCAGCAGAAACGGCGCGATGCGGCGTTGCAGCTGTTGCTGGCGCAGGCGGTCGCCCTGCTTCTCGATCGGTTTGCGAAACAGGCGGCGGAAGGTCTTCTCGTCACCGAGCAAGCCGGGCATCAGGAAGTGGAATTGCGACCACAGCTCGCCAAGGTGATTCTCGAGCGGCGTGCCCGTCAGACACAGGCGATGACGGGCATCGAGCGAGCGCACGACCTCGGCGGCCTTGGCGCGCGGGTTCTTGATGTTTTGCGCTTCGTCGAGCACCAGCATATGCCAGGACTGGGCGCGCAGCGCGTCGGCGTCACGCGGCAACAGCGGGTAGGTGGTCAGCACCAGGTCATGCTCCCCAATGGCGTCGAAATGACTCGCCCGCTCGGGGCCGTGCAGCACCAGCACCTTCAACCCCGGCGTGAAGCGCTCGGCCTCGCGCCGCCAGTTGACCATCAGCGAGGTCGGCGCGACGACCAGGCTCGGGCGGTCGGCGCGACCGCTCTCCTTCTCCAGCAGCAGATGGGCCAGGGTCTGGATGGTCTTACCCAGGCCCATGTCATCGGCAAGAATCCCGCCAAGCTCATATTCACGCAGGAATTGAAGCCAGTTCAACCCCTCTTGCTGATACGGCCGCAGCTCGGCTTTAAGTCCCCCGGGCGGAGCGACCTGCTTAATGCGGCTAAAACCGGCGAGTTTTTCAGCGAAGCGCTTCGGCCCCTCGGCGCCACCCCAGGCCAGCTCGCCATCGTCGAGATCGTGCAACACACCCGCCTGGTAACGCGACATGCGCAGGCTGCCGCCATCCAGTTGACCGGGGTCGTAAAGCTCGGCCAGGGTCTCGATGACATGGCGCAGCTTCTCCCGCGGCAGCTCGACGAGTTGGCCGTCTTCCATGCGCATCACCATCGGCTGCTGGCTGTCATCTTTGAGAAAGTCCCGCAGCGTTTTGTCCTTACGCAGATCGGCGACGAAACGCACCAGGGTCGGCAGCAGGCTGAAGCGCTCGCCGTCGATCTCGATGCCGAGCTCCAGATCGAACCAGTCGTTGCCTTCCGTCTCGTCGAGTTCCGCATACCAGCCGTCGACCTCGGCAAACCGGTAACGGAACGAGGGGTCGATCTCGATCCGCCAGCCCTGCTCGCGCAGGTGTGGCGCTTCGCGAAGGACGAAAGCGATCCAACCATCGGCGCCCAGGGCGTTGAACAGACGCAGCGGCACGAGGCCGGATTCCACCGGTATGAAACCGGGCGCCTCGTCGAAGCCAGCCACCATGAGCGGGCCGAAGTGGGTTTCCTCCGCCTCGATGTCACGCTCGACGAGACGGTCGCCGACCACCACCGAAGCGTCGTCGTTCATCGGTGTGATTTCGATATCGTCATAGAGGAAGGTCAGGTCGAGCAGGTCTTTCCATTGCTCGTCGATCCATGGCTCGTCACGGCTGTAGAGGCGCAGGCGGGGCACCGGCTCGATGCCGGAGAGAGTCTCCAGCGCATCGGCCTCCGGCAACGGCAAACCCGGCAGGCGGGCGAGCACCTGACGCGCGCGCGCGCATTGCTCCGGACGCAACGGCGGCGCCGAGGCCAGGGCGGCGGCGGCCTCCGGCGCCAGGCCGCTGTCGAGAGGTCCGCACAGACCGGCGGGGACGTCCAGATACCACGGTGGCGCGATCGGCAGCAATCGCACATCCTCCTCCACGCGATCGAGCCTCACGCGGTAGCGACCGTGCTCGTCGAGACGCCAGGCGAGCCCCTGCTTGCGGGGCTCGCCGAGACGCAACGGCGCGTCGCGATGGCTGCGCCAGTGCGCTCGCCCGCTGCCCAGCAGCAGACCGAGCAAGGCCCCGGCGTCGACCCCAGGCCGCAACACAAAGCCAGAACGCTTGCTACCCAAGCCATCCGAGCTGCTTGCGAGCAGGCCGAGGATGGCGCGGTCGCTCGGGGTGACCACCCGCGCCTGACTCTGCGCGCCGCTGTCGAACGGCCTGCCCTTGGCGAGCGCGCCATTCTTCAGCCGATGGGTTCGGACGACATCGACGCGCAGCCCGCCCCCGGCGGGCTGATCGAGCACATAGCGCAACTGGTCGGAGTCTTGGTTCGAAAGCGGTCGCGCGCGGGCGCTCGACTCGACACGTTCGAGCCAGGCATCGATCGCGCGGTCCTCGTCCGGAGTCTCGTCTTCCGGGTTTCCGCCGGCGTTTTGCAGACTGTCCCACAACAGGGTCGCAACCACATGCTTGCAGTTGAAATGCACCGGACAGGAGCACTGTCCACGCACCGCGCTGAGCCGGTCGCCCTGACGCTCGATATTGACCAGCACGCGGTAACGCTTCCGACCCCGACCGCGCACCTGTGCAAGCAGACGCAAGCCGCTCTGCTGGCGCTCCAGCGATTCGACGCGCTGCTCGATGACATAGCCAACGCCTCGCTCGATGGTGCGGAAATCGAAAAATTCGGTCAACTCATCAATATCGATACTCATGGGGACTCCTCGGACACCATCAGCGCATCCACCCGTTGCAGGCCACGCGGCAGCTTGTGGCCGCGCCGCCCGCGCTCACCCTGGTAGGACTCGAGGTCGGCTGGCTTCAACGTAAAGTGGCGCTTTCCGGCAAGTATCGTCAGGCTGCCGCCAGCCGGCACGCAGGCGATCGCGACAACGAACTCGATGCGCTCGGCGGCCCGCTTCGGCGGGATTGCGATCAGCTTGTTGCCCTTGCCACGGGCCAACGCCGGCAATTCGGCGGCCGGAAACACCAGCAGCCGCCCTTCGTTCGTGACCACCGCGACCTGATCCCCCTCTGGATCATTGATCGCCGCGGGTGGCAGCAGGCACGCGCCCTTCGGCAGGGTCAACACCGCCTTGCCGGCCTTTTTGTTGGCAACCAGGTTCTTCAACTGCGTTTTAAAGCCGTATCCGGCATCGCTGGCGAGCAGGTACCAGCGTTCCGGATCTCCACCGAGTAGCGCGCGAAACTCGGCGCCCGGCGCCGGATTCAGACGCCCGGTGAGCGGCTCGCCCTGGCTCCGCGCCGAGGGTAGTTCACGCGCTGGTAATGAATACGCGCGGCCGTTGCTGTCGAGAAACACCAGGGGCTGATTACCCCGCAGCCGCGCGCTGTCGAGATAGCCATCGCCCGCCTTGTAGTGGAGCTTGCCGGGGTCGATCTCATGCCCCTTGGCGGCGCGCACCCAACCCTTTTGCGAAAGGATCACGGTCAGCGGCTCGCTTGGCGACAACGCGGCCTCGTCGAGCGCCTCGGCGGCCTCGGCGACGACGATCGGCGAACGCCGCGCGTCGCCATAGGCCTCGGCATCGGCCTGGATCTCCTTGCGAATCAGGGTCTTCATGCGCGCCTTGGAGCCCAGGGTCTTTTGCAGGTGATCGCGCTCGGCGGCCAGCTCTTGCTGCTCGGAACGGATCTCGATCTCCTCGATGCGCGCGAGATGACGCAGTTTCAGGTTCAGTATGGCCTCGGCCTGTTCCTCGCTGAGGGCGAAGCGGTGCACCAGTTCGGCCTTTGGGTCATCCTCGTTGCGGATGATGGCGATCACCTCGTCGATATTGAGGTAGGCGATCAACAACCCCTCGAGGATATGCAGCCGCGCCAGCACCTTGTCGAGACGGTGTTGCAGACGGCGACGCACGGTCTCGAAACGGAATGCCAGCCATTCGACCAGCAGGCCACGCAGATCGCGTACCTGAGGGCGGCCATTCAGACCGATCATATTCAGATTGACGCGGTAGCTGCGTTCCAGATCCGTGGTCGCGAACAGATGCAACATCAAGCGCTCGACATCGACCCGGTTCGAACGCGGAACGAGGACGATGCGGATCGGATGCTCATGATCGGACTCATCGCGCAGGTATTCGACCATCGGCAGCTTCCTGGCGTTCATCTGCGCGGCGATCTGTTCCAATACCTTGGCGCCGGAGACCTGATGCGGCAAGGCGGTGACGACGATATCGCCCCGCTCGCGGCTCCAGCGCGCGCGCATGCGGATGCTGCCGGTGCCCTTGCGGTACATCGCCAGGATCTCCTCGCGCGGCGTGACCACCAGCGCCTCGGTTGGATAGTCCGGCCCCTGGATGTGCTCGCACAGATCCTCGAGCGTCGCCTTCGGTTGCTCCAGCAGCCGCACCAACGCCGCCGCCACCTCACGCAGGTTATGCGGCGGGATGTCGGTGGCCATGCCGACGGCGATACCGGTCGAGCCGTTCAACAGCACATTCGGCAGGCGCGCCGGCAACAGGGCCGGCTCTTGCAGGGTGCCGTCGAAGTTGGCGACCCAGTCGACCGTGCCCTGCCCAAGCTCGGACAGCAACAGACGCGCATAAGGGGTCAGGCGCGACTCGGTGTAACGCATCGCGGCGAAGGATTTCGGATCATCCGACGAGCCCCAGTTCCCCTGGCCGTCGATCAGCGGATAGCGGTACGAGAACGGCTGGGCCATCAACACCATCGCCTCGTAACAGGCGCTGTCGCCATGCGGGTGGAACTTGCCGAGCACATCACCAACGGTGCGCGCCGATTTCTTGTGCTTGGCGGTAGCCGACAGGCCGAGTTCGGACATCGCATAGACAATGCGCCGCTGCACCGGTTTCAGTCCGTCGCCGATGTGTGGCAGCGCACGATCCAGGATCACATACATCGAGTAATCGAGATAGGCCTTCTCGGTAAAGGCGTGCAGCGGCATGCGCTCGCTGCCGTCGGCGTTGAATTCCATCGGAGCCCGCCTGGAATCGGATAAAGACGCCGGCACTCTATCCCGCCGCGTGCCGCGGTTCAATCCTCGAAACGGTAGATCGGATCGAGTTGCGACTTGCCATCCAGGGTGACCTCCAGATCCTTCAGCAAGCCATCGTCGATGCCATAGACCCAGCCGTGCACCGACAACGCCTGCCTCCGGTCCCAGGCATCCTGCACCACCGTGGTGTGAGCGACGCTGCGCACCTGGCGCACCACGTTCAGCTCGCACAAGCGATCCAGTCGCGCGCGCTCGTCGGGCAGGGCTTCCAACTCGTCACGATACAGCGCCTGGGTATGCTTGATGCTGTGCAGCCAGTTGTCGATCAGGCCGTGCTTGCCGCTGCTCATTGCCGCCTTCACCCCGCCGCAGCCATAGTGGCCGCAAACGATGACATGGCGCACCCGAAGCACGTCGACCGCGTACTGGATCACCGACAAGCAGTTGAAATCGTACTGCACCACCAGGTTGGCGACATTCCGATGCACGAACAACTCACCCGGCAACATGCCGACGATCTCATTGGCCGGGACACGGCTGTCGGAACATCCGATCCACAGGTACTCCGGTGCCTGTTGATGGGCGAGACGCGAGAAGAATGTCGGATCGACCGATTTGATGCCGTCGGCCCATTCTCGGTTGTGGGGAAAAAGTTGCTCGGAGAGTTTCATCATTGCCTCCAGGTCAAACGTCAGCGAACCCCGCGAACCCGAGGCCCTTGCGCAGTCCCGAACCCATCGGCCGAAAAAGGACGACGGCAAGGAAAAGAGACGGCTGTATACTCATCGCCCATGACTTTTCAGATTCTCGAGACCGTTCCTCGCGCCCGTGGGCCAGGCGCGGAAGCGAGCCATGGCCCATTCCATGGCGAATTTCCGCCACAACGCCCACGGGTGCGAAGAGCAGCCGCAGTGGCCGAAAAGAAATAGGCGACGAGTATACATCCATGCAGACTCCGCGTCGGCTTTACGGCTTCGCAATCCCTGCTCTGCTGTACAGTCCAGCCTCCGAGGTTTTCCGAGCCGGCGCCACCCCGCTTTATCAATGACTTAGGCGCTCAGATGACGCGACCCCGCGCTGAACGCCAGGGCCACTTGCGGCTTTTGTCCTCATGGCGTACAATCTCCGCCCCTTTGTAATGATTGGTTTAACAACCTCCGTGTGGAGTTCCCGAATGACGACGGTCAGCACTAAACCCGCCGATGTTCGCCGCGAATGGTTCGTGGTCGATGCCGAAGGCAAAACCCTGGGACGACTGGCGACCGAGATCGCCCGCCGCCTGCGTGGAAAGCACAAGCCGGAATACACGCCGCATGTAGACACCGGCGATTATATCGTCGTCGTCAATGCGGAAAAGATCCGCGTATCCGGCAACAAAATGAAAGATAAAATCTATCATCACCACACCGGTTACGTCGGCAACCTGAAATCCATCAGCCTCGAAAAGCTGCTACAGAAGGCGCCCGAGCGCGTCATCGAAACCGCCGTCCGCGGCATGATGCCGAAGGGGCCGCTGGGCCGCGCAATGTTCAAGAAGCTGCGTGTTTACGCCGGCCCCGAACACCAACACACCGCCCAGCAGCCTCGGGCGCTGGACATCTAATTCCATTGGGTATTTGAAGAGCTACAGACCATGGCAGACACCTCGATCAACTGCACCGGCCGCCGCAAGACCTCCACGGCACGCGTATTTCTGACTTCCGGCAACGGCCGCATCCTCGTCAATGACCGCACCCTCGAGGAATTCTTCGGCCGCGAAACGGCCCGCATGGTGGTACGCCAGGCGCTCGAGGTCACCGAGATGTCCGACAAGGTCGATATCAAGGCCACCGTCAAGGGTGGCGGCATGACCGGCCAGGCCGGCGCCTTGCGTCATGGCATCGCCCGCGCACTGACCGAGTTCAATGAATCCCTGCGATCCCCACTACGCAAGGCGGGCTTCCTGACCCGCGATGCGCGCATGGTCGAACGCAAGAAGGTGGGACTGCACAAAGCGCGCAAACGCCCGCAGTACTCCAAGCGCTGATTCAGCCGGAGCGGCCTCTCGATCCCATCGCCAGGCCGCATCGGACAACGAGTTTCCTTTATTGGGGAATCGTCTAGCGGCAGGACTACGGACTCTGACTCCGTCAACCAAGGTTCGAATCCTTGTTCCCCAGCCACAATGAAAGGCCGGTTGACCTGCTCAACCGGCCTTTTTGCCTATCATCGCCCATGGGGTTTTCGGCTTTTCGAGGCCCATCCTCGCGCCAGTTGGCCAGGCGCGGAAACGAGCCATGCCCCACTCATGGCGGCTTCCACAACAACGCCCACGGACGCGAGGGGCGGCCACAGTGGCTGAATTATCAATGCAGCGTGCGTGGCATCGACAGAATGAATTGCGGTATCTCCGCATCGAAACGCCCACCATCCTCGGCCAGCATGCCGTAACTGCCGCGCATGCTGCCCACCGGGGTTTCGAGCATCGCCGCGCTGGTATAGCGGAAGGCCTCGCCCGGTTCCAGACGCGGCTGTTCTCCGACCACCCCGCGCCCACGCACCTCTTGCACCTTGCCGTTGGCATCCGTGATCACCCAATGACGCGTCAACAGGCGCGCTGTTTGCGAACCCTGGTTACGGATGGTGATCGTATACGAAAAAACGTAGCGGTCTTCAGCCGGATCCGACTGATCATCGACGAACTGGGTCTCGACACTGACCGCAATCGGGCCATCGCTCAACTCATTCATGGACGGTTACCCCTTGTTTCGTTATCCGACGGGACACTCCCTGGCGGCGGAACATGTACCCGCAGCTACTCTAACAGACTGAGGGGCTTGGGAGGAATCCGCTCGTGGAACCGGAATCCGGTCTTTCGCCAGCGAAGGCACTCTTCGGGCAAGAATCAGTGAAAAAGGCCGATAACCAGCTCGTCCCGGATGAATGAGCAGCCTTTCGAGCGCATCTCTTGCGATGCACTCCCTTTCCATCCATCTTGCGACACGGTTCCTGTCCCCAAGCCGGCAGGTTTGCCATTATTCCAAAGGCTCGTACTCGTTGCCGATGAATGTTCGGATTCTCGGAAAAGGTCTCTGGCAGGGAAGCTCTCCCAGCCGGCAAGCGTCCTCCTGCAATGCCGTCTCGATGCCGAAGCCCTTCCCGATACTCACCATCAGCTCGTTTCCAGGGAGGTACTGCTTATGATCCCACGCCCCTTGTCATTCCTGTTGTTACTCCTTATCGGCCTTTCGGCCCAAGCCGCCGATCCCCAAGCGGTTGCCAGCGCCGCCGCGCTGGGCCGCTATCAACAGCTACTGGACTTGATTGCCGAAGGCGGCGATGTCAATGCAAAGAACCGTGTGGGCAAGCCGGCACTGGCGCTGGCCGCGTATTATGGCAACTATATGTGCGCGCGCGCGCTGCTCGGTGCCGGCGCCGACCCCAATCAGGTCGACGGCTTCGGCAACACACCGCTGATGGAAGCCGCCGCCGGCGGCCACCCCCGCCTGGTGCGCCTGTTGCTGTCGGCCGGGGCCGACCCCACCCTGAAGAATAACGCCGGCCAGGACGCACGCGCGCGCGCCGCATCGACGCGCCGCGCGAAGCAGATCGTGGAATTGTTGCCCGCCCCGCCAAGCGATGCATCGAAGAGCGCCGCAGCCGGGGAAACCACCGCCGACGCCCAACCACCGGCGAAGGATCAGGCCAACGGCTGAAACCCTCCGCCCGGCCGGCATTCAGCCACAGAAATCGCCTTCGTTATGATAGAGTGAGGGCTTTGCATGCGTGGGTTCAGCCATGTCGGACAGCTTTCGGGTCGGTGTCGTCGGGGTCGGTTATCTGGGGCGTTTTCATGCCTTGATCTGGTCCCGTCTTGTCGGCGTCGAACTGGTCGGCTTGGTCGATACCTTCACCGAGGCGGCCGAGAAGGTCGCCGCCGAGACCGGCAGCCGGGTGTTTCCCGATAGCGCCGCCTTGATCGACGCCGGCGTCGACGCGGTCAGCATCGTGGTGCCGACCAGCCTTCACCACGAGGTGGCCCTGCCGTTTCTGAACGCCGGCGTCCACATGCTGTTGGAGAAACCCATCGCCGACAGCCACGCACACGCGCGCGCCATCGTCGAGGCCGCGCGCAAGTCCGGCGTGGTTCTTCAGATCGGCCATCTGGAACGCTTCAACGCCGGAGTCATGGCGCTGGCGCAACGCATCGAACAGCCGCGCTTCATCGAGGCCCATCGGATGGGAGCCTTCGTCGACCGCGCCACCGATGTCGACGTCGTCTCGGACCTGATGATCCACGACATCGATATCATCCTGTCGCTGGTCGATTCCGAGATCCAGCACATCTCGGCCGCCGGCACCCCGGTACTGACCGAACACATCGATATCGCCAACGCGCGCCTCGAATTCTCCAACGGCGCGGTCGCCAACGTGATCGCCAGCCGCGTCTCCGAGAACCGCCTGCGCCGCATCCGGGTATTCGAGCCGAACCGTTACCAATCACTGGACTTCATCGAGCAGACCCTGGATATCGCCTGGCCCGAGCCGCGCGCCGGCCAGAAGTGGCCCGAGATCGTCAGCCAGCGTGTCGAGATCGCGCCGGTCAAGCCCCTGGATGCCGAGATCGCCGCGTTCCACGCCTGCTGCCGGCGGGGGGAGCGTCCGCTGGTCAGCGGCGAGGACGGACTCGCCGCGCTCGATGTCGCCCTGCAAGTCAAACAGAAGATCATGCCATGACCCCAAGCACCGATCCGACCCCCATTCCTTACCTGCGTCTGCAACCGGAATACGACGCCTTGCGCGCTGATTGGTTCGCGCGCATCGACGAAGCCGGCGCCAACGGCGCCTTCATCCTCGGCCCCGAGGTCGAGGCCTTCGAGCGCGAGGCCGCCGCGTACCTCGGCGCGCGTCATGCCATCGGCGTCGCCAACGGCACCGAGGCGCTGGTACTGTCACTGCGGGCGCTGGACATCGGCCCCGGCGACGAGGTCATCACCACGCCGTTCACCTTCTATGCCTCCGCTGAGGCCATCAGCCTGGTCGGCGCCACGCCGGTGTTCGTCGACATCGACGAGCGCAGTTTCAACCTCGACCCGGCCGCGGTGGAAGCCGCGATCCGTCCGGCGACCCGCGCCATCCTGCCGGTACATCTGTTTGGCCACCCCGCCGACATGGACGCGCTCGCCGCGCTCGCCGCGCGTCATGATCTGAAATTGATCGAAGACGCCGCGCAAGCCTTCGGCGCCCGCCACCATGGCCGCCCGGTCGGCGCGCTCGGGGACTGTGGCTGTTTCAGTTTCTACCCGACCAAGGTCCTCGGTTGTTACGGGGATGGCGGCCTGATCTGCACCAACGACAAGGGCGTGCACGAGCGCCTGCTGCGCCTGCGCAACCATGGCGCCATCGCACCATTCCTTCATGCCGAGGTCGGCTATAACAGCCGCCTCGATGCCATCCAGGCCGCTTTGCTTCGCCTCAAGTTACGCAACCTCGACAAGGCCGTTGCGGAACGCCAACGCATCGCGCGCCGCTACGACCAGGGTCTCGCCGACTGCGATGCCATCCCACCCACGGCGCCGGCCGATGGCGGGCATGCCTACAATCTCTATACCCTGCGCCATCCCCGCCGTGACGCATTGCGCGAACGACTCAACGCACAGCGGATCGGCAACAGTCAGTGTTATCCCGAGCCCTTGCACCTGCAAGCCGTGCATGCCGGCCTCGGCTACCGGCCGGGCGAGCTGCCGGTGGTCGAACGCCTGTGCAAGGAAACCCTCTCCCTGCCGATCTTTCCCGGCCTGCGTAATGACGAGATCGACCGCATCTGCGCGCTGGTGCGCTCCGCCTGAACATGACGGACTACGCACTGGGTGACATCCAGGGTTGTTACGACGAGCTGCGTGAGCTGCTCGAACGCATCGCCTTCGACCCGGAACAGGACCGCTTGTGGCTGTGTGGCGATCTGGTCAACCGCGGCCCCAAGTCACTGGAGGTATTGCGCTTCATCCGGCAACTTGACGAGCGCGCGATCTGCGTGCTCGGCAACCATGATCTCCACCTGCTCGCCAGCGCCTATGGCGGCGCCGCCCATCGCGAGGATCACAGCCTCGACGCGGTGCTCGAGGCCCCCGACGCCGACGAGCTGATCCACTGGCTGCGCCACCGCCCGCTGATGCATTCCGACCATGCGAAAGACCTGCACATGATCCACGCCGGCCTGCCGCCGCAATGGGATATCGCCAGCGCGCAACGTCATGCACGCGAAGTCGAGCGGCAACTGCGTGGCAGTGACCCAGGCGCTTTCTTCGCCGAGATGTATGGCAACAAGCCAGACCGCTGGCGGGACGATCTGCAAGGCATGGAGCGACTGCGCTTCATCACCAACTGCTTCACACGCCTGCGCTATTGCAAGCCCAACGGCAAGCTGTGCCTGAAAGAGAAAGGCCCGCCGGGCAGCCAACCCCCGGACTGCCTGCCCTGGTTCCGCGTGCCCGGGCGGGCCAGCGCGCGATCGAGAATTTTGTTCGGCCACTGGTCCACGCTGGGGTATCATAGCGAAAACAACACCTGGGGGCTGGACAGCGGCTGCCTGTGGGGCGGCCGGCTCACTGCGCTGCGCCTGGACCGCTTCGAGATCGAACAGATCCCTTGCCAGGGCGCGCGCAAGCCCGGTTGAGTTCCGACTCCGCCCTGGGACGATCGACACGACGACGCGATGAAAGGCCTGGAAACACGGACCATGCCAATCAATACCATCCGGCCCGGCGCGGCAAGCATCGGCCTCCCGCCGGCGCGCCCACCGGGAGGCAAGGCCTGAACCATGCTCGACACCACTTTCGAGATTCAGACACCGGAAGGCATCACCCTGAAACTGCGCCCGGCGGGCCCGTTGCCCCGCGCCCAGGCCTGGCTGCTCGACAGCCTGATCCGCGGCCTGCTGCTGGCGCTGGCCGCAACGCCGCTGCTGTATTTCTTCGGCCGCGCGGCATTCGGCCCGGTGGCGGTGATCGCCTTCCTGATCGCCTGGTTCTACCCGGTGCTGTTCGAGGTGCTGCATGCCGGTCGCACGCCCGGCAAGCAGTACCTGCATCTGCGGGTGCTGCACGACGACGGCACGCCGATCGGCTGGACCGCCTCGCTGCTACGCAACCTGCTGCGCACCATCGATTTCCTGCCGTTTCTGTACGGACTGGGCGTGACCAGCCAGCTGCTCACGCGGACCTTCCGCCGCCTCGGCGATATCGCCGCCGGCACGCTCGTGGTGCACGATCGCCACGCGCACGGCCCGCGCGCGCTGCCGGAAGCCCCGCCACTGCCGCCACCGGAACCGCTGACGCCGGAAGAGCAACAGATCATCGTCGCCTATGCCGAACGCGTCGGCCAGCTCAGCGAAGCCCGCGCCGAGGAGCTCGCACGGCTGGCCGCGCCGATCCTGCATCGACGCAGCGCCCGTCGCGACGATCTGCTGCGCATGGCCAACTGGATACGCGGCGGCTCATGAAACAGGGACATTTCGAATACCTCCATGAGCGCACCTGGAAAAGCATCGAGGCGATCCTCGCCAGGGAGGCCGATGCCGAGAATCGCAAGCGCCTGCCCACGCTCTATCGGGCGCTGTGCCAACACTTGGCGCTCGCCAACGAGCGTCGTTACAGCCTGGCGCTGATCGAGCGCCTCGACAGCCTGGTGATGCGCGCCCACCAACGCCTCTATCAGCAACGCGCCAGCCATCGGCTCGATCCGCTCACCTTCCTCGGCGAGACCTTCCCACGATCGGTGCGCCAACACGCGCGCTGGCTGCTCGCCGCCGCGCTGTTGTTCTATCTGCCGCTGCTGTCGATGATCGCCTGGCTCCAGGTCGATCCGGACCTGATCCATGCGCTGATGGACAGCGATACCATCGCCTCGCTGGAACAGATGTACGACCCGGCGCAACAGCGCATCGGCATGGCGCGCGACGCCGAGACCGATCTCGGCATGTTCGGCTTCTATATCTTCAACAATACCGGCATCGGCTTTCGCAACTACGCCAGCGGCCTGCTGTTCGGCATCGGCACGCTCGCGATCCTGCTTTTCAACAGCCTCTATATCGGCGCCGCCGCCGGCTATGTCACCCAGGCCGGCTACGGCGCTGCCTTCTGGCCGTTCGTCGCCGGACACAGCGCCTTCGAGCTCACCGCGATCGTCATCAGCGCCGCCGGCGGACTGAAGCTGGGGTTTTCCCTGCTGGCCCCCGGTCGCCTTGCGCGGCTCGACGCCCTGCGCCATGCCGCGCGCGAGACCGCGCCGCTGATCGGCGGCGCGGCGGCGATGTTCGTCATCGCAGCCTTTATCGAAGCCTTCTGGTCATCCCGGGGCGACGTGCCGCCGAACATCAAATACGCCGTCGGCGCGGTGCTGTGGACCCTTACGCTGGCCTATTTCTGGCTGCTGGGGAGAAGACGTGGAGCTTGAACACCTCTCGGTGACGATCCACCCGCGCGCCAACCCGGAGGCGATCGACCTCGGACTGCGCATGGTTCAGAGCCATGCGCACGCGCTGTTTCCGCCATGGATTCTGGTGGTGGCCGGCAGCGCCCTGGCGCTCGCGCTGGCGCTGCCGGGTCATCCGCTGCTGGCACTGGCGTCATTCTGGCTGGCTCTGCCGTTGTTCGACCGCCTCGTGGTTCATGTACTCAGCCATGCCCTGTTCGCCGACACCCCGGGCTGGCGCGAGACGCTCGCCGCGTTGCCCCGGCTGGCGCGCGACCTCTCCCTGAACCCCTTGAACCGAATCGATTTCACCCGCTCGTTCAACCTGCCGGTGATCCAGCTCGAAGCCCTTCCCCGGCCCCGCCGCGCGCGTCGCATCAGGCTGCTGCAACGCGAAACCCGCTCGCAGGCGGTGTGGCTGTCACTGGCCTTCCTGGCCTTCGAGTGGATCCTCGTGATCGGTATTCTGTCGCTGCCTTCGTTGCTGCTGCCCGAAGGCACGTTGAAAAAACTCCATGTCGAACTGATCGCCGATGGCAGCGATGGACAGCTCGCGATGTGGGCGCTCTACGCCGCCTACGTCATCGCCGTGCTGTTCCTCGAACCCTTTTACATCGGCGCGGGCTTCTCGCTCTATCTGAACCGGCGCGCAATGCTCGAAGCCTGGGATCTGGAGATCGGGCTGCGCAAGATCGCGCGGCGCATCACCGCCGCCTCCGGCCTGTGGCTAGTGCTCGCTCTGCTCGCCGGCGGATTCACGCCGCCACCGGTATCGGCCACCATGACGACGACGGAAAAAGACGCTCCCCGCATCATCGAGGAAGTACTCTCCGACCCGGTATTCGGCCATCTCGAAAAAACCACCCGCTGGCGCTACCGGCCCGACCCGGCGGCGCCCGATTCGCCGCCACCGGGGCTGTTGGAGTGGCTGTTGAACTCACACCAGGCAGGCGCGTTGTTCGCCAGCATTGCGCGCCTGGCGCTCTGGTTGCTGTTCGCTGCCGCCATCGCCTGGCTGATCTGGCGCCGCGAGCACTGGCTGCGCTGGGTCGGCGCGCGCCGCGCGCGCGCGCGGCAAGACAGTGAACCCCTCGTCGTGGCCGGGGTGGACGTCTCGCCCGACTCGCTGCCGGAAGATATCCCCCGGGCGGTCCAGGCGCTATGGAACGAACAGCGCTACCGCGAGGCCATGAGCCTGCTGTATCGCGGCACCCTCGCCGCCCTGATCGAACAGCGGCAACTGGCGGTCGATGCCAGCAGCACCGAGCAAGACTGCATCGAGGCCGTAGAACAGCTCGACATACCCGCGCTGAGCCGCCATTTCCGCGATCTCACCACGCTCTGGCAACTGCTGGCCTATGGCCATCGCCTGCCGGACACCCGCCTGGTCGAACATCTGTGCCGACAATGGCGCAAACTCTACCGGAGCCCCGGCGCATGACGCGCTCGCGCTGGATCCGGCCGGGCCTGGCGTTGCTGCTCGTGGCACTGCTCGCGACGCTCGCGACCCAGTGGTTCCGCAAACACTTCGAAAGCTACGAGATCACCCACAGAACCGGGGAAAAACCCGCCGCGCGCGCCAACCCGCTGCTTGCCGCCGAGCGCTTCCTGCGGGCCATCGACGTGACCGTCGCGCCGGCGCCTGATCTGCTCTCTCGGCGCTACCACCTGCCCGAACGTGGCCTGCTGATTCTCGACACCGGACGCGATGTGCTCGGAACCCACGGCCAGCAACGCCTGCTTGAATGGGTGCGCGCCGGCGGCCAACTGGCCATCGAGGCCCCCGCCAGCCTTCCGCGATCGCTCGCAGATCCGATCCTGCAAGCACTCGAGGTGGAAGCCGAAAGCATCAACGGCATCGACGATGACAAGATGCGACGTCTGACCCACGAGGCCTTCGGCCTGGCGATCGATTTCGACCCCGACCGGGTGATGCATACCGAACGCAAGGACATGGAAGAACAGTTCGGCGATGACAACGGCTACCATGTGCTCCGTTTCGGCGTCGGCGCCGGCGCGATCACCCTGTTCAGCGACCTCCACTGGTTGCGCAACGACTCGATCGGCCGATACGACCACGCCCGCCTGTTGTACCGCTTCGTCCGCAACGCCGAAGCCAGTACGGTGTTACTGCTGCACCGGATCCGCGCGCCATCGCTGGCGCAACGCCTGCTGCGCGCGATACCGTTGACCCTGGCCACGCTGGCGCTCGCCGTGGGCCTGCTGCTGGCGCGCGTCACCCGTCGTTTCGGCCCCTTGCTGCCGGCCGGACGCGGCGACCGCAGACAATTGCTCGAACACATCGAGGCTTCCGGCTACTATCTATGGGCCGAAGGCTTCTCCTCCACCCTGCTGGAAGCAGCGCGCGCCCGCGTGCGCCGCAAGCTGTACCAACTCTGGCCGGAACTGGAGAAAACACCGCCGGCAGAGCAAATCACACGCCTTGCCGAGATCACGCGCCTGCCGGGCGAAAGCATCGAAAGCGCCCTGTTCACGCGCGCACGCACGCAGCGGGAGAGCTTTACCCGACAGATTCGACAACTCGAAAAACTCAGGAAACGCCTATGACCGACGACAGCAGCCTGTTTCTGACCCAGTCTGACGCCACCGCGCTGACCCACGACCTGCGCAAAGAGATCGCGCGCGTGGTGATCGGCCAACAGGCCGTCATCGACGAGGTTCTGATCGCCTTTGCCGCCGCCGGCCATGTCCTGCTCGAAGGTCGCCCCGGACTCGGCAAAACGCTGCTGGTACGCGCGCTCGGCGCCACCTTCGGCGGGGTCTTCCAACGCATCCAGTTCACCCCGGACCTGATGCCGGCCGACATCACCGGCCACGCGGTGTTCGACGCCCAGACCAGCAAGTTCCGCATCCGCCACGGGCCGGTGTTCACCCACCTGCTGCTGGCCGACGAGATCAACCGCGCGCCGGCCAAGACCCAGGCCGCCTTGCTGGAAGTCATGCAGGAACAACAGGTCACGCTGGAAGGCCAGAGCAAGCAGGTTCCCTTACCCTTCATGGTGCTGGCCACCCAGAATCCGATCGAGCAGGAAGGCACCTATCCGCTGCCGGAAGCCCAACTCGACCGCTTCCTGTTGAAGATCCTGATCGACTATCCCTCGGAAGCCGAAGAGAAAGTCCTGATTCAACAGGTCAGCGACGGGCGCGTCGGTGACGCATTGGATGTATCGGACATCGAAACCATCGCCGACCCACGCCAGATCATCGCCTGGCAGCGCTATACCGCAGCGATCCAGGTCGACAACGCGGTCGCCGACTATGCGGTCGAGATCGTGCGCACCACGCGCGCTTGGTCCGGCATCGCCAGCGGCGCCAGCCCTCGCGGCGGCATCGCCCTGCTGCGCGCGGCGCGCGCCGCCGCGGTGCTCGCCGCGCGCGACTTCGTCACGCCGGACGATGTGCGCCGCGTCGCCCTGCCGGTACTGCGGCATCGCGTCCAGCTGGCGGCGGACCTGGAGCTGGAAGGCCAGACCACGGACCAGGTGCTCACCAACCTGATCGAACATCTGGAAGCCCCACGCCAATGAACCTGTTGCCGGGGAAACGCCTGATCGCCCTCGTCCTGGTATTGGCGCTGGCCGGCGTCCTGAATCCCTTGTACCCCGGCTTCCGGCTCTTCTGGTGGGGCGCCGCCCTGCTCCTTGGCCTCGGCGCGCTGTACGATGCCTGGCGATTGCTGCGCCTGCCCGCGGCCGACATCACGCGCGAACTGCCCGGCTCGCTGCCGCTCGGGCGTTGGCGCGAGGTGTGGCTGACGTTCGACAACCCGCGCGGCCCGGCGCTGGAACTGGAGTGGATCGACCACCATCCCGAGGGTTTCCAGGTCGAGCAGGCCAGCGGCGGCTTGCGCGTACCGGCCTCCGGTCATGCCCGCGCCCGCTATCGCATCCGTCCGCTGCTACGCGGCGCGCACGCCTTCCTCCAAGTGCAAACACGTCTCTATTCGCCCTGGCGTCTGTGGCAGCGCGACCGCATCGACACAGTACGCAACGAAACCCGGGTCTATCCCGACTTTGCCGCGATCGCCCACTACGCGCTGCTCGCCACAGCCAGTCATACCCACCATATCGGCATCCGCCAAACCCGCCAGCGTGGCGAAGGCACTGAGTTTCACCAACTGCGTGAATTCCGCGAGGGCGACGCCTTGCGCCAGATCGACTGGAAGGCCACGATGCGACTGCAAAAACCGATCACGCGCGAATTCCAGGATGAACGCGATCAACAGATCTTCTGCCTGCTCGACTGCGGCTACCGCATGCTCACCCAGGACGGCGAGCTGTCGCACTTCGATCATTGCCTGAACGCGGTCCTGTTGCTGGCCTTCGTGGCCTCGCGCCAGGGCGATGCGCTCGGCATCGGCACCTTCGGTGGTGTCGACCGCTGGCTGTCGCCCGCCAAGGGACGCGGCAACATCAACCGCCTGCTGAACGCCTTCTACGATATCCAGCCGACCCGCCACGCGGCGGATTTCCAGCGAGCCGCAACCGAATTAGTGCGTCGCCAACGCAAGCGCTCGCTGGTCATCATCCTGAGCAACCTGCGTGAAGAGGACAGCGGGGAACTACTCACCGCGACCCGGCTGCTGTCACGCCGCCACAGCGTATTGATCGCCAACCTGCGCGAGCAGATTCTCGATGACATCGTCGAGCAGCCGGTCGAAAACTTCCATGACGCCGTGACCATGGCCTCGGCGCAACGCTACAAGCAGCAACGCGGAGACTTTCTGCGCCGTCTCGCCGGCCACCAAATCAACCTTCTCGACACCACCCCACGGGGACTCACCATCGGCCTGATCAACCGCTACCTGCGGCTCAAGGCCGAGCGCGTCATCTAGTCGAGTATATACTCGTCGCCCATGGGTTTTCGGCCACTGCGACCGCCCCTTGCACCCGTGGGCGTTGTTGCGGAAACTCGCCATAGAATGGGCTATGACCATCTCCTTATACACAACTCCAAAAATCCATCACAACCTACTCTGAACAGAGCGATGAAGATGAGCTGGGTCGATACGAAGATGGCAGGCTTGAACGTAAAGGACAAGCGCATCAAAAGGAAAGCCTCCGCTGGATCGAGGGCTATGAGCGCGTCGCGGAAATGGCGGCTGGCTGCCCGGATCAACGCTTGGTCTACGTGGCCGATCGGGAAGGTGACATCCTGGCATTGATGCGCCAGGCCCAACGGCTGGGCAACCCCGCCGACTGGCTGATTCGTGCCCGGCACAACCGCCGGCTTTATCCTGAAGGTGGGTTGCCAGGTTGAGAAACTGCAATTGGCGGCACGCGAACGGATCGAGAAGGCCCTGAGCCTCTATCTCATCGTGGCTGGGCGTGTCATGCACCTGATGCGCTTGGGCCGCACCTGTCCCGGCTTGCCCGCAGACCTGATCTTCGATCCCTTGGAGTGGAAATCCGCCTACCGGCTCAACGATCAGCCCTTGCCACCGGAGACACCCTCGCTGAACGACGTACTCCGACAGATCGCCCAGCTGGGCGGCTTTCTTGGAAGAAAGGGGGACGGGAACCCAGGTGCAAAGAGCATCTGGATCGGACTTGGACGGATACAAGATTGTCTCTATGGCATTCAATTGGCCCGGGAATTGGGTGAGCTGGCTTGAGTTGTGTATAAGGGGATGCCCTATGACCTCTATACCGCCGACGAATGCTTCCTAACCGGCACAGGCGCAGAGCTGATCCCGATGCGTGAAGTGGACAGCCGCCCCTTGCGGCACTGCCCCAGAGCGGTGTTTTCGACATCCGCCAGGGCCTTTCACCAACGAGTGGAACAGGAAACCAACCCGGGGGAGCAAGAAATATGAACGCTACGCGGAAACCGCTATTTCTCATCCAGAGCCGCTACAACCAGTGGATGAACCATAAACTCTATACAGTGTGCGAACAGGTTCCAGACGAAGAACGCAAACAGGACATGGGGGCGTTTTTTTCATTCCATCCATGGCACCCTGAACCATCTGCTGCTCGGCGACCGCCTGTGGATGGGCCGCTTCACTGGCACAGATTTTCCGGTCAAGTCGCTGGACCAAGAACTGTACCGCGACTTCAAAGAACTGTGGCGAGCAAGAACCGACACCGATGAATGTCAGGCCCCATGTGACTACCCCCAATCCCAAGATCACTTGGCAGAGCCGCATCCGCGGCGTGAACCATGCATCCGTCTGGAGCGCTCCTTTGTTCCAAGTCAATCGCTCCCCCTCCCCTCGCCAACTTCTTCGTGAGTGACACCATCGCGGATGTGATAGATGCGCTTGAAAGTAGGAATGATCTTTTCGTCGTGAGTGACGACGATGATCGCCGTCTGATAGCGCCGGGCCATGTCGTTGAGGATGCGGATCACGGCCAACGCCCGTTGCGAGTCCAGCGGAGCGGTGGGTTCATCCGCCAGGATCACAGGGGGACGGTTGACCAGGCCCCGGGCGATGGCCACGCGCTGCTGCTCCCCCCCGGAGAGTTGGGAGGGCATGGCATTGGCGCGGTGCTGCACGTCCAGGGCGGTGAGCAGCTCCAGCGCACGGGCGCGCGCCCGTTCGTTGGGCACGCCGGCCAGCATGGGCAGGAGCGCCACGTTGTCGGTGACATCGAGAAAAGGGATCAGGTAGGGCGCCTGGAAGACGAAACCGATCTTGTCCCGGCGCAGGGCGCGCAGATCACGCACCTTCCAGCCATCGTCGTAGATCACCTCGTCGCCAAGCATCATGCGTCCGGCGGTGGGATCGATCACCGCGCCCAGGCATTTGAGCAGGGTGCTCTTGCCGGAACCGGAAGGTCCGATCAGGCCCACCACTTCGCCAGGCGCCACCGTCATGTTGACATTCTTGAGCGCCAACACGGCGGTGTCTCCTTCACCATAGCGCTTGGAAAGCCTTTCAATGTGGATCCCCTTGGCCGTCATCTCAACCTCCAATGGCTTCGGCCGGATCGACCTTGAGCGCCAGGCGGATGGCCACCAGGCTGGCCAGCACGCAGATCAGCATCACGGCAAAGAAGCCGGCAATGGAGTCCTCGGGCATCAGCAGCACATACTTGGGGAAGTGTGGCGCGGCGAAGGTGGCGGCGATCTTGCCCACCACGAAGCCGATGGAGCCAAGCGCCAGGGCCTGCTGCATGATCATCTTGGCGATGGTGCGGTTGCGGGTGCCGATGAGCTTCAGCACGGCGATTTCCCGTATCTTGTCCATGGTGAGGGTATAGATGATGAAAGCGACGATGGCGGCGCTCACCACGGCGAGGATGACCAGGAACATGCCGATCTGCTTGGCCGCTGTGGCAATGAGTTTGCCGATGAGGATCTCCTCCATCTGCGAGCGGTCGTAGACGGTGAGACGTTTCCAGCGGCGGATCGGCGCGGCCACCTCTTCCGGCGTGTAGCCTGGTGCCAGCCGCACCAGGATGGCGTTGACATGGTTGTTGACGGTCTGTGAAGCAAGAACCGCCTCCAGCAGGCCCGGGACGGTGGGGCGGTTGAACGCGGGATTGGCGGCAGTGCGGCGCCGCTGCATCCAGATGGCATCGTTGTCCTTGAGGAACTGGGCCTCCTGGGCGTCCTTGAGAGGAATGAAGACCATTGGGTCGCCGTTGGAGGAGACCATGCGGCGGGTGAGCCCCACCACCCTGTAGTGATTGCGGCGTATCTTCAGTTCGTCGCCCAACTGGAAGCCACTGGCGATGTCGGCCACCGCCTCGTAATGGCCGCGGGTGATCTGGCGCCCGGCGACGAGATAGGGGGGCCAGCCCGGATCTCCGGGATTTCCGGCCATGATGCCCACCACCATGGCGCGCACGTCCCGTTGCCCGTGGCGAACCTGCATGGTGAGATAAGTGACGTTTGCCGCCGCGGCCACGCCGGGCATGGCACGAATGCCGCGCCACAGGTCATCATAGATGCTCGAAGACTCGGCGTAGGGTCCCAGGGTTTCACGCTGCACCACCCACAGGTCGGCGCCACTGTTGTCGAGCAACGCCTTGCCATCGGCCACCATGCCGCGGTACACCCCCGCCATGGTCAGGGTGACACCGATCAGCAGCCCCAGTCCGATCCCCGTGAAGACGAACTTGCCCCAACTATGGAGGATGTCGCGCCCGGCCAGGCTGATCATGGCGCAACCCCCGGGATCCGTTCGACCACACGGATTCGGCTGTGGGTCTTCAGCACCTTCTCGCTGTAAACCACGAGGCGCTCACCCCCCTCCAGGCCATCGAGCACCTGCACCTGGCCATCGAGCGCGCTACGCCCAAGCGTCACCGGCACGAAACGCAACCCATCATCCGTCAGCAGCCAGACGCCGCGCCGTCCATCGACATCGCGGATGGCGGCGTTGGGAATCACAGGCCGTGCCAGCAGTGGGGGGAGAGAGACGGTCACCTCCGCCAACTCGCCGAGGGGCGGCATCGGCAAGGGCTCGCGTTCGAACACGATCTTGGCCAACATCTCCTGGGTTACCGAGTCAGCCAGGGGTTCCAGGCGAAGCACCCGTCCATCGAAAAGCTGATCCTGGCGGGAACGCAGGCGAACCTTGGACGGCAGGCCGCTTGTCAGCCCACCGGCGCTGATCTGGTCGAAACGGGCATCGATCCATAGAATGGTTGGGTCGATCACCTCCACTATCGCCTGGCCGGCCATCACGGACGTACCGGGATGGGCCTCACGTGCCACCACCAGCCCCGCCACGGGGGACACCAGTTTCAGGTAACCCCGCTGGGCACGCAGCGCTTCAATGTCGGCCTGAACGCGGTTCACCTCGTCCCGCGCGGCGGTCAAAGCGGCTTCGGCCACGGCCAGCTCCTGGCGTTTGCCGGCTACCTGCTCCTCGCTGACACCACGAACCCCGAGCAGCTTTTCATAACGCCGTGCCTGGGCCCTGGCATAGGCCGCCTTGGCTTCGGCCTGCTTCACCGCGGCTCTGGCCGCCTTCAGCGCCGCCTGCTGGGCGCGAATGCGCGCATCGAGATCAACCGGGTCCATTTCCCCCAGCACCTGGCCCGCCTCGACCATGTCACCGACATCCACGTACAGCTGCTTGACCCGCCCGGCGGTGGTGGGCCCGATCTTGTAGCTGTATCGCGCCGCCACTGTGCCGATGCCAAACAGCGCCGGGCTGATTGATTTCGACTCCACCCTGGTTACGGTCACCGCCACCGGGGCCAGCGGTCCGGAACGCACGGCCACATAGGCGAACAGCACCAACAACGGCAGGATCACCCCGATCAGGGCGAGGATCCGGCGCCTCTGGGCAGGCAGTTTCATCGTCCTCTCCCGATGCCGCGGCGATAGAGCGCGAAAACGCCGGGCGCCTCGCGGCGCATGTGGCTCACGTCACCGGCCAGCAGCGATTGCATCACCAGCCCTTGAATGGCACCGATGAAGGCCGTGGCAGCGGCATTCTCATCCAATTCCGGGGCGAGTTCTCCGCAGGCCTTTCCTCGCTCCAGCAGCGCCCGCAATCGCTCTCCGTAACGCCGGATCAGCGTCTGGGCCATGCGTTTGGCCGGCGTGGCCCCGGCCTTCTGCAGCTCACCGAACAGCAGCCGGGGCACCCCCGGGTGTTCGGTGACGAATTCCACGTGGGCCATGAACATCGCCTCCAGTGCATCCAAGGGCGCGTCGGTATCAGCCGCGGCACGTTCAATGCGATTCATCAGGCGCTCCGCCACCCACTCCATCACCGACTGCCAAAGCGCATCCTTGCTCGGAAAATGCCTGAACAGGGCGCCCTGGGTGACGCCCATGCGTTTGGCGATCACGGTGGTGGTGATCTCTCCTGGGTTCTGCTCCGCAGCCAGCTCCAGGACGGTTTCAACGGTGACGGCGCGGCGCTCTTCTGCTGGCAGATGCCTGGGATGGTGGGGTGTCATCGCGTAGCCCTAAGTTAGTAACTTATTACTATCTTATCATGACGAAATCCCCTGTCAAGATCAGCAGTGAACCCCTTCTCGCCGGAATTCCCGTTTCAGCCTGTTTTCAGGTTGCTCATCTAGCCTGTAGCCAGGGAACGAGCACAGGAGCAACGATCATGACACGTGAGATAAAGGTCTGGGATCCGATGGTAAGGATCTTTCATTGGTCGCTGGTGGCCGCATTCTTCTTCGCCTATTTCACCGAGGATGACTTTCTCTCCCCGCACGTCTGGGCGGGTTACGCCGTCGGAGGACTGGTGCTGTTTCGGGTGCTGTGGGGATTCATCGGCAGCCAACATGCCCGTTTCTCGGATTTCGTCCGGCCACCGCGCGAGGCGATCAGCTACCTGAAAGACGAACTCAAGGGGCGGGCGCCGCGCTACATCGGCCACAACCCGGCAGGGGGCGCCAATGTGATCGCCCTGCTGGTCTCACTGGCCTTCACGGTCATCACCGGGCTGATTGTCTACGGTGCCGGCGAATGCGCAGGCCCGCTGTCCAGCTGGCTCTGCAACACACCGGAATGGCTTCCCGAAGCCGGCGAGGAGATCCACGAGTTCTTTGCCAACTTCACCCTGTTCCTCGTGGTGCTGCACGTGGCCGGCGTGATCTGGTCCAGCCTTCTTCACCATGAAAACCTGGTGGCCGCCATGTGGCACGGTCGCAAGCGCATTGAGGAGGAGTGAACATGTTCAAGGCAAGGGCGCTCATACCGTTTTTTCTTCTTCTTGGCACCACGGTCGCCGTTGCGGACCGCCGGGCGGTCCTGGAGCACTACTCCGCCACTGCAGAAAACGCACCCTCGGCGGAGCGTGGCCGGATGCTCTGGAACAAACCTGGCATTCGCGGCAGAGACTGTACCCAGTGCCACGGCAACGACCTCCGCCAAGCCGGGCGCCACAGGCGCACCCGCAAGCCCATAGACCCCATGGCACCCTCGGTGAATCCCAAGCGTTTCACCGACCTTAGAAAGGTCGAGAAGTGGTTTCATCGCAACTGCAAGTGGACCTGGGGGCGCGAATGCACGGCTCAGGAGAAAGCGGACATCCTGCAATGGCTGAACACCCTGTAAAGGAGAACGCACGATGAAAGAGATCCAAAAAACCTTTACCCCTCTCGTCATTTTCCTGACGCTGGTAATGACCATAGGTCTCACCCTTCAGGCTTGCGCCTACGAAGATGACGACGATGATGACGAAGGCTTCAGCCGTTTTCTGCCAGCCCGGATGGACTTTCGTCCAGCGGACGATCCCCAATACCGGGAAGAGTGCGGCGCCTGCCATCTCGCCTATCCACCGGGAATGCTGCCCGCGAGGTCCTGGCAACGCATCATGTCGGGGCTCGAGGATCATTTCGGTGAAAATGCCGAGCTGGACGCCCAAACGGCACGGCACATCACCGAATACCTGAGCGCCAACGCGGCCGATCGAAGCCATACTGGCAGGGCGCCGAATATCGCTCGTTCTCTCGGAGTTGATGCCCCCTTGCGTTTCACGGAAACTCGTTATTTTCTGCGCAAGCATCACGAGATCCCGCCCCGGCTGGTGGTAAACAACCCGGATGTCGAAAGCTTCAGCCGCTGCGAGGCCTGTCACACCGGTGCAGAACGGGGAGACTATGACGAACACCAGGTACGGATTCCCGGCGTGGGCCGCTGGGACGACTAGATGGACGGCGCTCTGTCTGGCACTGCTCACAAGCCCCGCCATGGCGGGAGAGGATATCGATCAGGACCAGGCGCTGGAACTGCGCCAGGCGGGAGAGATCCTGTCCCTGGAGCAGATCCTGGAGCGGGCGCGGCGACATTTACGGCGGGGACGCCTCATCAGGGCCGAACTGGAACGCGAGGATGGCCACCTGATCTACGAACTGGAGTATCTCGATGCCGGTGAGGTGTGGGAGTTCTCCTTCGATGCCGCCACGGGCGAATTCCTCGGCGAGGAGCGCGACTGATGCGGCTCTTGCTGGTGGAGGACGATGCCACCCTTGTCCGGCACCTGCGCCGACGACTGGAACAAGCCGGCTTCGTGGTGGATCATGCCGACAATGGCATCGACGCCCAATTTCTCGGAACGGAACAGGAATACGGCATCGTCATCCTGGATCTCGGGCTTCCCGGGCGCAGTGGCATGGAGGTTCTCAAGCGGTGGCGGGCCAATGGCAACAAGGTGCCCGTGCTGATTCTCACGGCCCGGGACGGCTGGCAGGAACGCGTGGACGGCCTGCGCGCCGGTGCCGATGACTACCTGGGCAAACCCTTCGAGCCCGAGGAGCTGCTGGCCCGTATCGAGGCCGTGATCCGCCGTCATGCCGGCCAGGCCGACAACACCCTGGAGGCAGGTGGCTTGGTGCTCGACCACGACCGCCGGGAAGTGCGCTTGCCGAATGGCGATGCCACGGCACTGACCGCCACGGAATTCCGCATCCTGGAAGCGCTGATGCGGGCACCGGGCCGGGTGGTTTCCAAGGCGCGTCTGGGGGAACAGGCCTTCGAGGACGACGAATACGACAGCAACCGCCTGGAGGTCTATATCCGACGGCTGCGCAAAAAGATCGGCCCCGAGCGAATCCTCACCCGGCGGGGCCACGGGTACGTATTCATTGGGAAGAAAGGGTGAAATCGCTGCGCGGCCAGCTCTGGCGCAGCGCGGCGGCGGTGATGGCGCTGCTGGCTGCGAGCCTGTGGCTGGTCGGGCACCTGATCCTGAACCACACCCTGACCAGCCTGCTGGAGACGCGGCTGCAACACGATGCCGAAACCCTGCTGGCGGCGGTCAACTGGCAGAACGACGCGCCGCTTTTCGACCGTGCCGGCCTCGCGGGCGTCTACGCCCAGGTCCGCTCCGGCCACTACTACGTCATAGAGACCGACGATGGCCGGCGGTTCCGCTCGCGTTCCCTTTGGGACAGGCAGCTGCCTGCCCGCCGCCCGGCACCGGGGAAACGGGTGACAGAGAAAGTGTCCCTCGACGGGGATGAAACCGTTCTCGTGCGCCATGCCGGTTACCACAAGCAGGGTCACCGACTGTGGATCACCGTGGCCGAGGAGATTGCCCCACTGGAGAAGGCCGGCCGGCGATTCAACCTGGCGTTCCTGTTGATGACATTGGCCGGCTTTTCCCTGTTGTCCCTGCTGCAGGGCTGGCGCATCCGCAGCGCCTTGCGCCCGCTCGAGGCGGTGCGACAGGAACTCGATCGGATCGCAGTCGGTGGACAGGATGCCATCCAGACGGCAACCCCCCGGGAAATCGCACCCCTCATCACGGCCTTCAACCGCCTGCTTACACAGCACAAGGAGCGTATCCGGCGCTCCCGCAACGCTCTTGGCAACCTGGCTCACGCCCTGAAGACACCTCTCAATCTGCTGCGCCAGGAGATCGAGGGGGTGGAGGAGAAGGGACTGAGAAGATCGCTTGGCAACCACGTCAGGCGCATCGGGCAGCTCACCGAACGCGAGTTGCGCCGCGCCCGCATCGCGGGCCCGGGAGGCACAGCAGTGCCGTTCGCGCCGCAACAGGATCTCCAGGAGCTGGTCGAACTGCTGCGGCGTCTCCATCCCGACAAGCGGATTGCGCTGGATATTCGCGGCGTGAACAACCAGGTCACGGTGGATCGTGAGGACAGCCTGGAACTCATTGGCAATCTGCTGGACAACGCTTGCAAGTGGGCCGTTGGTGAGGTGCGGCTCACCCTGGACCTGGCACGGGGGTTTCACCTGCGCATCGAGGATGACGGCCCCGGCATCCCTCCCGACCTGCGCGCCCGGCTGCTCGACCGCGGCCAGCGCCTGGACGAGGAAGCCCCGGGCCATGGGCTGGGTCTTTCCATCGTCCAGGACATCGTGAGAAGTTACGGGGGCGAACTGAGGCTGGAAGAATCCGAAGCCCTTGGCGGCCTGGGGGTGGACATCCGACTCTGACCCGCCCATGGGATGACGCCCCGGGGACCGCCCTGCGGCGTGCCCTCGTGCCGTTCCACCTTATGGCGGGACTTCCACCTACAGGGGTGCGCCCATGCCGGGCGCATCAAAAAGGAAGGAGCTGACAAGCCCGCGCCGCTCCTTCGCCTGTCACAGGGCTTGCGACAGAGGGAATCGCTCTCTTCAGGCACGCTGCCTGCCCACTGGGACCCACAGGCGCCGCTGGTGCGGCCCCGCCCTTGGCACGCGAGTGATCGAGGCTCGCGTTGCCGTGGCGGGCAAGACCTGTGGACTCAGTGGACAGCCATGACCGGACCACCGAGGCGGACAGCGACAACGAAATGAAGGGACCCATCGATCTCCTCAGCGACATCTTTTTTACCGTACTTGGCCATTCTATACAGATCCATCAATGCACGCCGATATTTATCACGTACGATAAATATTTGTTGCTATTGCGGGTAGTATCGGCTATTTTTTACCGTACGGTGCATTTTGGACCCAAACCATGCCCAACAAACCCATCGACTATGGCCCCATGCAGACCACCGAGGAGCTCGGCCGCCTGGTTCGCGCCCACCGCAAGCAGCGAGGACTGACACTGGAGACCGTTTCGGGGCTGGGGAACCTGAGCACGCGCTTCCTCTCCGAGTTCGAGCGGGGCAAGGAAACCGCCGAGATCGGCAAGGTGCTCAAGGCGCTGCGCACGCTGGGTCTGGAGGTGATCGTCCGGCCCCGTGGCCAGCCTTCATCCGGTAATGAGAGCGGATCGACTTCATGAACCAACCGGATACACTCGATGTCTGGTGCGAACGCCGCCGGGTCGGCGCCCTGTGGCGCAATCCCGTCGGGCTCATGGGGTTCCGCTATCACCCGGAATGGATCGAGACCGGTTTTTCGATCTCCCACAGCCTGCCGCTGGAGGACCGCGAGTTCCCGCCCGAGGCAGCGACAGCCCATCGCTTCTTCGCCAACCTGCTGCCCGAAGGTGGCGTCCGCGAGCAGATCGTCCGCGACCTGAAGCTGCCCGACAGCGATTTCGAACTGCTGCGCGCCATCGGGGGCGAGTGTGCAGGCGCGCTGTCGCTTCTTCCTTTGGGGCGGGAGCCCTCCCGGGAACGGCATTACCACCCTTTGAACGACGAGGAACTGGCGCGGTTGGCCGCCCGGCGCGGCCGCATCCATGCCGCCGGTCCGGAAGACGAGCGGCCACGGCTGTCATTGGCGGGTGCCCAGAACAAGTGCCCGGTACTCGTGCGCAATGGACGCTACTGGCTACCTCAGGGAGAGGCGCCATCCAGCCATATCCTGAAGTTCGAGCTGGCCGACTACCGTCACGTGCCAGCCTACGAGACCTTCGCCATGCACCTGGCGAATGCTGTCGATCTGCCCGTGGTGGAGATCCATCTGCGCCGCATCGAGGAAAGCCGGTTCGCCGAGATCCGCCGTTACGATCGCATCCCGGATGACACCGGCGAGATCCGGCGCCTGCATCAGGAGGACTTCTGCCAAGCGCTGGGCTACGGGCACGAGCACAAGTACCAGGAACATGGCGGCCCGACATTCGCCCAGTGCTGTCAGCTGGTGCGGATAGCCTCTGCCGAGCCCGCGCTCGATCTGCAGCACCTGCTGCGCTGGCAGATCTTCAACATGCTCGCCGGCAACTCCGACGGCCACACCAAGAACCTTGCCCTGCTCTATTCTCCGGAGGGCGGCATCCGGCTGGCGCCCTTCTACGACTTAGTCTGTACCCGAGCCATCGAACACATCGACGAACGCCTGGCCTTCGATGTCGGAGGGGAACGCAATCCCAGCCTGGTGACTCG
>JALVEB010000078.1 GCA_027008705.1 Sedimenticola sp. | reverse complement strand
TCTGTATGACCAGCCGGCGCTGCAACAGAGCTTCGTCAAGGCCGCCGAGGGCGAGGTCAGGGAGGCGGCGTTGATCCTCGAGGGCATCACCTGCGCGGCTTGCGTGTGGCTCAACGAGCGCCACGTCGGCGCGTTGGACGGCGTGCTCGATTTCAACGTCAATTACAGTACCCACCGTGCGCGGGTGCGTTGGGACGATTCGCGCATCCACCTCAGCGATATCCTGAAGGCGATCGCCGCGATCGGCTACATCGCCCATCCTTATGACCCCGGTCGCCAAGACCAACTGTTCCGCAAGGAGCGGGGCGTCGCTTTGCGCCGTCTCGCCGTCAGTGCGCTGATGGCGATGCAGGTGATGATGCTGGCGGTGGCGATGTATGCGGGCGATGCCAGCGGCATGAGTCCAGGGATCCGCGATTTCCTGCGCTGGGTGAGCCTGTTTCTGACCCTGCCGGTGGTGTTCTATTCCGCCGTGCCTTTCTTTCAAGGAGCGTGGCGTGATCTCCGACGCCGGCGCGTCGGCATGGATGTGCCGGTGGCATTGGCCATCGGCGGCGCCTTTGTCGTCAGTGCCTGGGATACGCTCCGTGGCCATGGCGATATCTATTTCGATTCGGTCGCCATGTTCGTATTCTTCATGCTGACCAGTCGCTATCTGGAGATGAACGCGCGCCACAAGGCCGGGCGCGCCGCCGAGGAACTGGTCAAACTGCTGCCGGTGACCGCCGTGCGCGTCGATGCCGAAGGCCGTCAGGAAGCCGTCACGGTCTCCGAGCTGCGCCCCGGCGACCGCGTGCTGGTCAAGCCCGGCGAGACCCTGCCGGCCGACGGCGTCATCGAGGAGGGCGAGAGCGCGGTCGACGAATCCCTGCTCAGTGGCGAGAGCCTGCCGTTGCCGCGCAAGCCCGGAGAGCGCGTCGTCGGCGGCAGCGTCAATGTCGATGGCCCGTTGCTGGTGCGGGTGGAGCAGGTCGGCGAGGACACCACGCTTTCCGCGATCGTGCGCCTGCTCGACCGCGCCCAGGCCGAGAAGCCGAGCCTCGCCGGACTCGCCGACCGCGTCGCCGGCTGGTTCGTCCTCGGCCTGCTCGTGCTGGCCGCGCTGACCGCGTTATGGTGGGCCTTCCATGAACCGGCCCGGGCCTTCGTCGTGACCCTCTCGGTGCTCGTCGTCAGCTGTCCGTGCGCGCTCTCGCTGGCGACCCCGGCGGCGGTCACCGCGGCTACCGGGCGCTTATTGCGCGGCGGCGTGCTGGTGACACGCGGCCATGCGCTCGAGACCCTGGCGCGGGTCGATCGCGTGCTCTTCGACAAGACGGGAACCCTGACCCTGGGGCGGCTCTCGGTCGCGCGCGTCGAGCCGCTGCGGGACGGCCTTGACGAATCCGAAGCGCTCGACCGCGCCGCCGCCCTCGAAGCGCGCTCCGAGCACCCCCTGGCGCGCGCCCTGATCGATGCCGCGCCGGCGCCGGAGCGTTATCACGTCAGCGAGGCGCGCAACCTGCCGGGACGCGGCGTCGAGGGCGTGATCGACGGCCGGAGCTTGCGCCTGGGGCGCCCCGATTTCGTCGCCGCGGCCAGCGGGGATTCCCCGCCGACACTGGTCGATGAGGCCAATACCGCGATCGCGCTCGGCGATGAACAAGGCCTGCTGGCGATCCTCTACCTCGCCGACCAACCACGCGACGATGCCGCCGAGACGATCGCGGCATTGCGCGCGCTCGGCATCGAGGCCGAGATCCTCAGTGGCGACCGCGAGGCCACCGTCGCCGCGACCGCGCGCCAGCTCGGCGGCATCGCCTACCACGCCGAACAGTCGCCACAACAGAAGCTGGCCCACCTGCGCGCCTTGCAGGCGCGCGGGTTGCGCGTCGCGATGGTCGGAGACGGCGTCAACGACGCGCCGGTGCTCGCCGGCGCCGATGTCTCGCTCGCGATCGGCAGCGGCGCCGATGTCTCCCAGGCCAGCGCCGACATGGTGCTGATGTCGACACGACTGATGGCGCTCGCCGAGGCGGTCGCCACCGCGCGGCGGACGACGACGATCATCCGGCAGAACCTGGGCTGGGCGCTGGTGTATAATATCGTCGCCATACCGGTGGCCGCCGCCGGCATCGTCGCCCCGTGGATGGCCGCGCTGGGCATGTCGTTCAGCTCGTTGATCGTGGTGATGAACGCATTGCGCCTGCGCTGAAGACGGCGCGCTCCCGAGGAACCCCCGATGTCGATACTCTACCTGCTGATTCCACTGGGTGTCGTATTGATGGCGATCGCGATCGGGCTGTTCGTCTGGAGCGTGCGCAGCGGCCAGTACGAAGATCTGGAAGGCCCCGCTCACCGCATCCTGATGGACGACGACGATCCGATGATCCCGCGTCGTCCGCATGACCCCGACACCACCGATACCGGAGATTCCTGATGTTCAACCTCGATAACCTGCCCATTGTCATCGTCGTCAGCCTGATCGTATTGGCCTATCTGAGCTTCTTCTCGGTGATCTTCGCCGGCTGAAGCGGCCTGCTTTCTCGTTCCCGACCCCGGTGCTCGAAAGAGCAGCGGGCCATCCCCGGTCCTGTTAGGCAGTCTCTCCAAGGGTTTGTCGCATGTGCCGGGTCATTCTCCTGCTGCTTCTCGTTGTCGTTCTCCCTGCTTGTGGCTCGTCCGAAACCAATGGATTCGATCTGAGCGACACCTCGTTGCCGCGCAACGAGATTTACCAGGGCGGCCCGCCGCGCGACGGCATCCCGGCGATCGACCGTCCGCGTTTCATCACGCCGCGCGAGGCCGTCTGGCTTCACCCGGACGACCGGGTGCTCGGATTGGAACTGGACGGCGACGCACGTGCCTATCCGGTGCAAATCCTCGACTATCACGAGATCGTCAACGACCGCATCGGTGGCGCCTCGGTAGTCGTCAGCTACTGTCCGCTGTGCGGTACCGGTATGGCGTTTCGCCTGCGGCCCGGCCATGACAGCGAGGGCTTCGGCGTCTCCGGCCTGTTGTACAACAGCGATCTGCTGCTCTACGACCGCGCCAGCGCGTCCTTGTGGTCGCAGATTCTCGCGCGCGCGGTCAGCGGCCCGCGCAAGGGCGAGCGGCTCGCCCCGATCCCGCTGGAGCACACCACCTGGGAGGACTGGCGCGAGCGCCATCCCGATACCCGGGTGCTATCGCGCGACACCGGCTACCGGCGTGACTACACCCGTTCGCCCTATCCCGGCTATGCCAGTGACAAGGGGCTGTATTTCCCGGTTTCCCGGCTGGATCGGCGCTATCACCCGAAGACGCGCGTATTGGGCCTGGTCATCGGCGGCGATGCGCGCGTCTATCCCTTCGATGAGCTCTCCCGGGTCGCGACACCCTTCCTTGATCGCGTGGGCGGGCAAGCGATACAGGTGTTCTTCGACGCAAGGAATGGCAATGCGCGCGTGCGGGACGCCGCCGGGCGACCCTTGGCGGCGGTCAGCGGATACTGGTTTGCGTGGATGGCGTTCCATCCCGACAGCCGGGTGTTTCGCGCAAAGGAAGCGGGGTCCGTAGGCGCTGTGGAATAGCTCGTTCCAGGGTGGGTTCAGTCGAACTCGCAGGGGAGGCGACCTGCTTCGTCCGCCAGCATATCATGGACCATGTTGCCGTCTTCGATCCGATAGAAGACACCCATCTTGCCCCGGCTCTAGGCCGCATTTCTCACCATCCTTCTAGTGCGACGACCCAATGGCACGCCCTGGCTGGCGTTCGCTCGGTCGGAGTGCTCGACATCGTGTCGGCCATGCCTGCGCGCTCCTCGGTCGCGAAAGCCACCCATGACGCACCCTGGATCCGTCTCGCTACGAACGCTGGTGAGAAATCCACTCCAGATTTATCAATAATTTAGGCGCTTGGATGATGTGGCCCTGGGTTATAATCACGCAGGTCTATGACACATAGCGTGATGTGATGGCTCCGCATCGTTTGTTTTTTGGTTTGCGGCCCGATCGTCCGGTGCGGGAACTCCTT
>JALVEB010000077.1 GCA_027008705.1 Sedimenticola sp. | reverse complement strand
CTTGTCGGCGGCGCTGATGAACTCGTCGTCCGACAGCTGATCGCCCTGCACCCTGCGGCTGTTGGCGCGCAGGAAATCCATCGCGAAATGGATGCCGTCGAACTCGCGCCCCGGCACCGGAAGATCGCGTGGCTGCTCGGAACCACCGGCCAGCACCACGGCATCGAACTCGTCGAGCAGCTGCTTGAGCGGGATATCGACGCCGATGTGGGTGTTGGGATGGAACTCCACCCCCTCGGTGCGCATCTGCGCCATGCGCCGGTCGATGATCTTCTTGTTCAGTTTGAAGTCCGGGATGCCGTAGCGCAACAGGCCGCCGATGCGGTTCTGCTTCTCGTACAGGGAGACCGCGTGACCGGCGCGCGCAAGCTGCTGGGCGCAGGCCATGCCGGCCGGCCCGGAGCCGACGATGGCGACCCGCTTGCCGGATTTGTGCGGCGCGACCTGGGGTTCGATCCAGCCTTGTTCCCAGGCCTTGTCGACGATCGAGCATTCGATGGTCTTGATCGTTACCGGGGCATCGTGCAGGTTCAGCGTGCAGGCTTCCTCGCAGGGCGCCGGGCAGATGCGTCCGGTGAACTCGGGGAAGTTGTTGGTGCTGTGCAGCACCTCCATCGCCTCGCGCCAGTCGCCGCGATAGACCAGATCGTTCCAGTCCGGGATGATGTTGTTGACCGGACAGCCGTTATGGCAGTACGGGATCCCGCAGTCCATGCAGCGCGCGCCCTGCTGGCGGACCTGATCGTCGGCCAGGGCGATGACGAATTCGTTGAAATGGGTGATCCGGTCGCTGACCGGCGCATAGCTGCGGTCGAGACGCGGATACTCCATGAAACCGGTTGGCTTGCCCATGCTCAGTGGCTCCCCTGCTTGGTATTGGTTTGTCCGGCCTGCTGACGCGCCTGCATCTCGAGCAGCGCGCGCCGGTAATCCACCGGCATGACCTTGACGAACTTGCCGACGTATTCATCCCAATGATCCAGGATGTCACGCGCGCGCTCGCTGTTGGTGTAGTGCAGGTGCTGTTCGATCAGTTGCCGCAGGCGGGTGTTGTCGAAGCGCGTCATGTCGTGGCTGACATCGACCCAGCCGTGGGTTTCCATGTCGCCGCCGAGGTGTTCGAGCTGTTCCAGGGCGTCGTCCTCGGCCGGCACCGGTTCCAGCTCGACCTGGGCCAGGTTGCAGCGCTGCTCGAAATCGCCGTCCTCGTCGAGCACATAGGCGATGCCGCCGCTCATGCCCGCGGCGAAGTTGCGCCCGGTCTCGCCGAGCACCACGACAACGCCGCCGGTCATGTATTCACAACCGTGGTCGCCCACGCCCTCGACCACCGCGGTCGCGCCGGAGTTACGCACCGCGAAACGCTCGCCGCCGACGCCGCGGAAGAAGCATTCGCCGGCGATCGCGCCATAGAGCACGGTATTGCCGACGATGATGTTTTTCTCGGCCTTGTCGATGGCGGAATCGGCCGGCGGATAGATGATCAGGCGACCACCCGAGAGGCCCTTGCCGACGTAGTCGTTGCCCTCGCCCACCAGTTCGATGGTGACGCCTTTCGCGAGCCAGGCGCCGAACGATTGCCCGGCGGTGCCGCGCGCCCGGATATGGATGCTGTCATCGGGCAGGCCGGCGTGGCCGTGCGCCTCGGCGACGCGGCCCGAAAGCATCGCGCCGAAGCTGCGGTTGTAGTTGTGGATCCCGGTCTCGATGCGTACCGGCCTGCCCTCCTCGATGGCTGGCCGCGCCTGCGCGATGAGTTCGTGATCCTTGGCCTGATCCAGGCCGTGATCTTGCGGCTCGCAGTTATGGACCGGCTCGCCCTCCGCGGTCTCCGGCTTGTGCAGGATGCGCGAGAAATCCAGCCCGCGCGCCTTCCAGTGATTCAGCGCGCGGCGCATATCGAGACGATCCATCTGACCGACCATCTCGTCGAAGCGGCGAAAACCCAGCCGTGCCATCAGCTCGCGGATCTCCTCGGCGATGAAGAAGAAATAGTTGATGACGTGCTCGGGCTTGCCGACGAACTTCTTGCGCAGCTCCGGATCCTGCGTGGCAACCCCGACCGGACAGGTGTTGAGGTGACATTTGCGCATCATGACGCAGCCCTCGACGATCAGCGGCGCGGTGGCGAAGCCGAATTCATCGGCGCCAAGCAACGCGCCGACGACGACATCGCGCCCGGTGCGCATGCCGCCATCGACCTGCACCGCGATGCGCGTGCGCAGCTTGTTCAGCACCAGGGTCTGGTGGGTTTCGGCGAGGCCGATCTCCCACGACGAGCCGGCGTGCTTGATCGAGGTCAGCGGCGAGGCGCCGGTGCCGCCATCGTAGCCGGCGATGGTGACATGGTCGGCATGCGCCTTGGAGACCCCGGCGGCGACGGTGCCGACACCGACCTCGGAGACCAGCTTGACGCTGATGCGCGCCTCCGGGTTGACGTTCTTCAGGTCATGGATCAGTTGCGCGAGATCCTCGATCGAGTAGATGTCATGATGCGGCGGCGGCGAGATCAGGCCCACGCCGGGGGTGGAATGACGCACCCGCGCGATGGTCGAATTGACCTTGTGGCCGGGCAGCTGGCCGCCCTCGCCGGGCTTCGCGCCCTGCGCCATCTTGATCTGGATGTCATCGGCGTTGACCAAGTACTCGGTGGTCACGCCGAAACGGCCCGAGGCGACCTGTTTGATCGCCGAACGCTTGGGGTTCGGCGAGCCGTCCGGCAGCGGCTGGAAGCGTTCCGGCTCCTCGCCGCCCTCGCCGGTGTTGGACTTGCCGCCGAGCGCGTTCATCGCCTCGGCGAGCGTCGAGTGGGCCTCGTAGCTGATCGAGCCGAACGACATCGCGCCGGTGGCGAAGCGCTTGACGATCTCCTTCGCCGGCTCGACCTCGTCGAGCGGCACCGGCTCGTCGGCAAACTTGAAATCGAACAGGCCGCGGAAGGTCAACAGGCGCTCGTTCTGCTCATCGATCAGGCGAGAGAACTCCTTGAAGGTGCGCGCGTCGTTCATGCGCGTGGCGTGTTGCAGCTTGGCGATGGCGTCCGGGGTCCAGACATGATCCTCGCCGCGCACGCGCCAGGCGTAATCGCCGCCGACATCGAGGTGTTTGCGGTAGATCGGGGCATCGCCATAGGCAACACGGTGCCATTCGACCGCCTCGGCGGCGATGGCATCGATGCCAACCCCCTCGACGGTGGTCACGGTGCCGGTAAAGTAACGCTCGACGAATTCCGTGGAGAGACCGACAGCATCGAAGATCTGCGCGCCGCAGTACGACTGGTAGGTGGAGATGCCCATCTTCGACATCACCTTCTTCAGCCCCTTGCCGACGGCCTTGATATAGCGCTCGTGGGCCTCCTCGACACTCAGATCCAGTTCCCCGGCAAGGCTTTCGTCCTCCAGCAGGTGGGTGATGGTATCGAAGGCCAGATAGGGGTTCACCGCCTCGGCGCCATAACCGGCGAGCGTCGCGAAATGGTGCACCTCGAGCGCGCTGCCGGTCTCGATCACCAGCCCGACCTCGGTACGCAGGCCCTGGCGGATCAGATGGTGATGCACCGCCGAACAGGCCAACAGCGCCGGGATGGCGATATGATCGACATCGACACAGCGGTCGGACAGAATCAGGATGTTGTATCCGTCGCGCACCGCCTCCTCGGCGCGCGCGCACAACGCCTCCAGCGCGCCTTCCATCATCGCCGCGGCTTCCTCGCGGCCGACACTTGGATCGGCGGCGTAGCAGATGCTCAGCGTGCGCGTGCGAAACACGCCGTCGCAATTGTCCTCGATGTGGCGAACGCGCTCGAGCTGCTCGTTGGTCAGCACCGGTTGCCTGACCTCGAGGCGCATCTGCGAGCCGGCATCGCCGAGGCCGAGAAGATTCGGCTTCGGGCCGATCAGCATCGTCAGCGACATCACCAGCTCCTCGCGGATCGGATCGATCGGCGGGTTGGTGACCTGGGCGAAATTCTGCTTGAAGTAGTTCGACAGATGCTTGGCGCGGTTCGACAACACCGCCGGTGGGTTGTCG
>JALVEB010000076.1 GCA_027008705.1 Sedimenticola sp. | reverse complement strand
GCAAACTGTTTCAGCGCCTCGTTGCCATCGAGCTTGGCGCGATGCAGCAGACCGCGCGTCCAGGCAAAGATAGATGCGATCGGGTTGGTCGAGGTCTTCTTGCCCTGCTGGTGCTGGCGGTAGTGACGGGTGACGGTGCCGTGCGCGGCCTCGGCCTCGGCGACCTTGCCGTCCGGGGTCAGCAGAACCGAGGTCATCAGGCCGAGCGAGCCGAAGCCCTGGGCGACGACATCGGATTGCACATCGCCGTCGTAGTTCTTGCACGCCCACACGAATCGGCCATTGGTCTTGATCGCAAAGGCAACCATGTCATCGATCAGGCGATGCTCGTACCAGATGCCGGCGGCCTCGAAGGCGTCTTTGAATTCGGCCTCATAGACCTCCTGGAAAAGATCCTTGAAGCGGCCGTCATAGGCCTTCAGGATGGTGTTCTTGGTGGAAAGGTAGAGCGGCCATTTACGATCCAGCGCAAAGTGCATGCACGAACGCGCAAAGCCACGGATCGAGTCATCGAGGTTGTACATGCCCATCGCGACGCCGGCCTCGGGAAACTCGAAGACCTCGTACTCGACCGCCTCGCCGCCGTCGGCGGGTTCGAAACGCATCGTCAGGCGGCCCGCGCCGGGCACCTTGAAATCGGTCGCGCGGTACTGGTCGCCGAAGGCGTGACGGCCGATCACGATCGGATCGGTCCAGCCGCCGACATAGCGCGGGATGTTGTTGCAGATGATCGGCTCGCGGAATACGGTGCCGCCAAGGATATTGCGGATGGTGCCGTTGGGACTGCGCCACATCTTCTTCAGGCCGAACTCCTCGACGCGCGCCTCGTCTGGCGTGATCGTCGCGCACTTGATGCCGACGCCGACCTCCTTGATCGCGTTGGCCGCGTCGATGGTGATCTGATCGTCGGTCTCGTCACGCTTCTGGATGCTCAGATCGAAGTAGCGGATCGGCAGATCCACATAGGGCAGGATCAGCTTCTCCTTGATGAAGCGCCAGATGATGCGGGTCATCTCGTCGCCATCGAGCTCGACGACCGGGTTTTCCACCTTGATCTTTTCCATTTGTCAACAAACCTCTGGGTAAAAAATTGGCGGCATTGTACCCCATCGAGTAAGCCGGGTTTATAATGAGACCGACTTTCCCGTCGGAACACCGCGATGCCCCAGTCCCAGCCCAACGTCGATCCCGCCGAGATCGACAAGTTCGAATCCCTCGCCTCGCGCTGGTGGGATCCGAACAGCGAGTTCAAGCCGTTGCACGAGATCAACCCCCTGCGTCTCGACTACATCGACCAGCATGCCGGAGGCCTGGAGGGCAAGCGCGTGCTCGATGTCGGCTGCGGCGGTGGCATCCTTGCCGAAAGCATGGCGCAACGTGGGGCCAGGGTCACCGGCATCGACATGGGCAAGGCCAATATCGAGGTCGCAAAACTGCATCTCTATGAAAGTGGCCTCGAAGTGGACTACCGCCAGGTACCGGTCGAAACCCTGGCCGGGGAACAACCCGGCCACTATGACCTGGTCACCTGCATGGAGATGCTGGAGCATGTGCCCGATCCGGAATCGGTGATCCGCGCCTGTGCGACGCTGACGCGTCCCGGCGGCAAGGTCTTCTTCTCTACCCTGAACCGCAACCCGAAATCCTATCTGTTCGCGATCGTCGGCGCCGAATATGTGCTCGGCCTGCTGCCACGCGGCACCCATGATTACGCGCGCTTCATCCGCCCGTCCGAGCTGGAAACCTGGGCGCGCCGCGCCGGCCTTAGGCTACGCGACCTCACCGGAATGACCTATAACCCGCTAAGCGGCGTCTACCGGCTGGATCCCAATGATGTCTCGGTAAACTACCTGGCCTGTTGCGATCGGGATGAATGATCCCAGGGGGATTCTGTTCGATCTCGACGGCACCTTGGTCGATACCGCTCCGGATCTGGCCAGGGCGTTGAACCAGACCCTGCGCGCGCATGGCCGCGCGCCCATGCCGTTCGAGGTGATTCGCCCCCAGGTTTCACACGGCGGTATCGCGTTGATCCGGCTGGGCTTCGGGATCGAGCCTGGCGACCCGGATTTCGAAGCCCTGCGCCAGCAGTTTCTCGACCACTACCGCGCCGATTTGTCCCGCGCCTCGCGCCTCTTCCCTGGTTTCGACGAGGTGCTTGCAACCCTGGAGCAACACGGCCTGCCGTGGGGCATCGTCACCAACAAGCCATCCTGGCTGACCGACCCACTACTGGACGCGCTCGATCTGCGCCGGCGCGCCGCCAGCGTGGTCAGCAGCGATACCACCCGCGAACGCAAACCGCATCCGCTGCCGATGTGGCATGCCTGCAAGGAACTCGGCACGCCACCAGAGGCAACCCTCTACATCGGCGACGCCGAGCGCGATATCGAGGCCGCGCGCAACGCCGGCATGCCCTCGCTGGTTGCCCGTTGGGGCTACCTTGGCAGCGATGACCGGCCCGAGCACTGGGGCGCCGACGGCCTGATCGAAAAGCCGGCACAACTGCTGGACTGGCTGCCGCTCACAGCCAAGCCGTGAATCCAGAGGCCGCAAGTGACCGCGTCAACGCCCTGCACCCGGCATGGCACGCGCTGCGCCATGCCCCACGCGCGCGCCGCGCCGAGCTGCTGACGCTCTTTGAACTCGGCGAACAGATCGACGAGATCCCGGAGCGCATCCGCGAACCCGGCATCGCCGCGCTGAAACTGGCCTGGTGGCGCGACGAGATCGCCCGTATCGAGGCTGGAAAGGCGCGCCATCCGCTGGGACAGCGCGTGGGCGCGCTGCTATCCGCCGAGGCGCTGAGCTGGCTGCGCGACCTGATCGAGGTTCAGGAGCAGCGCCTCGCCCCCACGCCAACAGCGAATACCCGGCAATGGCTCGAACTGGCCGGCCAGCGCGCGGCGGTCGAACGCATCGCCGCGGCCCTGTGCGGCGGTGACGATGCCAGCGCGCGGCGCGTCGGACAATTTCGCTGCCTGGTCGATGAACTCAACCGGATCGGCGCGCCATTGCGACGCGGGCGCTGCCCGCTGCCGCTGGATTTGCCCACGAAACAGTTACTTGAGCTGCCCGATGCGGAGTTCAACCAGGCTGTTGCCGCCATCCTCAGCGAGCTCAAATCGCTCGCCACGCCACCACCCCGCGCCACCCCGGCGCTATTGCGCGCATTACACGGCGAAACCCGCGCGCTCTACCGGACGATACGCGAGAACCCCGCCGCCTGCCGCCGACACAAGACCCTGCTGACCCCGCTGGCGCTGTTCTGGCATGGCTGGCGCGGCGTGCTTCTGGCAAAATAGGCATCCCGTCCGTTAGCGAGCGCACCATGCACGAGATCCCC
This sequence comes from Sedimenticola sp., assembly GCA_027008705.1. Lineage (GTDB taxonomy): Bacteria > Pseudomonadota > Gammaproteobacteria > Chromatiales > Chromatiaceae > JALSSX01. The sequence goes on along the minus strand of JALVEB010000076.1, from coordinate 10,354 downwards.
CCACCCGACTATCAACCCCAAGGTGACGAACTGCGCGAGCGCGTGATCCTGATCACCGGGGCCGGCGACGGCATCGGTCGCGCCGTCGCGTTGGCTTGTGGCAAACACGGCGCGACCGTGATCCTGGCCGGCAAGACCTTGCGCAAGCTCGAAAGCGTCTACGACGAGATCGAGGCAGCCGGCGGTCCGACCCCGGCGATCTACCCGATCAACCTCGAGGGCGCCACCGAGATGGATTACGACAATCTTGGCGAAACCCTGGAGCGGGAATTCGGCCGCCTCGATGGCCTGCTCCACAACGCCGCCAAGCTCGGCGTGTTGAGCCGCATCGACGATTACGACATGGAAACCTGGTACCAGATCCTGCAAGTCAACCTCAACGGGCCGATGATGCTGACCCGCGCCTGCCTGCCGCTGCTGCGCAAATCGGAAGACGCCTCGGTGGTGTTCACCAGCGATCAATACGGCCGCCGGGGCCGGGCCTACTGGGGCGCCTACGGCGTCTCGAAAGCCGCGATCGAAGGCTTTATGCAGATCCTCGCCCACGAGACCGAGGGCACCAGCCCGATCCGCGTCAACAGCTTCGATCCCGGCCCGACACGCACCCAGCTGCGGCTCGCCGCCTTCCCGGCCGAGGACCATGGCCAGCTGAAACCGCCGGAAGATCTGGTGCCAGCCTACCTGTGGCTGCTCGGCCCGGCGAGCCGCGGGGTCACCGGCCAGGCGCTTTCATACCGCGCCGCGGACTGATCCACTCACGCGAAGCGCAGGCGGAACCCAGCCGGTTCCAGACGGGCGTTCTCACGCTCCAGCTCGGCGCGGATGAGCGGATTGGCATCCAGCCAACCCTCGGGGAAACGCAGCCGCAGGGCATCGCCATCGGCGGCGAACCGCGCCAGCGGCAGATTGGCCGAAGAGCGCATGCGGTTCAGCAACACCGCAAGCCGCAGCAGCACGCACAGGCGCCGCACCAAAACGCGCTTGCCGGATGGCACCTCGCGAAACAGCTTGTCCGGAAACTTCCGCCGATGGCCGCGCACCATCGCCGCCAGGATGTACTGCTGCTGACGCGTAAAGCCCGGCATATCGGCATGGGTAAGCAGATAGAACCCGTGCTTGTGGAACTGGGAATGGGCGATCGCCAGCCCGATCTCATGCAGCCATACCGCCCAGGATAGCAACTCGGTACATTCGCTGGCATCCAGTTCCCAGGCGTCGAGCGCCTGCACCAGCAAGGCCACCGCAGTCCGCTCGACACGCGCCGCGTGCGCCTCATTGACGCCAAAGCGCCGCGCCAGCGCCATCACCGCGCGGCCACGCACATCCTCATCGTCGAAGCGCCCGAGCATGTCATAGATCAGCCCTTCCCGCAGCGCCTGGTCGGAAACCCGCATCTGCTCGATGCGCAGCTCCTTGAACACCCCGGAAAGCACCGCGACACCGCCGGCGAACACCGGCTTGCGCTCCTCCGACAGCCCCTTCAGCGTGATCGCATCGGAGCGACCGGCCTTCACCAACGCGCGCCGCAGCTTCTTCAGCCCGGCGCTGGTGATGCCGCTGTCACACCAACCCTGCTCCCGCAACACGGTGCGGATCGAGCGGATGGTGCCCGAGCTGCCGACCGCCTCGAACCAATGATCGCGGGTGAAATCATGGCGTACCGGCATCACCTTCATGCGCGCGCGCAAAACCGCGCTCTCCATCGCGCTCTCACTGATCACGCCATCGGCAAAGGCGCGGTGCGTCATGCTGACGCAGCCCATCTCCAGACTCTCGCGCTGCATCGGCTCGAACCCCCGGCCGATGATGCATTCGGTGCTTCCGCCCCCGATATCGACTACCAGGCGCGGCTCGGACGAGGTCGGCAGTCCATGAGCGACCCCCAGATAGACCAGGCGCGCCTCCTCGCGCCCGGCGATGATCTCGATCGGGTGCCCCAGCGCCTCGGAGGCGCGGCGCAGAAAGGGGCCCGGCTTGCGGATGCGGCGGAAGGTATTGGTGCCCACCGCGCGGATATTGCGCGACGGGATCGCCTTCAGGCGCTGGCCGAACTGCCGCAGGCAGGCCAGCGCCCGCTCCTCGACCTCCGGCGTCAGGTTGCGTTTGTCGTCCAGGCCGCCGCCCAGGCGCACCATCTCGCGCAGTCGGTCGATGACGTGGATCTGATCGTTTTCGATGCGCACGACAATCATATGGAAGCTGTTGGAGCCGAGATCGATCGCGGCGAAATTGGCGTTCAAGGTCATGGTCAGGTCCGCAAGGCTTTGGTAGGCTGCGCATTCAAGCATAGATTCACGGACCGCTTCCATGAAATTCTGTAGCGCCTGCGGCGCGCCGGTCGAGCGCCGCATCCCGGCGGGTGATGAGCGCGAACGCTTCGTCTGTCCGAGCTGCGACACCATCCATTACCAAAACCCGAATATCGTCACCGGCTGCATCCCCGAATGGGAAGACCGCATCCTGCTGTGCCGCCGCGCGATCGAACCGCGCCGCGGCCTGTGGACGCTGCCCGCCGGTTTCATGGAGAACGGGGAATCGACCCAGCAAGGCGCGGCGCGCGAAACCTGGGAGGAAGCCCGCGCGCGGGTCGAGGTGATCGAGCTCTACAGCCTGTTCAACCTGCCACACATCGATCAGGTCTATCTGCTGTTTCGCGCGCGCATGCTCGACACCGATTTCGGCCCCGGCCCGGAAAGCCTGGAAGTAGCCCTGTTCCGCGAGGATCAGATTCCCTGGGACGAGCTCGCCTTCCCGGTGGTCGCCAAGACCCTCAAGCTGTACTTCGCCGACCGCCACGCCGGCGCCTACCGGCTGAAGCTCGGCGACATCGAGCGCCTTCCCGGAGAAACCCGCGACTACCGCTTCACGCTGATGCAGGCATAGCGAGCAAGCGCCGTAAGCCGGCTTGAGGCACAACAGCCGGCATCCGCGTCAGAGCGCGAACGACTGACCGGGCTCCGGCATCACCACCCGGGTATCGCGCAGCTTGCCGGCGAAGGCGTTCATGCCACGCTCCTCGCCATGCACCAGATAGGTGACGGCCGGACCGCCGACATGGCGGTGCCAGGCAAGCAGGCCGGCCTGATCGGCATGGGCCGAGAATCCGCCAATGGTGTGGATGCTCGCTTCCACCGGAATCTCCTCGCCGAAGATCCGCACCTTCGGCGCTCCGTCGATGATGCGCCGCGCCAGCGTGCCGTTGGCGGCATAGCCGACGAACACCACGGCGCACTCCGGTCGCCACAGATTGTGCTTCAGGTGATGGCGCACGCGGCCTCCGGTGCACATCCCCGAGCCGGCCATGATCACCGCGCCGCTGTCGATGCGGTTGATCGCCATCGATTCGGCGGTCTCGCGGGTGAAATGCAGACCCCCGAGGCGAAACGGATCCGTGCCATTCCTCAGCAGCTCCAGGGTCTCGCGATCGAAGCATTCGGGATGGCGACGGAAGATCTCGGTGGCCGAGATCGCCATCGGCGAATCGAGAAAAACACTGATGTAATGCGCGATCTCGCGCTGCTGCACGCCCTCGCGCAGAAAATAGAGAATCTCCTGCGCGCGCTCCAGCGCAAAGGTCGGAATCACTACGTTGCCGCCATGACCGATGGCGCCGTTGATCGCGCCATAAAGTTCCTCGACCGAGGGCTGCAACGCTTTGTGCAAGCGGTCGCCGTAGGTGGTCTCCATGACCACCACATCGGCGGGCGGAGGCGGCGTCGGGTCACGCAGAATCGGATGACCGCCGGAACCGAGGTCGCCGGAGAACAGCACGCGCCGACGCTCGCCGCCCTCCTCCAGCTCGAGCAGGATGCTCGCCGAACCGAGGATATGACCGGCGTCGAGAAAGGTCGCGCGGATCCCCGGCGCGATCTCCAGCGGCTGACCGTACGCCGCGCGGCGTCCGAAGCAGTCGAGCGTATCGAGCGCGTCCAGCGTGGTGTAAAGTGGCTCGACCGGGGCCGCATGGCGCCCGCCATGACGCTCGGCCTTGCGTTGCCGGTAACGCGCCTCTTCCTCCTGCAAGCCGGCGGAATCGAGCATCACCAGGCGCGCCAGCTCGCGCGACGCGCCGGTGGTGACGATCTCGCCGCGAAAGCCGCGCTTCACCAACAGCGGGATGCGCCCGCAGTGATCGAGATGGGCATGGGTCAGCAGCAGGTAGTCGATCTCCGACGGCTCGAAGCCGAATGGACCGGCGTTCTCCTCGTTCAGCTCTCTTCCGCCCTGATACATCCCGCAATCGATCAACAGCTGGCGGCCGTTGCACTCGATCTTGTGGCATGAGCCGGTAACGCCTCGATCGGCGCCGTGAAACGAAATTCTCATTGTGATACCTCGACCATGCTACGCGGCGCCCATGATTTTCGGTTTTTCGAGACCGTTCCTCGCGCCCATGGGCCAGGCGCGGAGCGGTCGCAGTGGCCGAAAATTCATGGGCGGCGAGTATAAATTCTGCCCGTGATGGGGAGTATAGCGCTGCCGCCAGTTCCACCGCGCCTGAGTCGGCCTAGGCTGGTGTTCGGCAATGGCGTTGGCCTGACGCATTCCGGGATTACGGGGTGGCGGAAGGTTCCGCCGCTGCGTCTGGTGTCAGGCCGCGGCCTTCGCAACCACCGCCGTCGGGGAAACGCACCGCGAGATTGCTCAGACGCAGGCGGCTTCCATCGGGAAGCGGAAAGTCGGCCTGCGAGACGCATTTTCCGAAGGTTTTCTTACCGAGCAGGCGCGCGCGATGATGGTACTGGAGCACACCGGCGAAGATCTCGGCGGCGCTGGCGGTATCCTTGCCGACCTCGATCCACAATGGCATGCGGTAGCTCGGCAGGGCCGCTGGCGCGCGCGCCATGCTGTCCGCTCCGCCATCGAGCGGATGCAACCGCGCCAGTGGCGTTTCCGGAGGAAGGAACAGCGCGGCGCAATCCAGGGCTTCGTGCAGATCGCCGCCGGGATTGTCGCGCAGATCGATGCGCAGGGGCTTGTCCGCGTCGGGGCCGAGTTCTTCGATCATCCGTTGCAGCAGGATGCGGGTTTCATGGCTACGAAAGCGCCGGATGCGCAGGCTCCGCCCGCCGAGCCATTCCACCGGGCGGGGCGCCAGACGAAGACGCAGCAGGCAGGGGGAGCGCGTGTCGCGATCGATGCGCAGCTCGAGACAGACCACGCTGTCCGGCGCGCCACGCAGACGCGCGGCCAGCTCATCGCGGCTCAGCCCCGCCACCTTTTCTCCATCGATCGCCAGCAGGCGCGCATGCCGATGCACGCCGGCGCGCTCCAGGGCGCCACCCCGCCAGGGGGCCAGCCACCAGCTTCCCTCACGTTGAAAAAGATCGGCGCCGATGCCGGCCGGCGCGCTCTTCCATGCCGGTTCGCGTTGCGCGGGCCGCAGCCAGCGCGCATAGCGATCGACGCAGCGAAGCGCGTTATCCAGGTGCGCGGCATCGAGCTTCAATGCCTCGATACAGCCAGCCTTGTCGGCATGAAAACGCAGCAACAGGGCACGCGCCGCCTCTGCGCGCTTGTCCTCCCCGCCGGCGAGCGCAACCGAGACCATCAGGCACCAGGGCGCCATCCATCGCCACGCGATACGCATCGCTACTCGCCGAGTTGCAACGTCAGATCAAGCAGCAACTGGTATTCCTTTTCCAAGGCCTTGCGCTGCGTCCGCAACGCGGCGCGCCGGCGTTCGATTGCATCCGGCGCCTGGCCACTGCCCTCAAGGGCGTCGAGCGAATGGTCGGTTGAGGCGATTCCCCGCTTCAATGCGGCAAGCCGTTTTCGCAGCCGCGCGATCTTCCCGCTCGATGCCTTGCGCGTAGCCCGCAACGCATCGATCCGCCGTTGCAAGCCACGAGTTTCCTCCGAGAGCTTGCGCAGCCGGCCCCGCTCGACGGCCAGACGCCGGGCCAGACCCTGGTCCCGCTGTTTCAGTTCATCCCGCTCTCGTTCGAGTTCGCGTTGCTCTTCACGCAGCCGTTGCAAGCGTTCTTCTCGTTCACGCAGACGCTGCTCGTAGACACCGCTACTGAGCCCTTGCACGCCCCCAAGGAAACCGCCTTCGTGCGGATCGGTACTGGTGGCGCAGGCGGCAAGCAGAAAGGGGGCATTCAGCAATAGCATGAAGCTCCGTTTCATACCGACAGCCTTTCGTCGATGCTGGCCAGTTGACGGGTGCCTTTCTGCAAGCGGTCGATGTTGGCCTTCAAGGCATTCACCTCTTTCTCGAGACGCGCGATCGAGGGATCCTTGGGGTTGGCCTTACGCTGGTCGGCAAGGATTTTCTGGTTGATTTCATATTCCTTGTTCAGGTCCGCAAGCATCTGTTTGCTCTTCGCCAGGCGCTTGCGCACCTGGTCACGCTCGGCCAGCAGCTCGGCGCGCTTCGCCTTGCCTTTGCGGTAGCGACGTTCGAGCCGCGCGACCCGCTGTTCGAGCTGCTCGACATGCCGCGCCAACTTGTCGTTGTACTCGCGCGCGTTGCGATTGTACTCGGCGGCGTATTGGATCTCGCCGTCGAGGAAATCCTCCTGGCTGGCGTATTTCTTCTTGCGCTTGGCGATCTCGTCCCCCACCGCGTAGCCGGCTCCGGCGCCGACGACACCGCCGATCACCGCGCCCCTCTTGCCGCCGATCGCGGCCCCCAACGCGGCCCCGAGCACCGCGCCGAGGACCGCGCCCTCGCCCTTGGTCCGGGTCTGGTCATCGCTCGCGCCATCGCTGGCGCAAGCCACCAGCGCCGTGCTCAAGAGGGTTGCCGTGGCGGTTCTAAGCAGTCTGTTCATGGCTGGTTTCCTCGCTCGTTGAAGTTGTTGAAGGCTTTGATGAATTCGTCGCGCCACTGGCGCGGCGCGATCTTGCGCTGGGCGTGATAGGCGGCGACATGCCGCGCCAGCAGCTTCAGCACGCGACGCTCGCGCTCGCTGGGCGCTTTTCCGCCAAGCGCCTTGAAGGCGGATTCATAGTAACGCGGCGGGTAGTTTCCAAGCTCGGCGACACGGCGCTGGTAGGCGTCGAATTGCTCGTCGGCGCTTTTGCGCAACTGCGCCAGCTTGGCGGTAACGGCATCGACGTTCTTCTGGTAGCGTGTAGACAGGGCAAGCAGCTCGCGAGCTTTATCCAAGGCGCGATCGAGCTGATCGATGCGCGCCAGGTAGAGGCTGAAGTTGACACCATTGCGGGCGATATCCTGAGCGAGGCTGCGCGCGTTGGCGCGCTGGGCGTCGTCGAGGCGTTTGCGCGCGCTGTCGAGATAGTGCTCGATGGCACCGAGATCGGCGCGCAGCTTGGGATGGCGCTCTGCGATCCGGCGCAGGATCGGGTTCGCATGGGTGAGATCGAAGTCCGCCTGCGCGACCAGGTTGTTCAAGGTCATCCCGACCGGGGTGCGCGCGCGCAGCTTTTCAAGGTAATTCTGGTATTCGTTTTCCAGCGCCGCGCGCGAGGCCGGGCTGGCGACGACGTTGCTGCCGATCGCCAGGCGCAGGCCGGTATCGAAGGAGGCGCGTTCGATCACGCGCTTGCGATCCGTGTCCCAGGCCCAGGCATCCAGCTCGGAACGCAGCGCGGAACGCATCTGCTCCGCCGGGGTCGAGACGCTGCCGCCACGCACCGGCACGCCGCCGGGCTTGCCTTGCCAGATCTCCGGCAGAAAACGGCCATCGACGATCTCCTGCACGTTACCGAGCATGTCATGCAATCCAAGCAGGTTCGCCTTGCGCAGCCCGATCGGGCGCGGTTTGTGACGGGCGTTACCCAGATGCCATGCATATCGGCCGAGGCGCGCATGCGGAAAAGGCAGGGAGTCGGTGAAGATTCCCGCCTTGCGCGCGGGCTCGCCACCGCGCGCGGCGTATTCCCATTCCACCTCGGTCGGAAGACGCACGAAACCGGGCACGCCCTGATAATGCGGCAGCGCGGCGGCGCGCTCGGGGTGCTTGGGGTCGAACAACCAACGGTTGTAGGCGGCGATGAAGTCAAGGTAGTCACGGTAGCGCAGAAAGCTCAGCGGCCTGCGCAAGGCTTTCAGGCGCTGCTTGCCCTTCAGCTGTTTGAGTTTCTTGTCGGCGGGATCCCGGCTCGCGCGCGCGAGCGCATCGAAGCCGAGCAAGGCGACATACTGTCCCTTGGTGACCTCGTATTTGCCGATATAACAGACCCAGTCCTCGCCGGCCTCGAACGATCCGGCCACCTGCAAGCGCTGCACGCCCTCGAAGATACCGCCGCCGGCGTCGCCGAGCTGCACCACCCGTTCGGCGCCGCCCCAAAAGCCGTGTCCGGGCACGCGCACCGCGCGGAACACCATGACCTGGCCGGAGGGCATCGGCAGTTCCAGATCGCCAGGCGCCGGCTTGGGATTGAACAAGGAACGTTTCGGCGCGGCGGCCTGTTCCGCCCAGGCGCCAGCCAACAGGGTCATCAGGAACACACCGAGAAGGCGGATTGCGGTTTGCTTCATCGCCTGCCTCCTACTCCGCGCGGATCGCATCGGCCGGGTCGATGCGCGTGGCCTTGCGCGCCGCGATCAAGGCGCTGAGCAAGGCGACGCCGAGGGTGATCGCGGTCGCGCCGAGCAGCGTGCCCGCCGACAGCTCGCAGATCCGCTCGCCGCCGCCCAGCTCATCGGTGAATACCCGGTTGATCACCGTTGCCAGGGCAAGGTAGGCGAACCATGCGCACAGCATGCCTCCCGCCGCGATCAACAGGCCTTCCTGAACCGGCAGCGCAAACAGATCGGTGCGCGACAAACCGATCAGGCGCAGCATCGCCAGATCGCGTCCCTTGCGCTCGACCGCGGCATAGAGACTGGCGGCAAGCACCGCGATACCGCCGCCAAAACCAAGCACGGCGATCAGCCAGAACAGACGACTCAGGCCGGCATCGAGCACCTGGATCCGGCGGATCGCCTCGATCTCGGCAAGTACCGCAATACCTTGGCGTTCCAGCGCATTGGCAAGATCCGGCACATCGTCGATGTGCTTCGCATACAGGCGAAAGCCGCGGAAACCAGCCGCGCGCATGCGCAGCCCGCCGGACTCGTCGTAGCTCAGCGCGCGTTCGCGTCCGGTATGCAGCTGCGCCGCCAGCGCCAACGGCACCACGGCGCGCGCGCGATCGCTCTCGGCGACGACACGCAGTGGGAAACGCAGAGCCTTGCGACCGTCGAAGCGGGCATGGACGCGCGTGTTCCTGGTTGACCCACGGGGGACGATTACATGTAGCAGATCATCGCCCTTGCGGTTCGCCTGAAAGCCACCCCATGGCGACGGCGCCACGCCGAGCCGCGCGGCATCGCGTTCACCAAGCGAGCGGCCGATCACGCGTACCCGCTGGCCATCCACTTCCAGCTCGAAGGGTTCGACGAATGGCAACACTACCGCGTTGTGACCGCGTAAGCGACGCTTTACCGCCAAGTAGGAGGAACGCGTAATCGTGCCCCTGGGCACGCCGAGACGGTAACCGCGCCAGCCGTCCGGCAGACGCAGACCGATGAGCCGGTCGACACCGTCGGACTCGACCGGCTCGATCGTCGCCAGCCCGCTCTCGATCCGCAGCGCATTGCGCAGCAGGCGCGGCAGCTCGCTCTCACTGAGCACCAATACGCCATCGAAGCTTGCATAGGGACGCGGCGTCTCGCCCGGCCAGCCACGCCGGACGGCGGCCATCCCCTCCTTATAACGTTCGACATCGAGCACCAGCGACAACGGCGCGTACAGCCGCTCCAGGCCGCTGGCACGCTCCGGCAGGATGCCGTTGATACGCAAGCGCTGACTGACGTGCTCGCTACGGCCACGGCGGATGCGCGAGACGCGCAGCTCGACCTCGTCGCCGACCCCGATTCCCAGATGGCGCGCGGCCACGGCGGTGAGTACGCCGCTGTCGCCTGCTGGAGGCGCAATGCCGTTCTCCGACAGCAGGGGATCGCCCGCGCCGCTGGGCACCAGATCCAGGGTCAGCGCCTTGTGGTCCTTCGGCCGCAGCAGCCGCGCGATCGACGAGGCCGGCAGGATGGTCGGCATCAGAAAACCCACGCGCGGATCCTGCCTCCATTCGCGGAACCAGGATTCAGGATACTCGCGGGTCTCGGCGGGACGGATCTCGCGGTAAACCGGATTCTCCACCAGACGATGGCGCAGGGTGGCGATGGTGCCCTGCTTGAGGCCCATCAGGATCAACAGCGGCGCGACCACCGCCGCGATCGCGATCACCAGGCACAGGGTCAGAATCCACTCGTTGCGCAGATCCGACCAAGCCAACCCAGGGACGATGTCGAATACGCGACTCATGCCAGCCTCCGACAGGTCGAGACGACATGGCGCTCATCGCTGGCGGTAACGGAAAAACCGTAGTGACGGTCGCA
>JALVEB010000075.1 GCA_027008705.1 Sedimenticola sp. | reverse complement strand
CCGCGAGACCACCTATTACCCGCGCCTGTGCCTGATCCAGCTCGCCGACGACGAAACCGCCGCCTGCATCGACCCGCTGGTGATCAACGACCTCGAAACACTGCGCGAACTGATGATGAATCCGGCGGTGACCAAGGTATTGCACGCCGGCAGCCAGGACATGGAGATCTTCCACCACCTGTGGGGTGAGCCGCCACGCCCGGTGTTCGACACCCAACCGGCCGCCGCGCTCGCCGGACTGGGCGACCAGATCGGCTACGCCAAGCTGGTCGAGACCCTGACCGGCACGCGGCTCGCGAAGGGCCATTCCCGCACCGACTGGGCGCAACGACCACTCGACGAAGCGCAGATCCGCTATGCGCTGGACGATGTCATCCATCTGCGCGCGGTGTATCGCAAACTGCGTCGACAACTGGCGGAACAAGGCCGCCTGGAATGGCTGCGCGCCGACTTCGAGCGCCTGATGTCGCCCCAAAGCTACCACATCGAGCCACTCGACACCTGGAAGCGCTGCAAGGGCTGGCAGCGCCTGAAAGGCGTGCAACTGGCGGCCTTGCAACAGCTCGCGGCATGGCGCGAGGAAACCGCCCGCGCGCGCAACCGTCCGCGCGGGCGCATCCTGAAAGACGATCTGCTGCTCGAGATCGCGCGCCGCATGCCGCGCGATCCAGCGCAACTGGGCAAACTGCGCGGCCTCGACCGCGGCCTGCTGAAACAGCATGGCAAGACCCTGATCGAACGCATCGAGGCGGCCCGCCGGCTACCACGCGAACAATGGCCGCGCCCGCCCGAACGTCCCGATCCGCCCGATGCGCAACAGCAGGCGCGGGCCGATCTGCTGCAATGCCTGCTGCGCCTGAAGGCGGCCGAACACCAAATCTCGCCGACCAGTCTGGCGACGCGCAAGGAATTGGAGGCCATCGCCGGCGGCGATCTCGATCGACCGCTACTGCAAGGCTGGCGCGGCGAGCTCGTCGGTGACGCGCTGCGCGGGCTGCTCGACGGCCGCCTGCGCCTGGCGATCGGCGATGATGCCAAGGTGCGTATCGAGCCGAGGTAAGGGCCGCGCGCGGCCGGGTGTATCCGCCCGCGGAAATCGTAGCGAACAAGCGGGGATATGCTTTTCCGACCGGGGCAGCGGACCCTGCCCGAGCCGGACAGACTACGGGCGCTGACCTTGCGACATACGTTTCTTGCCGAAGGCTTCGAAGCGTGGCAGCAACGGGCGCACCGCTTCCATATCCGCCTTCGGCGCCTGCGCGAACGACTGCATCATCTGCGCCATGCGTTCCATCTGCTGGCGCATCGCCTGCTTCTGCTGAGCCGGGATGCTGGCATCCTTATCAAGCTTTTCAAGCTGCTTGCGAATCATCTCGCTGGCATGGGATTTCTCCATATTCAGCGCCATGAACGCGGCCATCACACGATCGCCCAGCGCAGCCCATTCATCCAGCGAGCGAAAACCATAGGGCATGATCACCGCTTGCACCTGATCATCCAGGCCGGCGGCATGGGTGGCGGCGACCGAGCGCTGGAACGAAGGCACCGCCTTCTCCTGGCCCATCTCGCGCGCCTTGGCGCGCAGCCGCTTGACCAACTCCGGGTGGCTTACGCTCCATTTCTGCATCGCCTCCATCGAATCGATCCATTTTCCGACCCGCTCGGTGGTCAGCGCCTGCTTCGCAAACAACGGCATGCAAAACCACAACAAGAACAGTGCGACGATTGACTTCTTCATGACGACTCCCGATCGTTCTCTATGATAAACCAACGCGAAGTTTGCGGTCTGAAGCCGGCGCTGTCCACTCCCGAAACCGCTGCTGGCAAGATAAAATCCTTCTATATTCGCTGAATAGTTACCATTCCTCCATATCGAACACGAAAACGGCGCCCGAAGGCGCCGTTTCGCTCTCTGTCCGTCGGACTGACCTCAGCCGTGCTCGTGACCGCCCGGTCCGTGCACATGGCCGTGCTCCAGCTCCTCGGACGAGGCATCCCGGACATCGACGATCTCGACATCGAAATGCAGGTTTTCGCCCGCCAGCGGATGGTTGCCATCGACGCTCACCGTATCGTTATTCACCGCGGTGACCATCACCACCATCATCTGGCCATCCGGCGATTGCGCCTGGAACTGCATGCCCGGCTGGATATCGATATCCGGCGGAAACATATTGCGCGGCACCTGCTGGATCTGCTCCAGATCGCGCTCGCCATAGCCCTCGGCAGGCGCCACCGTCACACTGATCTTGTCACCGACCTTCTTGCCTTCCAGCGCCTTCTCGAGGCCCGGAATGATATTGTTCGCACCGTGCAGATAGGCGAACCGCCCATCCTCGGACTGGTCCATGACCTCGCCCTGATCGTTCTTCAACACATAGTTCAGTGTCGCCACCTTGTCTTTCGAAATCTCCATCGTGCCTCCAGTGTGGAATGGTATTGAGAATCCTGGAAGCCGATGCCGCCAGTGTTTCTGAAATTCGTCGTGGGATATGAGGCCGCCACGGTTTTTTTCAACCCCGGCCCAAGAGCCCGGAGTCTAGCAGACTATCCGCTTCGGCACGAACCACCCCGATGCGGAGAGCAGGACAATCGCGCTTACTTTCGCTGACGTTTCCTGGTTTCAAAGGCTTGGCGCCGTCGCCCGATCCAGCCAGGTGGATCGGGCCTATGCCCCTATGGCAAATAACCGCTGTAGGCCGGTTCAAGCGCAGCGGAACCGGTCGCGGCGGTGCCACAATATTGCGCCGCTGTCCGATCCGCGGTACTTGACCGGGCCTACGCCTTGCCAAGTCAATGGCATTCATACTCGTCATCCAGGAATCTTCGGCCGTTGCGACCGCCCCGCGCACCCATGGGCCAGGCGCGAGGAACGGCCTCGAAAATCCGAAAATTCATCAGCGACGAGTCCATCACCCGCTGCCATGTCAACCTTTTCCCTTCGCCCGCGTTGTTCTTGGTGCAATTCGACAAAAAGGAGACCACAAGATGACCAGGCAATCGATCACGACCCTCGGATTCAGCCTCGCTCTGCTCAGCCTCGGCGCGGTTTGCGAGGCGCGCCACCACGGCATCGATCAGCGCGAGCACCACCAGGCAAGGCGCATCGCGCAAGGCGTTCGCAGCGGTGAGTTGACGCGCCCGGAAACCCGTCATCTGCTGAGACAACAGGCGCATATCCGCTTCCGGGAACGGGCTTTTCGCTCCGATGGCGTGCTCACACCGCGTGAACGATTCGTATTGCAGCGGGATCTGAACCGCGCCAGCCATGCGATCCATCGCGAGAAACACGACGACCAACGTCGCTGAATCCAGAAACGACCCGCGCTTTTCCCGAGGCGCGGGCCGCCTCTCCGGTCAGGCTTCCGCCAGTACCCTCATCACCGCCAGCATCTTGTCGCGCAACGCCCGCGGTTGCGACGAGTAGAGCATCATCAGCTCGCGCATGTCATCCGGAAACGAGGCGCACAGCGGGTCGTTCTCGATATGCTGTTCGTCCATCCAGCCCGCTTCAACTTGGATCGCCTGCTCGAAACGTCGCGCCAGGGCATCGTCGATCGGCAGAAAGGGATTCTCGGCATGGGCCAGCAAGCCGGGCTTGTCCAGGCCGATGGCGCGCGCCAGGCGGGCCAGCGCACCGCGCCTGGATTCGCGCTCGGCAAGCACATGCATCAGATTCTGGTGGCGTATGGCTTGCAAGTCACGCGCGTTCGGGCGGATCGGCCCGTCGCCGAACATCAACCAGCACGGCGATACCCCGGTGGCGCGCGCGATCCGCGCGATGTCATCCGGCCCCGGGGTCGAAACCCCGGCCTCGTAGTTGCCGAGCCGGGACGGCTTCCACTCCGGGATGCGTTCGAGCAGGGCCGCCTGGGTCTTCAATCCAGCCATCTTGCGGGCCTGTTTGATGCGCGCGCCGATGGTGTCGCCGATCCTCATCGGATGATGTCTCCTTGAATTTTTTATCAAGATACTTGATTTTTTGCTTGACGGGCGTGTTTTCCACGCTATACTGCCGCGCATCCTACAGCAAATGAAACGAGAGCCACCGATGTTCGATTTCCGTACCCAGCTTCACCTCGATACGCCGCGCCTGGGTTCCGCGCCCGGCGGCAAGTACGAATCGACGTAGGTCTTTCGCGACATCGGCGGAGGACATGCGCGCATGCCCTCCGTACCCAAACCCCGGTCGGCATGCGCTGGCCGGGGTTTTTTTGTGCCCTGCCCCCGGTCCCCGGCAGATTTGCAGGCAATGGGAAAGGCCCGCGCAATGGGGCGTGGGCCGCAAGAGAAAGCAAGAAAGACAGAGGACCAGAAGATGCCGATCCAACAGATCATCAATCATACCCCGGCCCCGGTGAAGATCTTCACCGACGATATCGAGCCGGAGGCCCGCCAGCAATTGGAGAACATCGCGCGGCTGCCGTTCATCCACGGCCATGTCGCGGCGATGCCGGACGTACATTTCGGCATTGGCGCCACGGTCGGCTCGGTGATCCCGGCCCGCGGCGCCATCGTTCCGGCGGCGGTTGGTGTCGACATCGGCTGCGGCATGAACGCGGTGCGCTTGACGCTGAACGCCGCGCAACTGCCCGACAGCCTGCGGCCGGTACGCCATGCGATCGAACGCGCAATCCCGGTCGGTTTCGCGCACCATCGCCGCGATCAGGCGCGCGCCTCGACCGTGGCCAGTCTGCGCAATGGGATCGAACGCATCGCCGAACGCCATCCGAAGCTCAATCTCGACAGCGTGAAGGCGTCGCGCAACTGGGTTCGCCAGCTCGGCACGCTCGGCGGCGGTAACCATTTCATCGAGCTGTGCCTGGATGAAAGCGACGCGGTCTGGGTGATGTTGCACTCGGGCAGCCGCGGGATCGGCAACCGTATCGGCCGCTATTTCATCGAGCGCGCCAAGCAGGGGATGCGCGAACGCCTCGGGGAACTGCCGGACGCCAATCTGGCCTGGTTCGACGAAGGCACGCCGGATTTCGATGACTATGTCCACGCGGTGCACTGGGCGCAGGACTATGCGATGTGGAACCGGCGCGAGATGATGCGTCTGCTGGTCGATGCCCTGGCGCGGGTGTTGCCGCCGTTCCAGGCGACCCGCGAGGCGATCAACTGCCACCACAACTACGTCGCGCTCGAGCGCCACTTCGATGCCGAGGTCTATCTCACCCGCAAGGGCGCAATCTCGGCGCGCGAAGGCGAACTCGGAATCATTCCCGGGAGCATGGGAGCCAAGTCGTACATCGTGCGTGGCAAGGGCAACCCGGAATCCTTCTGCTCGTGCTCGCACGGCGCCGGGCGCCGCATGAGCCGGAGCAAGGCGCGCAAGCGCTTTGCCGCCGAAGACCTCGCGCATCAGACCGAAGGCGTCGAATGCCGCAAGGACAAGGGCGTGATCGATGAGATCCCGGCGGCCTACAAAGACATCGATCAAGTCATGGCTCACCAGCACGATCTGGTCGAGATCGTCCATACCCTGAAGCAGGTCGTTTGCGTGAAGGGTTGAACCCGGTCGGCGGCGCCCGCGCGCCGCCGGCCCGATCCAAAGGGAGTCCGGTTATGAAAGCCGCCGAAGTCGAAGAAATCATCGCCTGCCTGCCGCGTGGCCGTACCTGTTTTCATTACTTCGCCGACCGCTATGCCCTGTTGTTGCTGGCCTGGGTTTGCGGCGCCGGCCGGCCGGTGCGCGAGCTGCGCGCCGGTCCGTTCGCTCCGTTGCTGAACAAGCCGCTGGTGCGCGAGGCGCTGGCTCCGGCCGGTCAGGGGCTGGCGCGCGCCGAACACTTCGCCTGGCACTGGCGCGCTCCGGCGCAGACCTTTTTGTTGACGCTGGACTGCTGGAACGCCGATCACAGCCGCTACAACCAGACCAGCCGCGGCGACGCCAACCTGGTGCTGCAACTCAATTTCAGCAATCAGCAGGAGCGCCACTTGCCGAAGGTCGCCGGCGCCAATCTCGCCGATGCGCTGGTGTGTCGCAGCCACCCGGTGCGCCTGCCGGATGACGGCGACCATCATCGCAACACCCTCGCCTGGGCGCGCATCGATCTGGATTTCGACACCGGCGAGGCGCTGATCGAAGAGATCCAGAACGATTGGCTGCGCAACGCCGCGCGCGCACTCGAGTGGATGCCGCGCCACCGCCGGGCCTGGGGTCTGGACGAGCAGGACATCGCCCGCTTCCGCGCCTATTGCGAGCAGGTGCTCGCCCCGTTGCGCAAGCTGTGGAGCGAAGCCATGCTTGCCGCCGCATTGTGGTTCATCCGCGAGGAGCTGGGACTGCGCTCGATCTGGTATCACAGCGCCGATACCGGTCGCCGCGTCAAGCGCATCGAGGGAGGCGCTCCACCGCGCTCGATCTACAGCCGGCTGCCGCGCCGTTTCTGCTTCGCTCAAACCCATGAGGCCCCGCGCATGCTGAGCCGCTCGCGCGGCTTCGCACGCCGCTATCGGCGCATCCCGAATCCCAGCTGGTACCACCTGGAGTTACCGTCATGGCACTGAGACCCGAACGCCGTCGCAACCCGGTCGCGCGCTCTCCCCTGCTGCGCAAGGGCGGCGCGCACGCCACTCCGCGCCGTCGGCGCAAACCGGAACCCCTGACCGATGCGCTGGCCGAATGGCGCGAAGAATACCGCCCATCCGACCAGGGGCACGATAGCGGGTAAGAGACGCAACCCCGGATGGGTCGTCCGCCCGCGGCCGGGAACCAGGGGCATGCTATGATTCCGCGCTGTTTCCCGCGCCAGGAGGCCCGCCTTGTCCGACCATGATGAACCGCTCGTCGAGCTCGAGCTGGAAGCTGGACGCGTCACGCTGCTCGGCACCGCGCATGTCTCCCGCGCCAGCGCCGAGAAGGTGCGCGAGCTGCTCGCGCGGGGCCACTTCGACGGCGTCGCGGTGGAGCTGTGCCCGAGCCGTTACCAAGCCTTGATCGATCCCGACGCGCTGAGTCGCATCGACCTGTTCCAGGTGGTGCGTCAGGGCAAGGCGACACTGGTCGCCGGGCAGTTGGCGCTCGGCGCTTTCCAACAGCGTCTCGCCGAGCAGTTCGACATCGAACCGGGGGCCGAGCAGCGCGCCGCGATCGATGAGGCGCGGGCGCGCGGGCTGGATCTGTTGTGCATCGACCGCGACATCGGCATCACGCTGAAGCGCACCCTGGCGAACGTGCCCTGGTGGAAGCGCATCGGCTTGTTCGGCGCGCTGATCGCCTCGGTGCTGTCGCGTCAACAGGTCTCCGAGCAGGAGATCGAGGCCCTGAAGGAAGGCGATCTGCTCGATGCCACCTTCGCCGAATTCTCCGAGGACCGCCGCGAGATCTACCAGCCGCTGATCGCCGAACGCGATCGCTACATGGCGGCCAAGCTGCTCGAGGCCTTGCGCGAACGCCCGGGGCGGCGCCTCCTCGCGGTGATCGGCGCCGGCCATCTCGCCGGCATCCAGGCGGCGCTGGCGGAAGGCATCGAGGACACCACGGGGGTGATCGCGGAGCTGGAGCGGCAGCCGCGAGGACGCAGCTACTGGCGACTGCTTCCATGGGCGATCGTACTCTTGGTGCTGGCCGGCTTCGCAATCGGTTTCTCGCGCAGCCCGGAGCTCGGCTGGTCGCTGGTATGGGATTGGATATTGATCAACGGCAGCCTCTCGGCGCTCGGCGCGCTGCTCGCCGGCGGCCACCCGGCAACCGTGGCGACGGCCTTCGTCGCCGCGCCGATCACCTCGCTGAATCCGACGGTCGGCGCCGGCATGGTCGCCGCCGCCGCCGAACTCTATTTCCGCAAGCCGACGGTCGGCGATTTCGCCCGGCTGCGTCATGACACCGCCCACTGGAAGGGCTGGTGGCGCAACCGGGTATCGCGCACCCTGCTGGTGTTCCTTCTCAGCAGTCTGGGCTCGGCGATCGGCACCTGGCTGGCCGGTTTCCGCATCCTCGACAAACTGACCTGAAACCCGTCTTCGAGAAGACCGCGCCGTTCTCCGGTGCAAAGCGGTCGGGATCGGCCGCGCCTGATCGGGCCTGCGCCTGGTCAGGCCAATATCATGTCAGCAGGCTGCTTCAGAAAATCCCTTGTAAAAATAATCTGCGCGATCATCCCGTGAATTCATGAAATTTCCCGGCTAAAACTCCATCCCCTGTTCGGCCTGAATGCCCTGCTCGAAAGCGTGCTTGAGCGGACACATCTCGGTTGCGGTATCGGCGATCGCGATCAGCTCATCGGGCGCGCCGCGTCCGGTCAGGATCAGGTGCATCCAGGAGGGCTTGTGGTCGCGGATGAAGCTTGCGATCTCTTCTCCGCTGATCCAGCCGTAGCTGACGCAGTAGTTGATCTCGTCCAGCACAACCAGGTCGAACTCGGCCGAAAGGATCTTCTGCTGGCTGAAGGCCCAGATCTCGCGGCTGGTGGAAAGATCCTGTTCCGGGTTGTTGGTGTCCCAGGTAAAGCCGTCACCGAGGACATGCCATTCGATGTTGTCGAAACGCGCGGCGGCGCGCTGTTCTCCGGTTTGCCATTGGCCTTTGATGTACTGAATCACGCAGACCTTCATGCCCCAGCCCGCGGCGCGGAAGACCACGCCGAAGGCCGCCGAGGATTTGCCCTTTCCCTCGCCACTGTTCACCAGGGTGATACCGTGCCGACGCTGGCGCTCTTTCATCGATTCTTCCCGGCGCCTTTCGGAATCTTGAAATCGGCCGGCGGTTGGTACTCCAGCACTTCCTTGCCCTTGGCGTCGATCAGGATGCGCACGCCCCGCTCGGGGTAGAACCACTGCACGCTGTGATCGTTTATCTTCAGGTAGTAGGCCGGTTCGCCGAAACGCTTGCGGAAGAAATCCGCATCCAGGCCGGAATAGGCCGGGATATAACTCAGGGCGCGCAGCGGGCGCGAGAGTTGGGCCGCGATGCGCTCCTGGTCGAGGACGAAGCGGCGCTCGCCGTCCTTGGTGTACTTCATCGTCAGCGCGCCGGCGGCGAGTTCCCGCAAATGGGATTGCGGCGCGTCCAGGGTAGCGATCACGCGCGCTTTCAGCGGCCCCAGAGAGACCTTGCCGAAATAGGCTTCGAGACTGAACACGCCTTGCTTCGATTGGAACAAGGAGACCGATTCCAGCTGGCCGAACTTGGCGATGGCATCGCGCAGGGTCGAACGCGGAAGCTCCAGATCGAACACCCGCAGGCGCTCGGGCGAGAGAACCTGAACCTGCCATGGCAGATCGGTGCGGGGCCGGGTCAAGGCCGCGTCCCCCGGGCCGCGCATCCACCAAGCCAGCATGCTGGCGAGCCCGGTCAATATCAGCAAGCCGACGACAAACCGCTTGGTCGTCATGCTTCAGTCTCCAAAATACAGGGCCGGACGCAGCTTCGGTGGCAGCTGCAGGAAATAACCTTGCTCCCGCAACGCGTCGATCACCTCCGTTACCCGCGCGCGCGCCAGAGGACGCTGTTCGTCGAGCTTCAGCGACATCACCGCCTGGGGGCTGCCGAAGCCGCGCAAGAGGGTCTCGGGCAGTACGTCGAAGTCGTCTTCCCGGGCCAGGTAGAGATACATCTCGTCACGGCGCGGGCTGCGGTAGATCCAGCAGTGCATGGTGTGTTTCTCAAGCCATGGTCCCGTAACGAAAAAAAGCCCGCCAAGCGGGCTTTTTTCGTTGTCCGCGCCAACCGATCAGTAGTTGCGCGCGGAACCCACCAGCTCGTGGGAGACATCGACCAGGCGCTGCGCCATCTCGTTGAACTTTTCCCGATAGTCGGCCAGCAGGCCGTCTTTCGAAGCCCAATAATCCTTGCCGGAGATGCCGTGCTCGTGCTCGTATTCGATGAACTGCTTCTGCATGTCCAGCAGCTTCTGAATCAGCTCGGACTTCTCTTTCATCAGTGCTTCTTTGTCGCTCATGTCTCAGTCTCCGATGGGGGGCGCCGTGACAGGGCCCCGGTTCTACAGGCACAACCCGAAAATGTCGGGTGAATTCAAATGGATATATTTAGCCTAATATATCACAGAGCGGCTGTGCCGAACCACAGCCGAACACCCTCCCGTTGGGGATAGAAGCAACGCGTTCAGCAACCACATTGGGAGGGTCGGCCTTCGTTCAGCCGCAACGAGCCGACCAGATCGGCGACCTTTTCATAGCCGTGGCGCAGCAGGTAGGCTTCGATACCCTGGTTGATCTTGCGGCAAATCAGCGGATCATAGAATAACGCGGTGCCGATGCCGACCGCGCTGGCACCGGCGATCAGGAATTCCAGGGCGTCATCGGCGCTGGCGATGCCGCCCTGGCCGATAATCGGAATCCCATGCTCGCGGCATACCTGGTAAACCTGATGCACCTTCAACAGGGCGACCGGCTTGATCGCCGGGCCGGAAAGGCCGCCTTGGTTGTTGCCGATCACCGGCCGGCGGCTTTCGATATCCACCGCCATCCCCATCAGTGTGTTGATGACCGAGAAGGCATCGCTGCCGGCGTCGATGCAGCCGCGGGCGTTGGCGGCGATATCGGTCTGATTGGGCGACAGCTTGGTAATCAGCGGCTTGCCGGTGGCCTTGCGGCAGGCTTCAACAACCCGCGCCGACATCGCCGGATCGTTGCCGAAGGCGACACCGCCTTCCTTGACGTTGGGGCAGGAGATGTTGATCTCGATCGCATCGATCGGAGAATCGTCGAAGCGCCGCGTGACTTCGTAATACTCATCGATCGTGGAGCCCGATACGTTGGCGATAAAACGGGTCTCTTCGAAATCGAGGCCGGGCAGGATGCGATCGACGACTGCATCCACCCCGGGGTTCTGCAGGCCGATCGCGTTCAGCATGCCGCCCGGGGTCTCGCATACCCGGTGCGGCGCATTCCCAAGGCGTGGCGCGGCGGTGGTCCCCTTCAGACACACCGCGCCGACATCGCGATTGGAAAACCCCTGAATGCGCGTATATTCCTCTCCGAACCCCACACAACCCGAGAGCAGCACCAGCGGGGTCTGGAAGACAAGCCCGCAGAAACGGGTGGACAATCGGCTTTCGGGAAGTTCGTCGAGGTCGGAATCCATACGGGGCACCGCTTTTTCAATGTTCGATATTGTACTCTACGAGCCGGAGATTCCACCGAATACCGGCAATATCATCCGACTGTGCGCCAACGCCGGCGCGCGCCTTCACCTTATCGAGCCGCTCGGTTTCGTGCTGGACGACAAGCGTTTGCGGCGCGCCGGGCTGGATTATCACGAGTGGACCAGCGTGCGCTCGCACTCCAGCCTCGATGCTTACCTCGACCGTCATGCGCCGCAACAGCTGTTCGCGCTGACCACGCGCGGGACCCGGCGTTACGACCGGGTCCGCTACCCGGCCGGCAGCGCGCTGCTGTTCGGACCGGAGACGCGCGGCCTGCCGGACGCATTGTTGGCGCGCTGGCCCAATGACCGGATTCGCATCCCGATGCGCCCCGAAAACCGCAGTCTGAACCTCTCCAACGCGGTCGCCGTGGTGCTCTATGAGGCTTGGCGACAGCACGGCTTCGCCGGAGCCGGATAGATGGGAGGGGGCTGACAAGCGATGCGCATGGTCAGTCTTCCGCCTTCTGCTCTCGCGAGAGCAACGCGCGCACCGCATCACGCGGGTCCAGGCCACGATAGAGCACTTGGTACACCTGTTCGGTAATCGGCATCTCGACGCCCAATTCATGCCCCTTGCGATACACCGCCAGCGAGGCGGCATAGCCTTCCACCTCTTGTCCGATCGCTTCCCGCGCGGCACCCACGCCGATGCCCTTCGCCAGCGCCAGACCGAAACGACGGTTGCGCGACTGATCGTCGGTACAGGTCAGCGCCAGATCGCCGATGCCGGTCAAGCCCATGAAGGTGTCGCTGTGGGCGCCGAGCGCCAAGCCCAGCCGCCGGATCTCGGCCAGTCCACGGGTGATCAGCGCGGCCCGGGTGTTGGCGCCAAACCCCAGGCCGTCGGCGATCCCGGCGGCGATCGCCATCACATTCTTGCTCGCCCCGCCGATCTCGACGCCGACGATATCGTCGCTGATGTAGGCGCGAAAGGTGTCCGCGTGAACACGACGGGCGAGCGCCTCGGCGCGCGGCCGGTGACTGGAGGCGGAAACGATCGCGGTCGGCAAGCCGCGCGCGACCTCCATCGCGAAGGTGGGGCCGGACAACACCGCGAGTCGTTTCGGATTACCGGACTCCTCGCTCGCGACCTCGTGCAACAGCTTGCCGCTGCCCTGCTCCAATCCCTTGGTCGCCCAGCTCAGGCCCGCATCGACCGGCATCTCGCGAAGCAAGCGGCGCACGACCGGACGAAAGGCATGGCTGGGCACCACCACCAGCACCTCGACCGCGGCATCGAGCGCCTCGTCGAGCTCGACACAAGGCAGTAACGGATCGGGAAACGCAACTCCGGGAAGATAGCGCGAATTCCGGCGCGCCGCGGCCATCTCGCGCATCTCGTCGCGCTCATGGCCCCACAGCGAAACCGGATTCCCGTTGCGCGCCAACTGGATCGCCAGCGCGGTTCCCCAGGAACCGGCGCCGATCACCGCGATCTTATCGGGGACGGGGCTCACACCGCTGGGTTCAGTTCGATTGCTGCTGTTGCTGTTGCAACTGCTGGGCGTAGAGCGCCTCGAAATTCACCGGCTGCAACACCAATTGCGGGAAACTGCCCTTGGTGACCAGATCCGAAACCGCCTCGCGCGCATACGGAAACAGAACGTTCGGGCAGTATACCGCGAACATCGGCGCCAGTTCCTCTTGTGGAAAATTCTGCACCAGAAAGATGCCGGCCTGGTGCACCTCCGCAAGGAAGGCGGTCTTGTCGCCGAGCTTGGCGGTCACCGTGACCGTCAATACCACCTCGTGGAAATCGTTGCCCAGATCCTTGGCCGCGTTATTGAGGTTAAGGGCGATCTGTGGCTTCCATTCCACCTGAAACGCTTCAGCGCCCATCGGGGTCTCGAACGAGACATCCTTCAGATAGATGCGCTGGAGCGCGAACTGACGGTTGTCCTGTTGGGTTTCTTCAGCCATATGAACCTTCTGTCTGTCGGGTTGTAGTTTGATACTCGCCACCCATGAATTTTCGGCCACTGCAACCACCCCTCGTACCCGTGGGCGTCGTTGCGGAAACTCGCCATGGCATGGGCCATGACTCGTCTCCGCGCCTGGCCCACGAGCGCGGGGAACGGTCTCGAAAACCCGAAAGTCCATGGGCGACGAGTATACAATGTAACTTCATTTGCTCTACTCGCTGAGTAGTTATACTCGTCGCCCATGACTTTTCGGCCACTGCGACCGCCCCTCGCACCCGTGGGCGTTGTTGCGGAAACTCGCCATGGAATGGGCTATGACTCGCTTCCGCGTCTGGCCCACGGGCGCGAGGAACGCTCTCGAAAATCCGAAAATTCATGGGCGACGAGTATACTTTATCAGCTACGATTTCCTGCTTGTCGGCAGATCCGCCGACTGCCAACCGAGCATGCCGCCGGCGAGATTGTAGACCTCTTCGAAACCGGCCGCGCGCAGCTGGCGCATCGCCAGCGCGGACTGGTTGCCGGAACGGCATACCACGATGATCGGTCGCCCCTTGTACTTCTCCAGCGTGTTCAGCTGGTTCTTCAGGCCGTTGATCGGCAGGTTGATCGCGCCGAGGATATGCCCCTTGCTGAAATCGGCCATAGGACGCACATCGATGACCACCGCGTCGCGATGATTGATCATCTCGGTCGCCGAAAGCGGCGAGACATTGCTTTTGG
>JALVEB010000074.1 GCA_027008705.1 Sedimenticola sp. | reverse complement strand
GGCGCGGGGAGGCCCCTGCCTCGTGGCGCGATTTCCGTTTTGCCGGGCCAAGCAGCCTTGACATCACGATGCCCTTAGCGAATGGATCGATTTCGCCGTTGGCGGGTCTGAAAGGAAGGACCGGCTTCGGATCGGCGCGTGCAAGCGATGCGCGCATCGGCGGGTCATCCTCGGCGGGTGGGCCTTGTGCCGCCATCTCGGGCGGATCGGCCCGACGACGGCTCTCCGCTGCAAATCCTCCATTTTCAGAGACGAAACAACCCATGCACCATTTATCGAACCATTCTTCCCGGCGACGCGCGCTCGTGGCCGGTTTTCTGCTTGCCTTCACCACCTCGACGGCCCTGGGTATCGACGCGGCGGTGGAACAACGCATCCGCAACGGCATCGCGCGCGTCGCGCCGGATCTGAAGGTCGGCGAGATCCGCAACAGCCCGATGGCGGGCGTCTATGAGGTTACCGTCGGCCCACGGATCTTCTACGCCTCGGCCGATGGCAACTACCTGTTGCAGGGTTCGCTGTTGGATCTGCGTAGCGGCAAGGATCTGACCGAATCGGCGGAACGGAAGGCGCGTATTGCCGCGATCGACGCCGTTGGCGAACGGAACATGATCGTTTACGAGCCGAAGAAGCCGAAGCATACCGTCAACGTGTTCACCGATGTCGATTGCGGTTACTGTCGCAAGCTGCATCGTCAGATGCCGGAATACCTGGACAAGGGCATACGCATACGCTACCTGTTCTACCCGCGCGCCGGGATCGGCAGTTCGGCCTACGACAAGGCGGTCACCGCCTGGTGCTCGGACAACCGCAAGCAGGCGCTGACCGAGTTGAAGAGCGGCAAGACGCTGCCTTCCCGGCAATGCGACAATCCGGTTGCGAAACACTACAGGTTGGGGCAGATGGTCGGCGTCAACGGTACCCCGTACATGGTGCTGGAAGACGGCGAAGCGATCCCCGGCTATATCCCGCCCGCGCGCCTGGCAAGATACCTGCGCGACAAGTTCGACCGATAGCCGGTGAGCCGGTGTCGCACGCGCGCCGGATCGCGTCCGGACGCGTGTCGCCGCGCGCCCGGATCTCTTCAGTTTCCGGCTGTGCCGCCGTCTTTGTCAGTTACCCGCTATGTTTGCATTCTCAAGGAGTATTCCGCTCAATGTCAGACCCCAACCCCGTGCCCCGCAAAGCTGTCGTCCTGGTCATCATGGACGGCGTGGGCAGCAATCCGAATCGCCTGAACAATGCCGTGGCGCTGGCGCGCACGCCCCGGCTGGATGCGTGGTTCGCGCGGTGTCCGCACAACCGCCTGCGGGCGTCCGGGGCCGCGGTCGGTCTGCCGGACGGGCAGATGGGGAACTCCGAGGTCGGGCACCTGACGCTCGGAAGCGGTTGCGTCGTGCGTCAGGATCTGGTGCTGATCGACGAGGCGATTGCGAACCGTGATTTCTTTCGCAACCCCAGTCTGCTCGACGCGGTGCGGCATGCGCGCTCACGGGGCCGCCCGCTGCACCTGGTCGGGTTGGTCTCCGACGGGGGCGTGCACAGCCATATCGGTCACCTGCTGGCCTTGATCGAGCTGTGTCGCGCAAACGGGGTGGAGCCGCTGGTGCATGCGATCAGCGACGGTCGCGATGTCGCGCCGCGCTCGGCACACGAGCAGTTCGCGCCGTTGGTTTCCGCGCTGGCCGCCGGAGCCGGGCGCCTGGCATCGGTCAGCGGTCGGTATTACGCAATGGATCGCGATACCCGCTGGGATCGTACCGAGGCGGCGTGGCGGGCGATGGCGCGCGGCGAGGGCGAGCGCGCGCCAAATCTGGATGCCGCGATCGAGCGCGCCTACGCCCAGGGGGTCGACGACGAGTTCCTGCCGCCGACGGTGCTCAACGAGCATGAGCCGATGCTTCCTGAGGATGCGGTGGTGTTTTTCAACTTCCGCCGCGACCGTCCACGCCAGCTCGCCAAGGCGCTGTTTTGTAAGGATTTCGAAGGCTTCGACCGGGGCGCCTACCGCAGCGTGCAACTGACCACGATGACCGAGTACGACCAGCGCTACAGCCTGCCGTTCGCGTTCGATCAGGAGCGCCCGGCGACCACCCTGGCGGAGGTCGTCAGTGCCGCCGGGCTACGCCAGTTCCATTGCGCAGAAACCGAGAAATACGCCCATGTGACCTTTTTCTTCAACGGCGGCAGCAGTGAGCCGCTGCCGGGCGAGGGGCGCCGCATCATCGATTCGCCGCGCGTCGCCACCTATGACCAGGCCCCGGCAATGAGCGCCTCGAAGGTGGCCGATGCCGTCATCGAAGAGATCGCGCGGGGCGAGTACGCGCTGATCGTGGTCAACTTCGCGAATGGCGACATGGTGGGTCATACCGCGGTGCGCGAGGCCGTGATCGAGGCGGTCGAGACCCTCGACCGCGAAGTCGGGCGGGTGCTTGACGCCTGCGCCGAGCACGGCTGGTCGGCGCTGGTCACGGCGGACCATGGAAACTGCGACCTGCTGGTGGATCCGGAGACCGGTGAACCGCATACCCAACACACCTTGTTTCCAGTGCCTTGCCTGGTGTTCGACAGCGAGATCGATGCCTTGCTTCCGGAAGGCGGGTTGAGCGATGTCGCGCCGACCGTCCTCGAACTGATGGGGCTGCCGGTTCCCGAGGGCATGAGTGGCCGCTCGCTGTGGCCCGGCGAGGATGCGGTCGCGGTTTGAGGGCGACGATCGCGGTTTCCGCCTGCCTGCTCGGCGAACCGGTGCGCTATGATGGCCGGCAGAAACGGGAGGCGCGCCTGCGGGAATGGCTTGCCGGGTTTCGCGTGCTTCCGGTATGCCCCGAGATCGGCATCGGGCTTGGCGTGCCACGCGCGCCGATCCAACTCTACCGGATCGATGGCCGCATCCGCTTGGCCGATTGCACGGATCCCACGCGCGACCACAGCGCCGCGATGCGGGCCTGCGCGCGCGCCTGGCTGGCCTGCCACCCCGATCTCGGCGGTCTGGTGTCGAAGAGCCGCTCACCGAGTTGCGCCGTCGGTGACGCACCGTTGTTCGATGCGCGTGGCGAGCCGTTGGGTCGGGAAGAGGCGGCGGGCCTGTTCGTCGCCGTGCTGCGCGAGTTGCTTCCCTCCCTGCCGCTGATCGACGAGCACGGCCTGAATGATGAGCGGAGACGGACGGCTTTTCTCGATGCGGTGGCCGGATACCGGTGAACTCTTTTCCGCCGGTGGATTTTTTTTGCGATATATATCATAATTGACTTATATAAGTAATTATTAAACCAAAGAAGTGCAGGGCGATCGCGCTTGCCTGCCAAGAAGTATCCCGACAATCGAACCCGGAGAAAGACAGTGAACATCAAACCAAGCCTGATCGGTTCCGCCATCGCCAGTGTGCTGATGGCCACTCCTCTCGTCCATGCCGCCGGCAGCGGGTGCAGCGGCGCCGCGCCGCGTGTTGCCGCGCCGGCGCCCGTCCCGGCTCCCTGGCGAGGCGGCTACTATCGCCCCTGGCGTGGTTGGCGCGCGCCGTGGAGCCGTGGCCCGTGGGGCGGTGCGCCCTGGGGCAACGGCTGGCGCCCCTGGGGCAATCACTGGGGCAACAACGATTGGGGCGACATGATGGATACCATGACCGGCCTGGTCGACGGCAGCACCGAGGTTAACGTCGATGTCGATTTCAAGGCGCGTGGCCTGACCAACATGATGTCTGATTTCTGGGGCAATGGTTGGAACGGCTGGGGCTATCGCCGCGGATACTACCCCTATCCACCGTTGCCGCCGGTTGCGCCGCGCGTGGCGCCGGCCGCCGCGCCGGCGGCGACCGCCAAGGTCGAGGTTGCGCCGCCGTCGCTTGACAGCGATGGCGATGGCGTCGCCGACCCCTTCGATCTGTGCGCCGACACCCCGGCCGCCAGTCAGGTCGACGCCTTCGGTTGCCCACAGGGCGCGACGATCGTGCTGCGTGGCGTGAACTTCCATACCGATTCAGACAAGCTCACTGACGAGTCGACCGCGATCCTTGACCGTGTCGCCAGGACCTTGAGCGCGCACCCCGAGATCAAGGTCGAAGTGGCCGGCCATACCGACTCCGATGGGGATGCCGCCTACAACAAGGATCTGTCGCAGCGCCGCGCGAACGCCGTGATGGCCTACCTGGCCTCCAAGGGCGTGAAGGCCGGGAACATGCGCGCGAAAGGCTATGGCGAAGAACAGCCGATCACCTCGAATGACACGCCGGAAGGCAAGGCGATGAATCGTCGTGTCGAACTGGTGCGCGTCGACGGCTGAGCCTTTGAAACGGTTCGGGTGGGGCGCCGCCCGGGCCGGTTCTGGAGGCGAGGCCCCCTGAGCGATCACGGCATTGAGTGATGCCATGGAATCGTTCCAACATCCTCTGCTGGCTTGCCTGTTGCGGGCCTCCGTTTTCATCCACGCCGAGGTGGTCAGCGAATCCCTGGTATTCCTGAAAGGAAGACGGCTGCGCTTTTCTGCCACAGCGCGTGATGCGCGCCGACGAACTCGAGTACGATGTATACTCGTCGTCCATGAATTTCCGGATTTTCGGAACCGTTCCTCGCGCCCGTGGGCCAGGCGCGGAAACGAGTCATAGCTCGGACTATGGCGAGTTTCCGCAACGACGCCCACGGGCGCGAGGAGCGGTCGCAGTGGCCGAAGATTCATGGGTGACGAGTATATAACCCAGCAGCTTACACGGAGGACGATTGATGAACGCACTCGACGAAATCTTCAATGCGCACAACGGGCGGTTGGTCAGCCAGCTCGGCGAACAGTTCGGGCTCGACGAGCGCCAGGTTCGGGACGCGATCGGCAGTCTCGCGCCGGCGCTGAGCCGCGGCGTGCAGACCAATGTCGAGGTGCGCGGGGAGGAATCGCTGTTGAACGCCTTGCGCAACGGCAACCACGCGCGCTATCTCGATGATCTCTCCGCCCTCGCCGATGGCGAGGCCGCGCGCGAGGGCGAAGGCATTCTCGGCCATCTTTTCGGTTCGAAGGAGGTCAGCCGCCAGGTCGCCGCGCGCGCCGCGAGTTCCACCGGCATCAGCGACAGCATTCTGAAGAAGATGCTGCCGGTGATCGCCAGCATGATGATGGGCATGCTCGGCAAGAAACTACTGGGTGGCGGGTCATCGGCGCCTTCCCGTTCCGGCATCGATTTCAGCCGTGTCGGTGCCGGATCGCGCCCGTCGTCCGGTGGTTTGACCGATATGCTGACCGATTTCATCGATGCCGACAACGACGGCTCGGTGATGGACGATCTCTTCAATATGGCGCGGAGGTTCCTCTGATGGTCGCGCGCGCATCCTGGTTGTTGCTCGGCCTGATGCTGGTCGGCGCCGTGCAAGCGCTGGAACTCCACAGCCCGGACATCGTCGATGGCCAGCGTATCCCCGAGAAGCAGGTGTTCAATGGTTTCGGCTGCACCGGCGGCAATGTCTCGCCGGCGCTGCACTGGTCCGGCGAGCCGGGCGCGACCAAGAGCTTCGCGATCACGATGCATGATCCGGACGCCCCGACGGGCAGTGGTTGGTGGCACTGGGTGGTGTTCAACATTCCCGCCTCGGTGCACGAGCTGGAGGCCGGCGCCGGTGATCCCGCGTTGCGCCGGATGCCGGCTGGCGTGGTGCAGTCGCGCACCGATTTCGGCAAGCCGGGCTATGGCGGCCCCTGCCCGCCGAAGGGCCACGGCACCCACCATTACCATCTGACCCTCTATGCGCTGGACACCCCGAGCCTGCCGCTGGATCAGAACGCTCCGGCGGCGATGGTCGGTTACTACCTGAATCAGCACGCGCTGGCGCGCGCCACGCTGACCGGGCTTTATTCACGCTGAATCCGGTTCCGCCGGGTGATCCCCGGCCTTGCCAGGGCTATCGCGCTTATACCCGCCGCCCATGAATTTTCGGATTTTCGAGACCATTCCTCGCGCCCGTGGGTCAGGCGGGGTGGTCGCGGTGGCCGAAAATTCATGGGTAACGAGTATATACTCGCTCGTATGAACAGCCGATCCCTGTTTGAGCAGACCCAGGCCGCGCGCGAGCGCAAGCTGAACGTGCGCAAGCGCATCCTGCGCCTGCTGCTCAGCGCCGGCCTGGTGTGGCCGATCGCCGCGCTCGTCGCCGGTTTCGGCATCAGCGCCTTCGCGGTCGGCGTGATTTTCGTCGGCGGTCACGACGGCCCGGGTATCCATCGCCTGTTGTTGCTGTCGGTATTGGTGTCGCTGGTCGGCCTGGTGTTCGTCGGCATCCGCCTGCGCGCCAAGCTGTTGAAGCCGTTGGTGCTGCTCGAGGATTCGATCGCCCATGTCACCGAGGGCGATCCGGGCGCGCATCTGGAGCTCGAGAACGCCGGCGTGCTCGACGGCATGATCCGTGATATCGACAGCCTGAACGAGGAGTTGACCGATCTCTACGAGGACATGGACAGCCGTGTCGCGCGCCATACCACGCGTTTGGCGCAGAAGACCGCCTCGCTGAAGATCCTCTACGACGTCGCCGCAAGCATCAATCAGGCGCAGAATCTCGATGATCTGCTGATCCAGTTCCTGCGCATCTTCAAGGAGATGGTCAACGGGCGCGCCGCCACCGTGCGCTTGGTGATGCCGGACAAGCGTTTGCGCCTGGTCGGCAGCATCGGTCTTGACAACGAGGTGTTGCTCGAGCACGAGTTGCTGCCGGTGCGATTGTGCGTGTGTGGCAAGGCGCTGTCGCCGGGCGACATCCTCTGCGAGCACGATCCCAACCGCTGTGCCGAGATGAACCGGCGCGAGATGTTCGGCGCAGACCGCGTGGAGCTGATCAGCGTGCCGCTGGATTACCATGGCCAGACCCTCGGCCTGTACAACATCTTCGTCGAGAAGCCCGGGGTATCGCAGCGCGAGGACGTCATGGATCTGCTCAAGACCATCGGCAGCCACCTCGGCATGGCGATCGCCAAGCAGCGTTCGGACGCCGATGCGCGTCGGCTTTCGATCATCCAGGAGCGCACCAACCTGGCTCACGAGCTGCATGATTCCCTGGCCCAGACCCTGGCGAGCCTGCGTTTTCAGGTGCGCATGCTGCAAGACGGCCTGGCCAAATCCGATGCCGGCGCCGAGGCGATGCGCGATATCGAGCGCATCCGCAACGCCCTCGACGAGGCCCATGTCGAGCTGCGCGAACTGCTCAACAGTTTCCGTGCGCCGATCGACCAGCGCGGCCTGATCCCGGCGTTGGAGAAACTCGCCCGGCGTTATCAGGAGGAAACCGGCCTGCACGTCTTCTTCCAGCGCCATTGCGCCCAGACCAGCCTCAGCGCCAGCGAGGAGATGCAGATCCTGCGCATCGTGCAGGAGGCGCTGGCCAATATCCGCAAGCACGCCGAGGCGCATACCGTGCGCATCCTGCTCTCGCGCCATCCCGACGATGTCTATGTGCTGCTGATCGAGGATGATGGCGTCGGTTTCGACAACGCCCAGCGCGACGGGCGTCCGGGCGAGCACATCGGGCTGTCGATCATGCAGGAGCGTGCCCACCGGCTCGGCGGCATCCTGCGCATCGAGAGCGAACCGGGCGAGGGCACCCGGGTCGAATTGACCTACAAGCCGGACGCCCGTCTCAGCGAACCCTATGAAGCCACCGGCACCGAATAGAGGAGAAGATCATGCGCGTCTTGTTGATCGACGATCATGCGCTGTTTCGCATCGGCCTGCGCGAGCTGCTCGAACGGCGGGGCATCGAGGTCATCGATGCCGTCGGTGACTGCGAAGAAGGCATGCGCCAGGCCGCCGAGAGCGAGCCGGACGTGATCCTGCTGGACATGCGCATGCCGCAGATGAGCGGCATCGAGGTGCTGAAACAGCTGCGCGCGCGCGGCCTCGGCATGCCGATCGTGATGCTGACCACCAGCCGCGAGGAAAAGGACGTGATCGAATCGTTGCGCAACGGCGCCCAGGGCTATCTGCTCAAGGACATGGAGCCGGACGACCTGATCCGCGCGCTCGACGACATCATCGGCGGGCAGAACGTCGTCGCGCCGGAGCTCACCGGCGTGCTCGCGCGCGCGGTCAGTGGCGACGATGCGCGCGCGCGCGGACGGGGCGGCTCCTCTTTCGACGATCTGACCCCGCGCGAGCACGAGATCCTGTGCCACCTCGCCGAAGGCCAGAGCAACAAGGTCATCGCCCGCCATTTGGGCATCTCCGACGGCACCGTCAAGCTGCATGTCAAGGCCATTTTGCGCAAGCTCGATGTCCACTCGCGCGTCGAGGCCGCGGTGATGGCGGTCGAACAGAACCTGTGTTCCAGAAAAGGGTAAGCGACCATGATGCGATTCATCGAGAAGATCCGCGACCTGCTGAAAGACGTGCCGGAAGACATGCCGTGGGATCTCGAGGAGCGCCTCCAGGCGCATCCCGACGCGCTGATCGTCGACGTGCGCGAGCCGGACGAGTTCGCCTTCTGCCATATCGCCGGCTCGCTGAACATCCCGCGCGGGATCCTCGAATCGGCCGCCGAGTGGAACTTCGACGAAACCGTTCCCGAGCTCGTGCGGGCGCGCGAGAACGGTGATCGCGATGTCGTCGTGGTGTGTCGATCCGGTCATCGCAGCCTGCTTTCGGCGTGGTCCCTGCAAGTGCTCGACTACCCGCGGGTGGTATCCTTGAAGACCGGCCTGCGCGGCTGGAACGACTTCGACCAGCCGATGGTCGACGCCAACGGCAAGCTCGTCGACCCCGACGAGATCGATGAATTCTTCACCAGCAAGCTGCGCGAGGATCAGCGTCAGCCGGCCTGAGGGTCCGCTGTCTCATCCTTCTGAAAACCGTCCGCGCCTGCCCGATGAACGCGGGCAGGCCATCTCCACGGAAACGAATACCGTTTCCCGCCGGTCATGGATGCACGGGCGCGGGCTTTCCGTTATCCTTCGTTCCGCCGGCAATCCGTCGGAGCGGGAGATGGTCTGGGTCCGAAGTGGACGTAATGGGAGAACTCGGGTGAACGACAAGTCGACGATGGGCGTGATCGCCGTTGCCTTGCTGCTGAACGGCTGCGCCGGCATCGGGCCACAGAAAGAGAAAGATGCCTTTGCGGATCCGCGTGACCCTTGGGAGCGCTACAACCGCGACATGTTCGCGTTCAACGAAAGCGTCGACCAAACCTTTCTGAAGCCGCTGGCCCGTGGTTACAAGAAAGTCATGCCCGAGCTGCTCGACCGGGGCGTGACCAACTTCTTTACCAATCTCGACGATGTCACCTCGATCGTCAGCAACCTGCTGCAATTCAAACTCCGCCACGCCGCCTCCGATTTCGGCCGGGTGACCTTGAATTCCACCGTCGGCTTGTTGGGCTTCTTCGATGTCGCCACCAACATGAACCTGCCGCGACATGACGAGGATTTCGGTCAGGCGTTCGGCGCCTGGGGCATCGCTCCGGGTCCGTATCTGGTCTTGCCTGTCATCGGCCCGAGCAGCGCGCGCGATGGCGTGGGCTTCATCGGTGACTGGCTGACCAACCCGACCACCTATGTAGAACCGGCCAGTGTCAGCTGGGGCTTGCGTGGCGTGGAACTGATCGACCTTCGCGCCGACCTGCTCGGCGCCAGCCGGGTGCTCGACCAGGCGGCACTGGATCGTTACGAATTCGTGCGCGACGCCTACCTGCAAAAACGCCGCTACGAGGTCTATGACGGCAACCCGCCGCTCGAAGATGACTTTCCGGAATAGTATTTGAAAAGGCTATCGGATGATATCGTCTGATAGCTTAAATGAATTTTCTTATTTTAGAAATTGCTTATATAATTCCATTCCAGAAAGTGACAGGCAGCAAACACTTTCTTCCACCCAATCTCAATGAAAACTGTATCTGGAGAAGATTCATGAACAAGATCGTCAAAATCGCAGCTATCGCAGCCATCCTCGGTGTTTCCGCTTCCGCCAACGCCTGGTGGGGTCCGTGGAACGACGGCGGTTACGGCAACAACAACGGCTGGGGCAACGGCTCGGGCTGGGGCAACGGCGCCGGTGACATGGACGGCTCCTTCAACATGAGCTTCAGCGGCCATGGCCGTGGCGACGCTTACGGCAGCGGTTACGGCTACAACGGCTGGAATGGCTACAACGGCTACGCTCCGTACGGTGCTCCGTATGGCTACGGTTACCCGCCGGTCGCTCCCGTTGCTCCGGTAGCCCCCGTCGCTCCGGGCATGGCCATGCCGGCTCCCGCCGTACAGGCCGCTCCGACCGCTCCGGCTGGTTCCCCCTGCGCTCAGGCTGCCGCCGCGAAGTAAGCATCCGCAAGGCGAATCCCTCCAGATCGACCCGGGGGGGAGGGCGCAGGGAAGCGCCCCGAAAGGCTTCCGTCGGTCGGGAGCCCGCAATGACGAACAAAGCCGCGTCGCCGCCGACCACAAGCCCCAGGCATCCCCTTTTGCAAGGGGCTTGTGGTCGGCGGCGACCGCGATATCAATAACCAAGAAAACTCGAGAGTATGTGATGAAAAAGATTGCAATTGCAGTAGCAGTAGTGGCGCTGACCAGCGCAACCGCCGCCAGCGCCTGGTGGGGCGACAATGGATACGGCAACGGAAACGGCTGGGGCAGCGGCAATGGTTATGGCGACGGCGCGGTCGATGGCTCGTTCAGCATGAGCTTCAGTGGCCATGGTCGCGGCCATGGTTACGGCGCCGGAAACGGCAACTACTACGGCTCTGGCTACAATGGTTATGCTCCGTACGGCTATGCCCCCTATCCAGCGGCGGTCGCTCCGGTTGCCGCTCCGGCGCTGAGCGAAGAGCAGAAGGCCGCAATGGAAGCCCAGGCCAAGGCTTATCAGGATGCCATCGAAGCCCAGCGCAAGATGGCCGCGCAGATGATGGCCGCGCGTCCGGCGGCTCCCGCGATGCCACAGGTCACCGCGCCGGCGATGCCGCAATTCACCGCGCCGGCGATGCCGCAGCCGCCGGCCATGCCGGAATTCAAGGCGCCGGATTTCTCCGCTGAGCTGGCCAAGATGCAGGCCAAGCGGGACGAGATGCTGAAAGAGATGCAGGCCCGCCAGGCAAAGGCCATGGCCGACATGGAAGCGCGTCGCGCCGAGATGGAGAAGAAGATGGAAGCGGCTCGCAAGGCGGCCTTCGATCACAAGGTCGATGCCTCGACCAGCGGTAAGAACTGCTCCTGAGACCGCCGTCGCCCCGGTTGACGGGGTAGCCGATCGAAAAGAGCGCGTGCCTCCGGGTGCGCGCTTTTTAGTGTCTGAAGCCACCTCAAAAAGTCGCTGCGAGTCGCGAAATTTCTTGAATTTTCGGTCGCTGGATCGTTTAATGGCCGTTTTTTCCGGCCGTCCGCCAAGCGGTGATCCCGTCTGGCGTTCGCCGGACGCCACGAGAGAAAGACCCGATGACGAAGATGCAGGATATCGATCCCCAGGAAACCGAGGAATGGCTCGAGGCCATCGACGCGGTGATCGAGAACGAAGGCGCGGAGCGCGCGCACTTTCTGATCGAGAAGTTGATCGACAAGGCGCGGCGTTCGGGCGCCTATCTCCCCTACACACCGAATACCGCTTACCTGAACACCATCCCGGTGAACCGTCAGCCGCCTTACCCTGGCAACCAGGCGATGGAGCGGCGCATCCGCTCGTTGGTGCGCTGGAACGCGATGGCGATGGTGGTGCATGCCAACCGTTTGTCGACCGAGCTCGGCGGGCATATCGCCAGCTTCGCCTCGGCGGCCACGCTCTACGACGTCGGCATGAACCACTTCTTCCGCGCGCGCGGCGAGCGCCATGGCGGGGATCTGGTCTATTTCCAGGGACATTCGGCGCCGGGCATCTACGCGCGCGCCTTTCTCGAGGGCCGCATCGGCGAGAAGAACCTGAAGAACTTCCGTCAGGAGGCGCGCAATTTCTATCGCGCGGAGGACGAGAAGGGATTGTCGTCCTATCCCCATCCGTGGCTGATGCCGGGCTTCTGGCAGTTCCCGACGGTGTCGATGGGACTCGGCCCGATCATGTCGATCTACCAGGCGCGCTTCATGCGCTACCTGCGTGACCGCGAATTGGCCGATACCCGCCAACGCAAGGTTTGGGCCTTTCTCGGCGACGGCGAGACCGACGAGCCGGAATCGCTCGGCGCGATCTCGCTCGCCGGGCGAGAGAAGCTCGACAACCTGGTGTTCGTCATCAACTGCAACCTGCAACGCCTGGACGGACCGGTACGCGGCAACGGCAAGATCATCCAGGAACTGGAAGCGGTGTTTCGCGGCGCCGGCTGGAACGTCATCAAGGTGATCTGGGGCAGCTATTGGGATCCGCTGCTGGCGCGCGACAAGAGCGGTCTGCTGGTGAAGCGCATGGAAGAGGTCGTCGACGGCGACTATCAGGCCTACAAGGCCAAGGGCGGCGCCTATGTGCGCAAGCATTTCTTCGGCAAGTACCCGGAGCTGCTCGATCTGGTCGCGAACCTTTCCGACGAGGACATCTGGCGCCTGAACCGTGGCGGCCACGATCCGCACAAGGTTTACGCTGCCTACAAGGCGGCAATGGAGCATAAGGGCCAGCCGACCGTGATCCTGGCGAAGACGGTGAAGGGCTACGGCATGGGCGAGGCCGGCGAGGGGCAGAACATCACCCACTCGCAGAAGAAGATGGAAGAACGCGCGCTGCGCGCCTTCCGCGATCGTTTCAACATCCCGATCAGCGACGAGCAGATCGCCTCGACGCCGTTCTTCAAGCCGGACGAAAACAGCCCCGAGGCGAAATACCTGAAGGAGCGCCGCGAGGCGCTCGGCGGTCCGCTGCCGGCGCGTCATGCCGATGCCGAGCCGTTGCCGGTGCCGCCGCTGTCCACCTTCAAGACCCTGCTCGAAGGCAGCGGCGAGCGTGAGATGTCCACCACCATGGCCTTCGTGCGTTTTCTCACCCTGCTCGTGCGCGACAAGCAGATTGGCAAGCTGGTGGTGCCGATCGTGCCCGACGAGGCGCGCACCTTCGGCATGGAAGGCATGTTCCGCCAGCTCGGCATCTATTCCTCGGTCGGCCAGCTCTACGAGCCGGTGGATTCCGACCAGGTGATGTACTATCGCGAGGACAAAAAAGGCCAGATCCTGCAGGAAGGCATCAACGAGGCCGGCGCGATCTCGTCGTGGATCGCCGCCGCCACCGCCTATTCGAACCACGGGGTCAACATGATCCCGTTCTACATCTTCTACTCGATGTTCGGCTTCCAGCGCGTCGGCGACCTGATCTGGGCCGCCGGCGACATGCAGGCGCGCGGCTTCCTGATCGGCGGCACCGCCGGGCGCACCACGCTCGCCGGCGAGGGGCTGCAACACCAGGACGGCCACAGCCTGCTTGCCGCGCAAACGGTGCCGAACTGCGTCAGCTATGATCCCACCTTTGCCTACGAACTGGCGGTGATCCTGCGCGACGGCATGCGCCGCATGTACCAGGAGCAGGAGGGCGTGTTCTACTATGTCACCGCGATGAACGAGAACTACATCCAGCCGCCGATGCCGGACGGTGTCGAAGAAGACATCCTCAAGGGACTCTACCTGTTCCAGGCCGGCGGCCGGCGCAAGAAGCGCGTGCAATTGCTTGGCAGCGGCGCCATCCTGCGCGAGGTGATCGCGGCCGCGGCGTTGCTCGAAAGCGATTGGGGCGTCTCGGCCGATGTCTGGAGCGCCACCAGCTTCAACGAGCTGCGTCGCGACGGCATCGATTGCGAGCGCTGGAACCTGCTGCACCCCGAGGCCACGCCACGGGTGCCTCATATCACCGCGATGCTGAAGGATCGCAAGGGGCCGGTGATCGCCGCCACCGATTACATGCGCAACTACGCCGACCAAGTGCGTCCCTACCTGCATCAGCACTATGTCACGCTGGGCACCGACGGCTTTGGTCGCAGCGACATGCGCGCGGCCTTGCGCGAGTTCTTCGAGGTCAATCGTCACTATGTCGTCGTCGCTGCGCTGAAGGCGCTGGCCGACCTCGGCGAACTCGAGTCCGCGGTGGTCAGGCAGGCCATCGCCCAGTATGACATCGACCCGGACAAGCCGAATCCGGTCACTGTTTGATCGAGGGGATCCAGATGGCAGTACAAAAAGAAGTGCGCTTGCCGGACATCGGCGATTTCAAGGATGTCGAGGTCATCGAGCTGCTGGTCTCGGAAGGGGACGAAGTCGCCGCCGAGGACTCGCTGCTGACGCTCGAAAGCGATAAGGCGACGATGGAGATCCCGGCACCGGAGGCCGGGCGCATCGTCGCGCTGAAGGTCGATGTGGGCGATAAGATCAACGTCGGCGACCTGATCGCGCTGATGGAGGTCGAGGCCGGGGCGGAGACCGCGCCCGCGGGCGATGCGCCCGACGCCGGGCATCCAGCGCTTCCGGAAGCCGAGCTGGAACCCGAGCCGGAGAGTCCGCCGCCGGTACCCGCCGGCGAACCGCCGGCGCGCCCGGCCCCGGTGCCGCCGGAGCCGAGCGGCAGCGGGCGCAAGCCTCACGCCAGCCCCTCGGTGCGGCGTTTCGCGCGTGAACTGGGGGTCGACCTGAGCCTTGTCGGCGGCACCGGCCTGAAGGGCCGCATCACTCGCGACGACGTGCGCCGCTTCGTCAAATCCACGCTCGCCGGCGGCGTCCAGGCGGCGCCGGGCGCTGTCGCGCCGGGCCTGCCGCAAGCGCCGCGGATCGACTTCAGCCAGTTCGGCGAGATCGAGGTCCGCCCCCTCGGGCGGATCAAGAAACGCAGCGGCGCGCACCTGCATGGCGCCTGGCTCGCGGTGCCCCATGTCACCCAGTTCGACGAGGCCGACATCACCGAGCTGGAGGCCTTTCGCAAGCAACAAAAGGAAAGCGCCGCGAAGCAGGACCTGCGCCTGACCCTCATGCCTTTCCTGATGAAGGCCGTTGCCCAGGCGCTGCGCGAGATGCCCGAGTTCAATGCCTCATTGAGCCCGGATGGGGAAAACCTCATCCTGAAGCAATACCTGAACCTGGGCGTGGCCGTCGATACCCCCAACGGCCTGGTCGTGCCGGTGGTGCGCGAGGTCGATCGCAAGAGCGTCCTCGAGCTGGCCCGCGAATTGATGGAGATCAGCCAGAAGGCGCGTGACGGCAAGCTCGCTCCCGGCGACATGCAAGGCGGCTGCTTCACCATCTCCAGCCTTGGCGGCATCGGCGGCACCCAGTTCACGCCCATCGTCAACGCCCCCGAGGTCGCAATCCTCGGCGTCAGCCGCTCGGCGATGAAACCGGTCTGGAATGGCAGCGAATTCGTACCGCGCCTGATGCTGCCGCTGGCACTCTCCTATGACCACCGTGTCATCGACGGCGCCCAGGGCGTCCGTTTTACCACCTGCCTGTCCGGCCTGCTGTCGGACATCCGCCGCCTGCTGCTGTAGACGGCCGCAACCGAACCGAGGTACGCGAGAATGACGCAAACGGTTGATGTGACCCTGCCCGACATCGGCGATTTCGACAGCGTCGAGATCATCGAGCTCCTGGTCTCGCCCGGCGATCAGGTGCAGCCCGAGGACTCCTTGTTGACCCTCGAGAGCGACAAGGCGACGATGGAGATCCCGTCACCGCAAGGCGGGCGCGTCAAAGAGCTGAAAGTCGCGGTCGGCGACAAGGTCTCGCAAGGCGACCTGCTGTTGACGCTGGAAAGCGATGACGAAGCCCAAGACCAGGCCGGGTCCGCTGCCGGGCAAGATGCGCCGGCGCGCGAGAAGCCAACCGCCAGCGCACCGGCCAGCGCCGCCGGAGAAGCCGATCTCAATGTCCAGGTGCTGGTTCTGGGCGCCGGCCCCGGCGGCTACACCGCTGCCTTCCGCGCTGCCGACCTCGGGCGCAAGGTCGCCCTCGTCGAGCGCTATTCCGCGCTCGGCGGCGTCTGTCTGAACGTCGGCTGCATCCCATCGAAGGCCCTGCTGCATACCGCCGATGTCATCAACGAAGCCGCCGAACTGAGCCACATGGGCGTCACCTTCGCCGAGCCGAAGGTCGATCTCGACGCGCTGCGCGCCGGCAAGGACAAGGTCGTCGGCCGTCTCACCGGTGGCCTGAAGGCCCTGGCCCGGCAACGCAAGGTCGAGGTCGTCACCGGCGTCGGGCGCTTCGAATCGCCGCACACCCTGCTCGTCGAAGGCGAGGGTGGCACCACCCGCATCCGTTTCGAGCACGCCATCATCGCCTGTGGCTCCAGCGCGGTGCGCATCCCCTCGTTTCCGAACGACGACCCGCGCCTGATCGACTCCACCGGCGCGCTCGCGCTGGCCGATGTGCCCAAACGCATGCTCGTTATCGGCGGCGGCATCATCGGCCTCGAAATGGCCACCGTCTACAGCACCCTCGGCACCCATATCGACATCGTCGAGATGCAGCCCGGCCTGATCCCGGGTTGCGACCCAGACCTGGTGCGACCGCTGCAAAAGCGCCTGAAGGGCCGCGTCGGCGACATCATGCTATCGACCCAGGTCACCGCCATCGAAGCGCTGAAGAACGGCCTGAAAGTCACGTTCGACGGCGCCAACGCCCCGCAGGACGGTCCGCGCAGCTACGATCGCGTGCTCGTCGCCGTCGGCCGGCGGCCCAACGGCGCCTCGATCGACGCCGACAAGGCCGGCGTACAGGTCGACGAACGCGGCTTCATCCCGGTCGATGAGCAGATGCGTACCAACGTTCCGCACATCTTCGCCATCGGCGATGTCGTCGGCAACCCGATGCTGGCGCACAAGGCCACCCACGAAGCCAAGGTCGCCGCCGAAGTCATCGCCGGCCAAAAAGCGGTGTTCGACCCGATGACCATCCCCTCGGTGGCCTACACCGACCCCGAGATCGCCTGGATGGGCCTCACCGAGACCGAAGCCAAGGCAAAAGGCGTGGTTTACGAAAAGGCCGTTTTCCCCTGGGCCGCCAGCGGACGCGCGCTCGGCATCGGCCGCGACGAGGGTCTGACCAAGCTGCTGTTCGATCCCGAGACCCGACGCATCCTCGGTGCCGGCATCGTCGGCGTCAACGCCGGCGAACTGATCGCCGAAGCCGTGCTTGCGCTGGAGATGGGCGCCGACATGGAAGATATCGGCCTGACCATCCACCCGCACCCGACGCTCAGCGAAACCCTGTGCTTCGCCGCCGAGGTCGCCGAGGGCAGCATTACCGACATCCTGCCGCCGAAGAAACGATAAGCCTCCGTCCGGAATCAGGGAATCAGCATATATAGTTATTTTAACATGATGATTTAAATGGATTTTTTATTTTCTTTATCGCTTCGATGAGCTAAGGTACAGGATAAATCCACAACCGGAGGCAGGTATGGAAATCCTTGGCTACGTTGCCTATGCCGTATTGGGTATCGCTTTGCTGGCATTCATCGTGCTGTTGCCGATCGCCATCGTATTCAACATGAGAGCCGGCCTGAAATACCGCGAGGCGCTTGCCGCGCGGGTCGACCAACTGCGCCTTGGCCGCATGCTCGCGGCGCTGGGCGTAAACGTCGATGCCTATGTGCATCACGGCCGCATCACCGACATCGACGCGCAGATGCGGCGTTGCGCCGCTTGCGGCCACACCGATGCCTGTGACGAAAAGCTCGCCACCGGCGATGTCAGCGTGGATGAGATCGGCTACTGCGAGAACGAACACTCGTTGAAAGAGCTGGTCACGGCCCGCGCCAGGGCGACCGCATTGAAAAGCCATTGATCTGACGAGGCGCAGGCCCGATCAAGTGTCGCGGATCGGGCAACGGCGCAGTTTTTCGGCACCGCCGCACCGGTTCCGCGGTACTTATGCGACCGCCCCTCGCTCCCCCTGGGCGTCGTTGCGAAAACTCCCATAGACCGGGCCATGACGCGTTTCCGCGCCTGGTCCACGGGCGTGAGGAACGACCTCGAACAACTGAAGCTTCACGGGCGACGAGTATACGAAAAACGGAGGCGGTCAGCCTCCGTTCGATGTGGCGTCCGGGCCGGAAAAAGCAGTGTTCCGGCCCGCGGTCGCGGCGGGCCTCAGGCGGCCTTCACCTCGTCACCGGTGATTTCGCGAATCAGCGGGTAGAGGTGCTCGGTTTCGTCGAGGATGCGATCCAGCACCATTTGAAACATCTCTTCCGTTTCGTTCAGAAAACGATCGTGGTCGCGAATGATCAGTTTGCGGTTCTTTGGCTCGCACCATTTCTTCAGGTAGCTGGCGAAGATGCGTTTGATCTCTTGCGAGCCGCTCATGAATTTCCGCGCGGTGTTGGCTGCCTTCTGGTCTCCAGCGGAGAGCAGACGGGCGTAGAGGCCCGCGTCGGTGGTGTTCAAGTGCTCCTTGACGGTTTCCACGTAGCGGTAGAACAGGTCGCATGTGACCTCGGAATCGCAGAGCGTGCGGTCTTCGAGCAAGCGCGACAGGATGTTGGTCAGTTCGGTGATTTTGTGGTTCTGGGTGTGGAGTTCTTCATAGGTAACCATGACAGTTATCCTCCTTGGTGCAATGTAAAGGAAAGCCCTGGCTCTCGGCGCCACTGGATTCTTGTTATTGGATAAAACGACGCCGGGCGGCATGGACCCTTGAAATGATTATTACGCTGCGCGGGATTCCGGGACTTGATCCAGGTCAAGTTATTCCTTGACTGGGGTAATGTTATGTGTCGCCCATGGGGCAGGCGCGGAAACGCGTCATGGCTCGGTCTATGGGGGTTTTCGCAATGACGCCGACGGTCGCGGTAGCGGGAAATTCATGGGCGACGAGTATAGTAGGGCGCGTGTGATTCATGAATTTTCCGGGCTAGGTAATCACATCGGGCGCTTGGCGTCCCGTGCGTGAGCGGATCTCCGCGAGTTGGTCGGCGATCTGGATCAGCGGCTGCATGACTTCTTGGGTGTCCCGCGTCACCTCGTCGGGGTTGGTTTCGAGCTTCTCCAGGTAGAGTCGCAGCGTGGCGCCTTGGGTTCCGGTGCCGGACAGGCGCAGCACGATCCGCGCGCCGTCATCGAAACCGATACGGAGGCCCTGGTGCGTGGAGCGGCTGGCGTCGACCGGATCGGTATAGGCGAAGTCGTCGGCCCAGCGGACGGTCCGTTCATCGAAACGTTGCCCTGGCAGTTGCCCGAGGCGGGCGCGGAGGTCTTCCATCAGTTGCCCGGCCAGTTCGCTGTCGATGCCTTCATAGTCGTGCCGGGTGTAGTAGTTACGGCCGTATTCGCGCCAATGGGCCTTCAGCAGATCGGCGACGCTGTTGCCGCTGGCGGCGAGCAGGTTGAGCCAGAACAGGACCGCCCACAGCCCATCCTTTTCCCGCACATGGTCCGATCCGGTGCCAAAGCTTTCTTCGCCACAGAAGGTGATGAGTCCGGCATCCAGCAGGTTGCCAAAATATTTCCAGCCGGTCGGCGTTTCGTAGTGCGGGATGCCGAGCCGTTCGGCAACCCGATCGACGGCCTGGCTGGTTGGCATCGAGCGCGCCACGCCGCGCGCGCCCTCGCGGTAGCCTGGGGCCAGCGCGGCGTTGGCCGTGAGGATGGCGAGGCTGTCGCTGGGTGTCACGAAGCAGTCACGACCGAGGATCATGTTCCGGTCGCCGTCGCCGTCCGATGCGGCGGCGAAATCGACGCCCTGGTCTCCTTTCGTCAGGTTGACGAGTTTTGCCGCGTGTTTCAGGTTCGGGTCGGGATGTCCCCCCCCGAAATCGGGTAGCGGGGTGGCATTCAGGATCCATTCTTCCGGGGTGCCGAGCAGGTCGACGAAGAGGTGTCGGGCGTAGGGGCCGGTGATTGCATGCATGGCGTCGAAACGCAGCTGGTGACCGCTGGCTATCCATTCGCGCATGGCGTCGAAGTCGAACAAACGGGTCATCAGTTCGGCGTAATCGGCTACCGGGTCGATGATTTCCACGCGCATTCCGCCGAGTTGGAAAGCGCCGCATTGGTCGATCGGTGGCGCGGCGTCGGAAAGACGGCGGTAGCGGGTGATGGAGCGGGTGGCGGTATAGATCGCCTCGGTGACGGTTTCGGGCGCGGGTCCGCCGTTGGCGATGTTGAATTTGATTCCGAAGTCGCCTTGCGGTCCGCCCGGATTGTGGCTGGCGGAAAGGATGAT
Source organism: Sedimenticola sp. (assembly GCA_027008705.1). Taxonomy (GTDB): domain Bacteria; phylum Pseudomonadota; class Gammaproteobacteria; order Chromatiales; family Chromatiaceae; genus JALSSX01. The sequence goes on along the minus strand of JALVEB010000074.1, from coordinate 16,940 downwards.
GCCGCCCTGGGCATGGTATTTCCGGATCAGGTGGGATACCGCCGGGGTCGACAGGTAACCGTGCTGCCCCACCATGACCCGCGCGACGCCATTCGCGGCGGCCATGCGCAGGATGGTGGCGATGGCCACGTCGTTGTGGAAGCGGCCGTCTCCCCCCAGAATCAGTAGACCGCCTGCCAGTTCGGGTTGGGTATCGAAGATCGCCTGGACGAAGTTTTCCAGGTAGTGGGGCTGTTGAAAGATGTCTACTTTTTTCCGCAGGCCGGAGGTGCCCGGGCGCTGATCGTCGAATGGCTGGGTGGCAATGGTTTGGATATTGGCGGTTTGCATCGGTTTCCCCAAACGGAATCATTCGGGGATTCTATAGTAACGAGGCGGTTTCCGTATATTGATCCGGGTCAGCAGGGCGGGGCAATGGGGTTTCCGAAGTTCACTGAAAAATCTCCTGTTCTATACTCGTCGCCCATGAATTTTCGGATTTTCGAGACCGTTCCTCGCGCCGTGGGCTAGGCGCGGAAGCGAGTCATAGCTCATTCTATGGCGAGTTTCCGCAACAACGCCCACGGGTGCGAGGGGCGGTCGCAGTGGCCGAAAATTCGTGGGCGACGAGTATAATGTCCCCTCCTCAAGCCACGATGCGCAACAGGAGCAAGACGAAAGGATTTGCCGAGGTTTGCGTAAGCTGGGCCAACGTCCTCATGCTCTCGCGCAAAAGTTGTGCGCCGGTTCTCGGATGTCGGATGCTTCACAATAGTTCACAATTTTGACGTAATGCCACCTGTTTTCTAGCGGTAGTATTCGATGCGTTCCCATGACCCGTCGGGCAATGCGGGGTAACTTCATCGTCAATAATGGCGCCTCATTACCACGCAGATGCCGCGATTGGCTGCTCCTTCCGAAAAATGCCCTGAATCCCCCCTGTGGGTTCGGCGGCGCTTCCTGTCGGGAGCGGGCATGCATGCGGGGAATCCGGATGCCCGGTCGAGTCGGGAGCATGGGGAGGTTGAATCGAAGTCGGTTGTTAAGCAGGTGATGAAATATGGAAGAGCAGTTTGCACGCGCCTGGGACGGTTTCGTCCCGGGGGACTGGAAGAATGAAGTCAATGTCCGTGATTTCGTCCAGAAGAATTACACGCCTTACGAGGGCGATGATGCCTTTCTCGAGGAGCGCGCCACCGCGGCGACGCAGCGTCTGTGGCGGCAGGTCATGGAAGGGATCAAGAAGGAAAACGCCACTCACGCGCCACTGGATTTCGATACCGCCGTGCCATCGACGATCACCTCGCACGAGGCGGGCTATATCGACAAGGAGCTGGAAACCATCGTCGGCCTGCAAACCGATGCGCCGCTGAAGCGCGCGATCATGCCCAACGGGGGGGTACGCATGGTCGAAGCTTCGTGCAAGGCCTATGGCCGCGAGCTCGATCCGGCGGTGAAGAAAACCTTCACCGAGTATCGCAAGACCCATAATCAGGGTGTTTTCGACGTCTATACCCCCGATATCCTCAAGTGCCGCAAGGCGGGGATTCTGACCGGTCTGCCGGATGCCTACGGCCGTGGTCGCATCATCGCCGATTTCCGCCGTGTTGCGCTGTATGGAGTCGACTACCTGATGCGTGACAAGGTCGCCCAGTTCCATTCCCTTCAGCCGCGGGTCGAGCGGGGTGAGGATCTGTGCATGACGATTCAGCTTCGCGAAGAGCTGGCGGAGCAGCACCGGGCGCTGGAGCAGATGAAGGAGATGGCGGCGAAATACGGCTTCGACATCTCGGGGCCGGCGACCACCGCGCGCGAGGCTGTGCAGTGGGTCTATTTCGCCTATCTGGCCGCGGTCAAGTCGCAGAATGGCGCGGCGATGTCGCTGGGGCGGGTTTCCACCTTCCTGGATATCTATTTCGAGCGCGATCTGGCGGCGGGTCGGATCGACGAGGAGCAGGCTCAGGAGCTGATCGATCATTTCGTCATGAAGCTGCGCATGGTGCGCTTTCTGCGCACGCCGGAATACGACGAGCTGTTCTCGGGGGATCCGATCTGGGCCACCGAGTCCATCGGCGGCATGGGCAAGGACGGTCGCACGCTGGTGACGCGCACCAGCTTCCGGGTGCTCAACACCCTCTACACCATGGGGCCGTCGCCGGAGCCGAACATCACTGTGTTGTGGTCGGAACGCCTGCCCGAGGGATTCAAGCATTTCTGCGCCCGGGTCTCGATCGATACTTCATCGATTCAGTACGAGAACGACGACTTGATGCGGCCGGATCTGGATTCCGACGACTATGCCATCGCTTGCTGTGTATCGCCGATGGTGGTGGGCAGGCAGATGCAGTTTTTCGGCGCCCGCGTGAACCTGGCCAAGACCCTGCTGTACGCGATCAACGGTGGCGTTGACGAGAAGCTCAAGATGCAGGTCGGTCCGGCGCAAGCGCCGCTGGCCGGCGAGGTGCTGGACTACGACGAGGTCTGTCAGCGCCTTGATGAGATGATGGACTGGGTATCCACCCAGTACGTCACCGCGTTGAACATGATCCACTACATGCATGACAAGTACAGCTATGAGGCGGCCCAGATGGCGCTGCACGATCGCGATGTGAAGCGCACCATGGCCTGTGGCATCGCCGGTTTGTCGGTCGTGGCCGATTCCTTGTCGGCGATCAAGTACGCGAAGGTGCGCCCGATCCGTGACGAGCAGGGTATCGCGGTCGATTTCGAGATCGAAGGGGATTTCCCGACCTTCGGCAACAACGATGCCCGCGTCGACGACATCGCCTGCGAGCTGGTCGAGCGCTTCATGGGCAAGCTGCGCCGGCATCGCTTCTACCGTGACGCGGTGCCGACCCAATCGGTGCTGACGATCACCTCGAATGTCGTGTATGGCAAGAAAACCGGCAACACCCCGGACGGTCGCCGTGCCGGCGAGCCTTTCGCGCCCGGCGCCAACCCGATGCATGGGCGTGACCGCAAGGGCGCGGTGGCCTCGCTGACCTCGGTCGGAAAACTGCCTTACGCTCATGCGAAGGACGGCATCTCGTACACCTTCTCGATCGTGCCGAACACCCTGGGCAAGCAGGTCGCCACGCAGCGGGCCAACCTGGCCGGATTGATCGATGGCTATTTTCACAACGAACCTGGGATCGAGGGCGGACAGCATTTGAACGTCAACGTCATGAACCGGGAGATGCTGCTCGATGCCATGGAAAACCCCGAGAACTACCCGCAGCTGACGATTCGCGTCTCGGGCTATGCCGTGCGCTTCAATTCATTGACGCGCGATCAGCACCTCGATGTCATTGCAAGAACCTTCACCCAATCGCTGTAGCCCGTCCGCCGACGCGCTGCGGGCGACGCGCGGACGCATCCATTCGTTCGAGTCCTGCGGCGCGGTGGATGGCCCGGGTATCCGCTTCGTGGTGTTTACCCAGGGCTGTCTGCTGCGCTGCCAGTACTGCCACAACCGCGACACCTGGGATCTTCGCGGCGGGCGCGAGGCGAGCGTCGCCGAGATCCTCGACGAGGCCCTGAGCTACCGCCATTTCATGAAGGCGTCCGGCGGCGGAATCACGGTTTCCGGCGGCGAGCCGATGTTGCAGCCGGAGTTCGTTCGCGCGCTGTTTTCAGCGGCCCGGGCCGAAGGGCTGCATACCTGCCTGGACACCAATGGCGTAACCCGTCGTCATTCCCCGCTGATCGACGCGGTGCTCGATGTGACCGATCTCGTGATGCTGGATCTGAAGCAGATCGACGAGGACATCCACCGCGAGCTGGTGGGCGCGCCGAATCGCCATATCCTGGCTTTCGCCCGGCGCTTGCACGCGCGTGGGCAGGAAACCCGCATCCGCTATGTCGTGGTGCCGGGGTTTACCGATGACGAACCCTCGGCGCATCGTCTTGGCCAGTTCCTCGCCGACATGGACAACATCGTCTGCGTCGAGCTGATTCCCTATCACGAATTGGGTCGCCACAAGTGGGAGGCGATGGGGCACGCCTATCCGTTGCAGGGGACGAGGCCGCCGCCGCGCGAAACGCTGCAACGGATTGCCGCGATCCTCGAGGCATATGGCCATTCGACCCTCTATTGAGCCTGCTCCGAAGCGGTGTCTATGAGCGGTTTTTCTTCACCATCACCAAGCGGGTACCGGCCAGCCGGTCGTGCCAGGTGCGGTGTTGCGGGCCGACCAGGATCCATGCGAAGCCCAGCCCACAAGCGGCCCATGAGAGCAGACTGGCGAGCAGCCGCGCGATGGCGTCCCGCCAGCGCAGGGACTGACCGTCCATGCGCACCACGCGCATGCGCCAGGCGCGCATGCCCAGCGTCTGGCCGCCGTGAACCCAGAACCACAGGAAGAACGCGGCGACCGCTGTCGCCAGCCACAGGCGGAACAACGGATGGTTGCCGGGTATCGCCGCGCCGGTGATCAGGCCGAAGGGCACGACCACGATCGCGGAGGCGACGATCAGGATCGAAACGACCAGCAGGCTGTCATAGACCATGGCGATCAGAAGGCGCCACAGCTCCGGCGCGCGTGGCTGGGGCGTGGTTTGCCGGGTGCCGTTCATGGCCGTGGGCGCCGGTTGGGTAGATTGGCTGGGCATTGGGGCTCCTGTAGCGACGAGTATACGATGCCCGTTATGGGGTTTACCCCCGGTCGTTTGGGTGTCGCTCCGGATTTTCGCCGGCGTGGTTGTCGACCATAATCGGCGAATTGGTTCAGGTGGGCCGTCAGAGTTCCCGGACCAGTCACCAAAGGAGGCCGGAGTGAACCAGCGTAATCAACAGCGTTACAACGTGGGTTTCGATGTCGTCCTGGGCTATGAAGGTTTTGGCCTGGTGCGCGGCACCGCCGTGAACATGAGCGCCAACGGTCTGTTCGTCGAAACCGATTTCGCCAGTATACCAAAAGGGGCCGAAGTGCATGCGGCGTTCGTCTGCGATGCGCATGGCGAGCCTCGTCATATTTCGCTGCGTGGGGTGGTCGTTCGATGTACCGAACAGGGTGTCGCCATCCGTTTCCATAACGCGGACGCGGCGGAGTGCGCGGAGATGCTTGCGCGCTTCACCACGCCGCGCTTTTTTTTGCCGCAAGCCGAGCGGCTTTCGGCCTGAGCGCCCGCGGACGGCCGGGTCGGGGCGCTGCCCGGCGGGTCCGGCTCCAGCCCGTCTGTCGTCCGGCGGTCCCCGGCTGATTCTTCGCTTGCAGTAAGGATCGTCCCGATTCCTTCCCGTGATCCCCGAACCCCGGCGTTCCGCCGGTATTGCCGTCGTCTCGGGTTTTCGCGATGATGCCTCCATGAAGATCGAACCGATCCGGCCGCCGGCGCCGGTTGTGCGCAAAGGGGTCCAGCGCCTGTTTCGCCGTCTTTCGCTGCCGTTTCTGGCGGTGGTGGCCGGCTTGCTCAGCGCGGTCATTCTGTGGGTGGTGCTCGATAAGATTCAGACTTCGGTACTCGAGCGTCTCTACGATGAAGAGGTCCAGCGTCAGCAGGATCAGCGTGCCAGCGAGGCCTTGTTGCGTTACGACAGCTACCTGAACGAGTACAAGCATGTGGTCCGTCTGATCGCATGGCATGAGTGGATGTTCGACTGGATGGATCTGGAATCCTGGTCCGACGAGGCGCCCGCCGAGCCTCGCCTGACCACCTCGCTGGGCTGGGTGCGACGCGAGGCCCTGATCGCGACCTCGGTGCCGCCTCGCTATATCCTGGTCTACGATGAGCAGGGCCATATCCGCGCGGTGCAGCGCGATGCGCGATATCCGTTCGTTCCAGTGCAGTTCGACAGCATCGATCAGACCTATGTCCAGGAAAGCCGCATCCGGCCGGTCCATTTTCTGCTCGACGGCAAGCCCTATCTGTTGATCGGCCAGGCGGTGCGCGACCGTGTCGGAACCCGCAGCGGCACCTTGTTGCTGGTGGTGCCGATCGACGACCGTCTGCTGCGCGTGGCTGAGCAATCGCTGACCGGCGACGCGGTGGTGGCGCTGCTGGATGTCGATGAACAGCGCATCCTCGCCAGCAGCGATCCGGAAAAGGTGCCGGACAGCGCGCTGGTCGACGGTCTGCGCGATGACCATGTGATGTCGGCGCATTCGCTGTTCGATTACGAAGGCTCCGATATCAGCCTGCTGTTCGCGGTGTTGTTGCCGAAGGCGAGCATCTTCAGCGCGCGCGACAAATTCGTCGAACTGGAGCGCTGGCAGCGCCTGATCGGCACTCTGGTGTTCGTCGCGCTGTTCTCGTTGCTGGCTTACCTGATCTCGTCGCGCGTGAATCGTTCGATCCGACGGATCGCCGATTTCTCCCAGCGCGCGCTCGGCATCAGTCAGCCGGTCGCGCCCGAGGGCAATCAGATCGTGCTGTTGGAAGAGTGGATGAAGCAGATGGTCCGGCTTTTTCTGCAAGCGCGCGAAGAGATGCGCCGGCGTCACGAGTCCGAGATCAAGGATACCGAGGCAATCAAGACCGCGGTACTGGAAAGTTCGCTGGACGCCATCATTACGGTGGATGAAAACGGCGTGATCGTCGATTTCAACCCCACCGCGGAAGAGCAGTTCGGCTATCGCAGCGACGAACTGATCGGCCGGCGACTGGCAGAGACCCTGCTCGAACACGACAGCCATGTGCTGTTCGATGCGATCTTCGAATGCGCCAAGGCCAGTGATTGCGCCAACAGCAGCCGGGTCGAGATGGAAGCGGTCGATCAGGAGGGGCGGATCTTCCCGGTTGAGGTCTCGATCAAGCCGATCGAGCTGGCCGACAAACGCCTGTTCACCGTCTATCTGCACGATATCTCGACGCGGGTGCGCCAGGAGCGCGAGATCGCCGATCTGGCCCGTTTCCCCGGTGAAAGCCCGGAACCGGTGCTGCGCGTCAACAGTCAGGGCGTGGTGATCTACGCCAATCGCGCGAGCCGCCCGCTGCTCGACTATTGGGGTTGTGAGTTGTCGCAGACCCTGCCGCAGTATTGGCGCGAGCTGATTGCCCAGGCACTGCGACGCGGGCGCAGTCATGAACGGGAGATCCAGCACGACGAACGGCATTACTCGGTGTTGCTGGCCCCGGTGATGGAATCCGGCTATGTCAATGTCTATGCGCGCGATGTCACCGCGATGCATGTCGCCCAGGAGATCGCGCGTCGTCACCAGACCGAGCTGGTGCAGGTTTGCCGTCTCAGTACGATGGGTGAGATGGCGACCGGCATCGCTCATGAGCTCAACCAGCCGCTGTCGGCGATCTCGAACTATGCCAACGGCTGCATCCGGCGGATGAAGGCCGGCATCGGCGGCGAGAACGAGTTGATCGAGGCGCTCGAACGGATCGGCCAGCAATCGCAGCGCGCCAGTGAGATCATTCGCCGCCTGCGCGTGATGATCGGCAACAATGCGCCGATGCGCGAGCGCGTCGAGGTCAGCCAGATGCTCAAGGAGGTGGTTTCCTTCCTCGAGTTCGAGGTCAAGCAGAGTGGCGTGTCGGTGCGTCTGGATCTCCCCGCGCAACCGCTGTATATCAGCGCCGATGTCGTGCAGATGGAACAGGTCTTGCTGAACCTGTTGAAGAACGCGCTGGAATCGGTGGCCGGCTCCGCTGTCGAGGACGGTTGGGTGCGCCTGAGCTGTGCCGAGGAAAGTCCGGGCGAGGTCACCATCCGGGTTTGCGACAACGGGGCCGGCATCGAGCCCGAACGCATGCAGCAGCTGTTCGATCCCTTCTTCACCACCAAGGAGGAAGGCATGGGCATGGGGCTGGCAATCAGTGCTACCATTGTGCAGGACCACAAGGGCGGGATCGAGGTGGATTCCGCCCCCGGCGCGGGCGCCGAGTTCATCATCCGGCTGCCCGCCATCACCCTGGAGATCGAGGGCTCGCTCGCGGTATGAATACACAGCAGGAACCGGTCCAGAACGGGACCGTTTTCGTCGTCGACGACGACAGCGCCATGCGCAGCTCGCTGCGCTGGCTGATCGAATCGATCGGCATGCCGGTGGAGGTGTTCGCCTCCGCCGACGAATTCGTGCAACGCTATGTGCCGGGGCGGGCGGGTTGTCTGCTGCTCGATGTGCGCATGCCGGGCATGAGCGGCCTGGAGTTGCAGGAATACCTCAACCAAAACCAGATCCATATCCCGATCATCATCATCACCGGCCACGGCGACGTCCAGATGGCGGTGCGCGCGATGAAGGCCGGCGCCGACGACTTCATCGAAAAACCCTTCAACGACGAGTTGTTGCTCGACGCCATCCGTGACGCCATGCAACGCGATCGCGAGTACCGCGACAATCAGGCGGTCCGCGCCGAGATCGCGGCCCGCCTGGCTTGCCTGACCCCGCGCGAGCGCGAGGTCATGGCGATGGTCACCGAAGGCAAGTCCAACAAGGAGATCGCCAACCTGCTCGGCGTCAGCTCCAAGACCATCGAGGCCCATCGCGCGCGGGTCATGGAAAAGATGTCGGCGCGCTCGCTGGCCGAGCTGGTGCGGATGGCGATCCTGGCCAGCTGAGGCCGTTTCCCCTTCGTTTGCTTGTTTCTTCTCTTGCTCGAGGGCGAAAACGTGCTGCTTGGCGTCGATACCGGCGGAACCTTTACCGATTTCGTATTGCTCGAAAACGGTCGCATGCGCGTGCACAAGGTGCTCTCGACGCCCCGGGAGCCGGAACGCGCGATCGCCCAGGGTGTGCGCGAGCTGGGATTGGAGGCGGCGCGGCTGCGTATCGTGCATGGCTCGACGGTGGCCACCAACGCCGTGCTCGAAGGCAAGGGCGCGCGTACCCTGTATATCGGCAACCGGGGCTTCGGCGATCTCCTGACCATCGGCCGTCAGGCGCGCGCCGAGCTCTACGAACTGCGCCCGTCGCCGCAGGCGCCGCCGGTCCCCCCGGAACTGTGCATCGAGACCGGAGGCCGGCTCTCCGCCGATGGTCGTTGGCTCGATCCGCTCAGTGAATCCGATCTCGCGCGATTGCGTGCCGAGGTGGCGTGCCTGAAGCCTGAATCCGTCGCCGTCAATCTGCTGTTCTCATGGCTGGATGACGACGCCGAGCGCCGCATCCGCGAGGCTCTGCCCGACGATCTGTTCGTTTCCCTTTCCAGCGAGGTACTGCCGGAGATCCGCGAATACGAGCGCGGCATCGCCACCTGGTTGAACAGCTGGGTGGGACCCTTGGTGGCTGGCTATCTCGGGCGGTTGCGGGAACGCTTGCGCGGCGCGCGCATCGCCGTGATGCAAAGCGCGGCGACCACGATCGCGCTCGAACAGGCCGGGGCCCAGGCGGTGCGCATGTTGCTTTCCGGCCCGGCCGGGGGACTCGCCGGCGCGCGCTGGATCGGACGCCAGTGCGGTCGCGAGCGGCTGCTCACCTTCGATATGGGCGGCACCTCCGCCGATGTCGCGCTGATCGACGGCGAACCCGCGCTGACCACGCGCGGGCGCATCGGTCGCTACCCGGTCGCGGTGCCGATGGTCGACATCCATACCATCGGCGCGGGCGGCGGCTCGCTCGCCCGCCTCGACGCCGGCGGCATGTTGCGGGTCGGCCCGGAATCGGCCGGAGCCGACCCGGGGCCGGCTTGCTATCGGCGTGGCGGGAAAGAACCCACCGTCACCGACGCCAACCTGGTACTGGGCCGTCTGTTGCCGACCGCGTTCCTCGGTGGCCGGATGCATCTCGATCCCGCCGCCGCGCGCGCCGCCCTCGAGCCGCTCGCGCAAGCCATGGGGATGAGCCTGGAACAGGCCGCGCGCGGCATCGTGCGCGTCGCCGACGAACACATGGCGCGGGCATTGCGCAGGATCTCGATCGAGCGGGGCGCCGATCCTGCCACACTGACCCTGGTCTCGTTCGGTGGCGCGGGCGGCTTGCATGTCTGCGCGCTGGCCGACGCACTGGGAGTGCGCGAAGCGATGGCGCCGGTCGACGCCGGCGTTCTGTCGGCGCTCGGGATGCTGGCCACGCCGCCCGGCCGGGCCTTGTCGCACGCGCTTCAGGGGCGGTTCGAAGCGCTCGATATCGCCGCCATCGAGGCAGGTTTTTCGCGGCTTGCGGAACAGGGTCGGGAGGCGCTGCTCGCCGAGGGTCAGCGCGAGGAAAGCCTGATGCTCGAACCCAGCCTGGACCTGCGCTACCTCGGGCAGTCGGCCACCCTGGAGGTGCCGTGGCGGGGACGGATCGACGAGGTGGCGGTGGCGTTCGAGACAGGCCATGAGCAGCGTTATGGCCATCGCATCGACGCCCCGGTGGAACTGGTCAACCTGCGCCTGCGGATCACCGGCAGGGCCGGGGAGCCGGCCCTGCCGGCGCTGTCGGCGCGTGCCGATGCCGCGCCGTACACCCACAGCGATACCCCCGACGGCGCGGTGCCGGTCTACGACCGCGAAGCGCTCGCGCCCGGCCAGATCATCGCCGGGCCGGCGATGATCACCGAGACGGTGGCCACCCTGTGGTTGGCGGAAGGCTGGTGCCTGCGGGTGGACCCGTTGGGAAATCTCCTGTTGCGTCGGAACGAAGACACGTGGTCGAGCCAGGACAATCGCGCTTGAATGCCATTACCCTAAGGCGTAGGCCCGATCAAGCGCAGCGGATCGGGCAGCGGCGCTAAACCCTTGAAACCAGGAAACGTCAAGCGAAATGAAACGCGATTGCCCTGGGCGGTCGAGCGGATTCGATTGAGCCGTCGGCCGCCTTCTGGTACCTTGTTGGCCCGTTCAGGGTCCCCTACCAGCGGCGTTTCATGACCAGATATATCTTTGTTACCGGCGGTGTGGTTTCGTCGCTGGGGAAGGGCATCGCCTCGGCCTCGTTGGCCGCGCTGCTCGAGGCGCGCGGCCTGAAGGTCACGATGGCGAAGCTCGATCCCTACATCAACGTCGACCCGGGCACGATGAGCCCGTTTCAGCACGGCGAGGTGTTCGTCACCGAGGACGGCGCCGAGACCGATCTCGACCTCGGCCATTACGAGCGCTTCATCCGCACTACGATGACGCGCAACAACAACTTCACCACCGGCCAGATCTATGAGAGCGTGATCCGCAAGGAGCGCCGCGGCGATTACCTCGGCGGCACGGTGCAGGTGATCCCGCACATCACCGACGAGATCAAGCTCGACATCGAATTGGCCGCCGGCGACGCCGACATCGCGATGATCGAGATCGGCGGCACCGTCGGCGACATCGAATCGCTGCCGTTCATGGAGGCGATCCGCCAGATGGGCGTCGACCTGGGGCGCGACCGGGTGCTGTTCATGCACCTCACCCTGGTGCCCTTCATCAAGGCCGCCGGCGAGCTGAAAACCAAGCCGACCCAGCACTCGGTGAAGGAGCTGCGCACCATCGGGATCCAGCCCGACATCCTGGTATGCCGCGCCGAGCAGGCGATCCCGGACGCCGAACGGCGCAAGATCGCGTTGTTCACGAACGTGCCGGAGGAGGCGGTGATCTCGGCGATCGATGCCGACTACATCTACCGCATCCCGCTGCTGTTGCACGCCCAAGGGCTGGACGACATCGTGCTGCGCCAGTTCGGCATCGACGCCGCGCCCGCCGATCTGAGCGAATGGGAGGCGGTGATCGACGGTCTGGAAAACACCCGCGGCGAACTGGATATCGCGATGGTCGGCAAATACGTCGATCTGACCGAGGCTTACAAATCGCTCTCCGAGGCTTTGTCGCATGCCGGTATCCACGCCCACTTGCGCATCAACATCCATTACATCGATTCCGAGCAGATCGAGAAGGAAGGCACCGGTATGCTCGCCGGGATGGATGCGATCCTGGTGCCCGGCGGCTTCGGCGAGCGGGGCGTCGAAGGCAAGATCAGCGCCGCCCGTCACGCGCGTGAGCGCGGCGTCCCCTACCTGGGAATCTGCCTTGGGATGCAGGTCGCGGTGATCGAGTTCGCGCGCCATGTGGCCGGCATGGAAGGTGCGCACAGCACCGAATTCGACAACCATACCCCGTTTCCGGTGATTGCATTGATTACGGAGTGGCTGACCGCCGACGGCCGCATCGAAACCCGCGACGAGCGCGCCGATATGGGCGGCACCATGCGGCTCGGCGGCCAACCCTGCGTTCTCAAGCGCGGCAGCAAGGCGCACCAGGCCTATGGCCGGGATGTCATTGTCGAGCGTCATCGCCACCGCTACGAGTTCAACAACCAGTTCCGCGAGCAGCTCGAGGCCGCCGGCCTGGTCATCTCCGGAACCTCCACCGACGGGCGTCTGGTCGAGATGATCGAGCTCGAGGAACATCCCTGGTTCGTCGCCTGCCAGTTCCATCCCGAGTTCACCTCGACGCCGCGTGACGGCCACCCACTGTTCTCCGGCTTCATCGATGCCGCCTTCGCCCATCGCCGGCGGCGTGGAGAAACGACATGAATCTGTGCGGCTTCGAGGTCGGTCTGGACCGGCGCCTGTTCCTGATCGCCGGTACCTGCGTGATCGAAAGCGAGCAGATGGCGCTGGATGTCGCCGGACGCCTGCGCGAGATCACCGGCGCGCTCGGCATCCCCTTCATCTACAAATCCTCGTTCGACAAGGCCAACCGTTCGTCGCATGGCAGCTATCGCGGCCCGGGGCTGGAGCAGGGCCTGAAGATCCTCCAGACGGTGCGCCGTCAGCTCGATCTGCCGGTGCTCACCGATGTCCATGAAGACACCCCGCTGGACGAGGTCGCCGAGGTCGTCGACGTGCTGCAAACGCCGGCCTTTCTGTGTCGCCAGACCAACTTCATCCAGAATGTCGCGCGTCAGGGGCGGCCGGTGAACATCAAAAAAGGCCAGTTTCTCGCACCCTGGGACATGAAACATGTCATTGACAAGGCGCGGGCGGCCGGCAACCGACAGGTGATGGCCTGCGAGCGCGGCGTCTCGTTCGGTTACAACAACCTGGTCTCGGATATGCGTGGCCTGGCGGTGATGCGTGAATGCGATTGTCCGGTGGTGTTCGACGCCACTCACTCGGTGCAGTTGCCGGGCGGGCAGGGCGCTTGCTCCGGCGGCCAGCGCGAGCATGTGCCCGTGCTCGCGCGCGCGGCGGTGGCCGCCGGCCTATCCGGCTTGTTCATGGAGACCCACCCGAACCCCGACGAGGCGCTCAGCGACGGCCCCAACTCCTGGCCGCTGGGACGCATGCGCGAGCTGCTCGAAACCCTGTTGGCGATCGACGAAGCAGTGAAATCGCGCGGCTTTCTCGAACAAAAACCCTAGCTAACACCAAGGAAGCATCCATGTCAGAAATCATCGAAATCCGGGGACGCGAGATCCTCGATTCCCGTGGCAACCCAACCGTCGAAGCCGATGTCATCACCGACGACGGTGCGATCGGCCGCGCCGCCGCGCCCTCCGGCGCCTCGACCGGCTCGCGCGAGGCGTTGGAGCTGCGTGACGGCGACAAAGGCCGCTTCGGCGGCAAGGGCGTGTTGCGCGCGGTCGGCCATATCAACGAGCAGATCCGTCACCGCCTGGTCGGCGAAGAGGTCTCGATGCAGCAGTTCCTCGACGAACAGATGATCCAGCTCGATGGCACCGAAAACAAATCCCATCTCGGCGCCAACGCGATCCTCGCGGTATCATTGGCGGCGGCTCACGCCACCGCCCAGGAACGCATGCTGCCGCTGTACAAATCGCTGAACCCGGCCGCCAACCTGCTGCCGGTTCCGATGATGAACATCATCAACGGTGGCGAACATGCCGACAACAGCGTCGATCTGCAGGAATTCATGATCATCCCGGCCGGCGCGCCCAGCCTCCGCGAGGCGGTTCGCTACGGCGCCGAGGTGTTTCATGCGCTGAAATCGGTGCTCGCCGCGCAGGGCCTGTCGACCACGGTCGGCGATGAAGGCGGCTTCGCCCCCAATCTTTCTTCGAACCAAGCCGCGATCGAGGTCATCCTGGAGGCCATCGACAAGGCCGGTTTCCGCGCCGGCGAGGACATCTACCTGGGTATCGACGCCGCAGCCTCGGAGTTCTACCGCGACGGCAAGTATGTACTCGCCTCCGAAGGGCGGGAATTCGATGCTGCCGGGTTCGTCGCCTACCTGGCCGACTGGGTGCGCCAATACCCGATCGTCTCGCTCGAGGACGGCCTCGACGAAGGGGACTGGGACGGCTGGAAACAGCTCACCGACGAGCTCGGCGGACAGGTGCAATTGGTCGGCGACGATCTCTTCGTCACCAACACCAAGATCCTGCGCGAAGGCATCGACAAAGGCATCGCCAACTCCATCCTGATCAAGTTCAACCAGATCGGCACCCTCAGCGAGACCCTCGCCGCGATCGAGATGGCGCACGAGGCCGGCTATACCACGGTGATCTCCCACCGCTCCGGCGAGACCGAGGACACCACCATCGCCGACCTCGCCGTGGCCACCGACGCCGGTCAGATCAAGACCGGCTCGCTGTCGCGTTCCGATCGCGTCGCCAAGTACAACCAGCTGATGCGCATCGAAGACCAACTCGGCGATGAGGCCCGCTTTGCGGGCAAGGATGCGTTTCCGTTTCTGAAGAAGTAGGCATGCGGGCGAGGGGCGTGGCGCTTGCTTCGTTCCGAATCCTTCCCTATTCTGTAACCATTCACTCATGGTGCCTCAATACAGCGCGGTTGCCGCCATTGCAGTGCAATCGTGCTGAAATGCCATTGACCTGACAAGGCGTAGGCCCGATCAAGCGCTGCGGATCGGGCAACAGCGCTATTGCGTGGCAACGCCGTGGCCGGCTCCGCGGTACTCGAACCGGACATGGTTCCGGGAGCGCGCCTGAGCACAGCGCGGTTCCTGGCCGAAGGGTCCGGATGAACCCGCTTCGCCGCTTTTTCAGGTTCCACGAAATGGAAACCGTTGTGAACACATCGTGCCCGGTCCACTGATGTTGCGCTTGGTTCAGCTGTTGCTGATCGCGGCCTTGCTGGTGTTGCACTACCGCCTGTGGGTCGGCGAGGGCGGTTTGGCGCGCATCAGCGCCTTGCGACACGAGATCGCCCGCCGCGACGCGGGTCTGGCGCGTCGCAAACAGCGCAACGCGGCGCTGCGTGCCGATGTCGCCGATCTGCGCCATGGGCGCGAGGCGGTCGAGGAGCGCGCGCGTTCCGAGCTTGGCATGATCCGTGACGGCGAGACCTTCATCCAGGTCATCGGCGCGGAAACCGAATGAATCAGCCACGTTGTTGGGCAGCGATCCCGGCCGCCGGCATCGGTCGCCGGATGCGCGCCGGGCGTCCGAAGCAATACCTGGAGCTCGGCGGCCGGCGCGTCATCGATCACACTCTTGCGCGCTTCGTCGGACATCCCGCGATCCACCGGGTGGTCGTCGCCTTGCATCCGGAAGATCCCTACTGGCCGGATTGCGCCCATGCCGGCCATGCGCGCGTGCATACCGTGGCCGGCGGCGCCGAGCGCGCGGACTCGGTGTTGCGTCTGCTCGACTGGTTATTACAGCAAGAGGCCGCCGACGACTGGGTATTGGTGCATGATGCCGCGCGCCCGTGCCTGCCGCGCGCCGACCTGGAGCGGCTCCTCGCGCGCGCCGGCGCGCACCCGGTCGGCGGCCTGCTGGCCGCGCCGGTGGCCGATACGATGAAGCGCGACGACGCTCATGGCGCGGTGCGCGAGACGGTGCCGCGCGAGGGCCTGTGGCATGCCCTGACGCCGCAGATGTTCCGCGTCGGCATGCTGCATCGCGCGCTCGGCGACGCCCTCGCGCGCGGCCACCTGGTGACCGATGACGCCGGCGCGATGGAGCTGGCGGGTCATCATCCGTTATTGGTCGAGGGCAGCCGCGCCAATCTGAAGATCACCCGGCCCGAGGATCTCCCGCTGGCCGCCTTCCTGCTCGAAGAGGAGAAAGACTGATGCGTGTCGGTCATGGTTACGATGCCCACCGCTTCGCCAGCGGCACCCGCCTGGTGCTGGGCGGCGTCGAGATCGATCATCCCGAGGGGCTGGCCGCGCACTCCGACGGTGATGTCGCCCTGCATGCGTTGTGCGATGCGCTGCTCGGCGCCGCCGCGCTCGGCGACATCGGTCACCATTTCCCGGACAGCCACGCCGAGTTCGCGGGCATCGACAGCCGTATCCTGCTGCGCCGCGTGGTCGAAGCGGTGGCCGAAGCCGGTTGGCGGGCGTTGAACGTCGACCTGACCCTGATCGCGCAGGCGCCCAAGCTGGCGCCGTACCTCCCACGCATGCGCGAGCATATCGCCGCCGATCTCGGCGTCTCCCGCGATGCGGTCAACATCAAGGCAACGACCACCGAGGGCATGGGCTTCGCCGGGCGCAAGGAGGGCATAGAAGTCCATGCGGTGGCCTTGCTGTGTGAAGGCTGACGGGGGTGTTATACTCGCCGCCCATGGATTTTCGGCCACTGCGACCGTCCCTCGCACCCGTGGGCGTTGTGCGGAAACTCGCCATGGAAGGGGCTATGACTCGCTTCCGCGCCTGGCCCATGGGCGCGAGGAACGATCTCGAAAATTCATGGGCGACGAGTATACCTTGACATGCGCCGCGGCCTTGGCGATAGCTCTTCGATCGGGGCAATATCGTCCAGACAGACCCTCGATAGCGCTATTGTTGGGCTGTGCGACCGCCGTCGACCGCGATGATCTGGCCGGTGACATAGAGCGCATCGCGCACGAGAAACAGGATCGTGCAGGCGATATCGTCCGGATCGCCGATCGCGTTCAGTGCGGTCCGGTCCAGGATCTGCTGTCGCGCGGCATCGTCCAGGCCTTGCGCTGGCCACAGGATGGCGCCAGGCGCGACGCCATTGACGCGAACCTCGGGTCCCAGCTCATGGGCCAGAGCCTGCACCATCATCGCGTTGCCCGCCTTGGCAATGGAATACACCGGATGCTTGCGCAGCGGGCGAAGCCCATGGATATCGACCATGTTGACGATGCAGCCACGCTGCTTCTTCAACCAGGGCGCGCAGGCCTGGGACAGAAAGAATGGCCCCTTGAGGTTG
>JALVEB010000073.1 GCA_027008705.1 Sedimenticola sp. | reverse complement strand
GATGAAGGCCGCGGCGTCCTCCTCCGCGCTGCCGCCGATCTCGCCGACCATCACGATACCCTCGGTCTGCTCGTCCTGCTCGAACAGCGCGAGACAGTCGATGAAGTTCATGCCCTGCAAGGGGTCGCCGCCGATGCCGACGCAGGTGCTCTGGCCGAGCCCGGCGCGGGTGGTCTGATGCACCGCCTCGTAGGTCAGGGTGCCGGAACGCGAAACGATGCCGACCCGCCCGGGGCGGTGGATGGCGCCGGGCATGATGCCGATCTTGCAGCCCCCGGGAGTGATGATGCCGGGGCAGTTCGGGCCGATCAGGCGGGCATCGGAATCGCGCAGCGCGGCCTTCACGCGCAGCATGTCGAGCACCGGGATGCCCTCGGTGATGCAGACGATGAGGCCGATGCCGGCATCGGCCGCCTCGAGGATGGCGTCCGCGGCGAACGGCGCCGGCACATAGATCATGGTGGCCTCGGCGCCGGTCTCGGCGACCGCGTCGCGCACGCTGTCGAACACCGGGCGACCCAGGTGGGTCTGCCCGCCCTTGCCCGGCGTCACGCCACCGACCAGCCGCGTGCCGTATGCGATCGCCTGTTCGGAGTGAAAACTGCCCTGCTGGCCGGTAAAACCCTGGCAGATGACCTTGGTGTCACGATCGACGAGAATGCTCATGCCGCCTCCCCGCGCGCCGCGCGCACCACCCGTCGGGCGGCGCTGTCGAGATCCGGCTCGGTGACCAGCTCCAGCCCGCTGGCGTCCAGCAACGCCAGGCCCTGCTCGGCGTTGGTGCCTTCGAGGCGCACCACCAGCGGCACCGAAACGCCGACCTCGGAAACCGCCTGGACGATGCCCTCGGCAATCAGATCGCAACGCACGATACCGCCGAAGATGTTGACCAGCACCGCGCGCACCTTGTCGTCGGAAAGAATCAGTTTGAACGCCTCGGCGACGCGCGCGGCGGTCGCGCCGCCACCGACGTCGAGAAAATTGGCCGGCTCGCCGCCATGCAGCTTGACCAGATCCATGGTCGCCATCGCCAGTCCGGCGCCATTGACCATGCAGCCGATATCGCCGTCCAGCGCGATGTAGTTCAACTGGTGGGCGGCGGCCTCGGCCTCGCGCGGGTCCTCCTGGTGGGGATCGCGCAGCGTGGCGAGTTCCTCATGCCGGTAGAGCGCATTGTCGTCGAGGTTCAGCTTGGCGTCGAGCGCGAGCAGCCCGCCGTCTTCGGTGAGCACCAACGGGTTGATCTCGACCAGGCTGGCGTCGGACTCGGTATAGAGCCGGTGCAAAGCCAGCATGATCCGCTGCAATTCGCGTTGGGCCCCGCCCCGCAGGCCAAGCTGAAAACCCGCCTGGCGACACTGGTAGGGCTGTGGGCCGACCGCCGGGTGAATCGCCAGACGCAGCAAGCGCCCGGGCTGCTCGGCCGCCACCGTCTCGATCTCCATGCCGCCGGCGTCGGAAACCAGGTAGGTCAGGCGTTCGGCCTTGCGGTCGAGCAACAGGCCGAGATAGAACTCCCGCGCGATCGGGGTCGGCTCCTCGATCAGCAAGCGCTCGACCGGCAATCCGGCCGCGCCGGTCTGATGCGTGACCAAACGCGAACCGAGCAGCCGCGCGGCCTCATCCCGCAGCGCGCCAAACGAATCGACCGACACCACCCCGCCGGCCTTGCCGCGGCCGCCCGCATGAACCTGGGCCTTGAGCACCCAGCGCTCGCCGCCCAGCACCTCGGCCGCGGCCACCGCCTCGCCGACGCTGGCGGCGAGCTCGCCACGCGGCACCGGCACCCCGTGCGCGGCGAACAGGCGCTTGGCCTGATACTCGTGTAGATTCATACCCTCTTCCAAAAAGTGCTATTCTCGATGCTCCTCCATCGTTGCACAAGCTGCGGGAATCGACAATGCGTTTCGTCTTGCTGCTACTCGCCGCGGGCGCGGTCTGGCTGCTCGCGCGGCGTTTTCTGACGCATCCCACGTCCGCGCCGACCCACCGCGAGCGCGACGATGGCGAATCCATGGTGCGCTGCCATGCCTGCGGCCTGCATGTGCCGCAATCCGCCGCGTTCCGTGGAAAATCCCACTGGTACTGCTGTCAGGAACATGCCCGAGACGAAGGATCGCGCTGATCGCCCTCCCCGGAGCCACGAGGAACGCCGCTGGCGCGCGCTGTGGCTGCTCGCCAGCTACCGCGTCTTACTGGCCTGCGCGCTGACCCTGACCTATTTCTTTTATCCGGCCAGCCACCGCGTGCTCGGCCATCAGGCGCCGCTGCTGTTCGAGCTGACCGCCCTGCTGTACTTCGCCGCGACGATCGTCGCGGCGCTGATGGTCAACGCCCGCCGTCCGGCAACCTGCCCGCAACTCCATCTGATGCTGTTCAGCGACATCGTCGCACTGGTGTTGTTGATGCACGCCAGCGGCGGCATCGGCTCTGGCTTCGGTATCCTGCTGCTGCTCTCGATCGCGATCACCACCCCGCTGCTCGACCGCCTGGCGGCGATGGTGTTCGCCGCAATCGCCGCGACCGCGCTGCTCGCGGTCCAGTCTTACGAGGTGCTGCATCTTTCCGCGCCGGTTCTGGATCTGGTCCGGACCGGGCTGTTCGGCATCGCGCTGTTCGCAGTCGCGATCCTCGCCAGCAACCTGAGTCAGCGCCTGCGCCATTCCGAGCGCCTCGCCGAGCGACGCGGCGCCGAGGTCGCGCGCCTCTCGGAGCTGAGCAACTATGTCATCCAGCACATGCAGGCCGGCCTGCTGGTGATCGACGACGACGACATCCTGCGCATGGCCAACGAGGCCGCCTGGCGCCTGCTCGACATGCCGATCACCCCGCCCAGCGCGCCGCTCGACGAGGTCTCGCCGGCGCTCGCCCGAGCCTTGCGTCGATGGCGCGAGGACCCGGATGCCTGCCGCGAGGTCGATATCCACCTGCCCGGCGAACGCCAACTGAGCCTTCAGTTCACCGCCATCGGTCTCGCCGAGCACCCCGGCGTCATGCTGTTGCTGAAGGACAGCGGCGAGATCAACCGCCAGGCGGCACGCCTGAAACTCGCCTCGCTCGGCAAGCTCACCGCGAGCATCGCGCACGAGATCCGCAACCCGCTCGGCGCCATCGGCCATGCCGCGCAGTTGCTGAACGAATCCCCCGGACTGAGCCCCGCCGACCAGCGCCTGACCGAGATCATCCATGACAACAGCCTGCGCGTGAACCGCATCGTCGAGGACGTGCTCGGGCTGTCCCGACGCACCCAGGCGCGCTGTGAAACCCTGCGCCTGGCGGACTGGCTGCAAGGCCTGCTCGACGAGCACCTCAACGCGCTGGGCGTGGCGTCCTCGCAATGCCGGCTTCACATCACACCCCCGGATACCGAGGTTTTCGCGGACCCCGGCCAGTTGAGCCAGATCGTCGTCAATATCCTGCGCAACGCCGTGCAGCACAGCGGACGCGAGCGCAACGCGCTGGAGATCCAGCTCGTCGGCGGCCGCACGCGCGAGGCCGGCGGGCCGCTGCTCGATATCCTCGACAACGGCGTCGGCATCCCGCCGGAGACCCTGAACCGCATCTTCGAGCCCTTCTTCACCAGCCGCAACGACGGCACCGGACTGGGACTCTACATCGTGCGCGAGCTTGCCGAACTCAACGATATTGACATACGCTACCTGCCGCCACCGACCGGAGGCAGTTGCTTCCGCCTGATCTTCAAGGGCCATCCATGAGCACACCGCGCGCGCTGATCATCGACGACGAACCCGACATCCGCGAACTGCTCGAGATCACCCTCGCCCGCATGGGGTTGGACACGCTCGCGGCGGTCGACATCGCCGGCGCGCGCGAACGCCTCGCGCGCCAGCGCTTCGACCTCTGTCTCACCGACATGCGCCTGCCCGACGGCGACGGCATCGAACTGGTACGCCATATCAACCAGCATTATCCCGAGCTTCCGGTGGCCGTAATCACCGCCCACGGCAACATGGAGACTGCGATCGAGGCGCTGAAAGCCGGCGCCTTCGACTTCATCTCGAAACCGGTCGACCTGGCCACGCTGCGACAACTGATCGCATCCGCGATGAAGGTGGATACGCCTC
>JALVEB010000072.1 GCA_027008705.1 Sedimenticola sp. | reverse complement strand
TTATGGCGCGCATCTGGTCGATTCCGCGGCCCGCTCGGATGCGTTTTGCCTGCGTTTCGAAGGCAGCGCGCCGCCGGCGGGGCTCGAGGCGCTGCTGCGCAAAGGGGACGCCGACGCCGAGGTCCAACTCGACTGGCCGGTGGCGCGGATCCTTACCCGTGAACACCCAGCGGATCTGCTGTTGCGTTTGCGTTCCGCCGGGGTGAGCGCGGTGATCGAGGAGGCTTTCACCGATCCCCATGCCGCGCAGGCGGCCGAGGCGCGCGCCGAGATCCGGCGTAGCTGGCGGCGCGCGATCGTGGCCGGCGTGGCCGGTATCGGTCTGATGTTGGGCGAGCACCTCGATCTGTTCCCGCGTCTGAGCGACGCCGATGCCTTCGCCGGACTCGGCGGCCAGACATTCTGGGGACTCGTGGCGCTGCTGTGTCTCGGTGTGATGTGGTACAGCGGGCGCAACTACTATCGCACCGCGCTGCGCCAGGCGCGGCATCGCGCGGCCAACATGGATACCCTGGTCGCGTTGGGTACCTCGGCTGCGTGGGTTTCGTCGCTGATCGTGATTCTGAAGCCTGATTTCATTCCCGGCGAACCGCGCCTGTACCTCGATGCGGCGGTGCTGATCCTTGCCTTTCTGCAATTCGGCCACGCGCTCGAAACCCGTGCCAAGCGCACCACCAGCGAGGCCATCGGCTCCTTGCTGAAGCTTGCGCCGAAGACCGCCCGAGTGGTGCGCGGGGACGATGAAGCCGAGATTCCGGTCTCGTTGCTGCGCATCGGCGACCGCGTGCGCGTGCGTCCCGGCGAGCGCGTGCCGATCGACGGGGTTATCGTCGAGGGCGGTTCGAGTCTCGATGAATCGATGTTGACCGGCGAACCGCTGCCGGTCGAGAAGCATCCCGGTGACGAGGTCATCGGCGGCACCCGAAACGGCGCGGGCAGCTTCGTGCTCGAGGTCACGCGGCGCGCTGACGACACCACGCTGGCGCATATCGTCGAGATGGTGCGCCAGGCGCAGATGAGCAAGCCGGCGATCGCGCGGTTGGTCGACAAGGTGGCGGCGGTGTTCGTGCCGGTCGTGGTGCTGATCTCGCTGCTGACCTTCGCGGGCTGGTGGCTGCTCGGCCCACAGCCGGCGCTGGCGCATGCACTGACCGCCGCGATCGCAGTATTGGTCATCGCCTGTCCCTGCGCGCTGGGGCTGGCGACGCCGATCGCGGTGATGACCGGCACCGCGCGCGCCGCCCAATTCAACATCCTGATCCGCAATGCCGATGCCCTGCAAAGCGCCAGCCGGCTGACCCACCTGGTGGTCGACAAGACAGGCACCCTGACCGAGGGCCGACCAGCGGTCAGCGACATCCTGCCGGTGGAAGGCGAGGATCCTGAGCGGCTGTTGCGTCTTGCGGTGAGTCTGGAGCATGGCTCCGAGCACCCGCTGGCCGAAGCGATCGCGCGTATCGGCGAAGAGATGGGCATCCAGCCCGCCCCGGTGGAGGCGTTTCGCGCCCGCCCAGGGCGCGGCATCGAGGGACGTGTCGATGGCGAATTCTGTCGTCTCGGCAACCGGCGTTTCCTCGAGGAGCAGGGCATGGAACCCCCGGCGGATCTGGCGCGTCGCGCCGAACAGGCCGCGGCGCGCGGCGCGACCCCGATCTGGCTGCTGGCCGAGGCGCGCGTGGTCGGCCTGCTGGTTTTGCGCGACCCCTTGCGCGCCGACAGCAAATGCGCGGTCGAGGCGCTGCAACGGCGCGGCATCGAGGTGGTGATGTGCACCGGCGACAACCCGCTGACCGCGCGCGCGGTGGCCGATGAGCTGGGCATCCGCCAGCTCCACGCCGAGGTCATGCCGGAGGACAAGTTGCGCGTGATCGAGGCGCTGCAAGGTGGGGGCGCCCATGTCGGCATGGTCGGCGACGGCGTCAACGACGCGCCGGCGTTGGCGCGGGCCGATACCGGCTTCGCCATCGGCAGCGGCACCGATGTGGCGATCGACAACGCCGACATCACCTTGGCCAGCGATTCGCTCGCCAGCGTGGAAACCGCGATCGCGATCTCGACGGCGACGATGCGCAACATCAAGCAGAACCTGTTCGGCGCTTTCGTTTACAACGTTCTGGGTATCCCGCTGGCGGCCGGCTTGTTCTATCCCTTTACCGGCTGGCTGCTCGAACCGGCCTACGCCAGCGCGGCGATGGCGCTGTCATCGCTTACCGTGGTGAGCAACGCCAACCGCCTGCGTTTCTTCCGACCCGACTGAGCGAAATCCGACAAGCGGATGCCTGGGCGGGGCTATTCGCCGTTCGCTGCCGCTTTCGGAGCGACCACCCGCACGATGAGGCCGCCCAGTGGGTGATCGATATAGTAGGTTTTGCCGCTGCGCATGCGTTGATGGGCCTTGAAGGGCACCGTTGCGCCGTCATGGTGGAACACCAGATCCACGTCCAGGTGCAGATAGTGGCGCGCGCTGAGCGAGATCGCGCCTTCGACGCGCCGATCGCCGGAGCCGGCATCGACCGACATCGGGAAACTGCCGCGAGCGGCGGCCACCGGCTGGCGCCAGAATCGATGCCATAACACACGGTAGGCGGGGGAGCGCGACAGGCGCGCGGCGACCCCAGCCAAAGGGCCGCCCGTCAACGGCGTGATATGAGCCGCGCGCGATGTCGGCGAAGGGGCTTGGATATCGCGGCCCACGCGGTCGTCGGCGGGGAGATAGACCTCCCCGCTGTCCGGTGTCAGGCGTTGGAAGATCAGCAGGTCGATCGCATAGCTGCGCGCCGCGAACAGCGGCGTGCTGAAGAACAGAAAAAAGACCGGAAACAATAGGCGCATTGCGTTGTCACATGAGAAAGCCGGCTACAGGCGGATTCTGCCTGTTTGGCGGGCGGCATACAATGGTCCAGGTAATTCTTGATAGAAATAGTGGGTCAATGCTATGCTAAATACCGAGTGCTTTACTTGGTATTTGAACGAGCGGACGGGCATACCCCCAACAGACCCTGATGGTCGTTTACCCACGGGCGAAAGCGGCATGCCACGAAGAATCCGTTGCCGCGGTCGTGGGAAAACCCATCCGGCCCTCAGGGAATCAGGAGATAAGAATCATGAGACTTTCGACGAAAGGGCGTTACGCGGTGACCGCGATGCTGGATCTTGCCTTGCACAGTGAAGACGGTCCGGTAACGCTGGCCGACATCTCGGCCAAGCAGGGGATCTCCCTGTCGTACCTTGAGCAACTGTTCGCCTTGCTGCGCGCCAAACAGTTGGTGCGTGGCGTGCGCGGCCCGGGTGGCGGCTACTATCTTGGCCGTCCGGCGGATGAGATCTCGATCGCCGACATCATCTGCGCGGTCGACGAATGGGTCGAATTCACCCGTTGCAGCGGCAAGGAAGACTGCCGCGACGGCGAGCGCTGCCTGACCCACAGCCTGTGGAACGAACTCAGCGAGCGTATCTACCGCTTCCTCACCGACATCTCGCTGGCCGACATGGTCGAGCGGGACGAGGTTCGGGAGGTGGCCGGCAAGCAAGAGGACGATCTGGTCGAACCGCCGCGCAAGGCCTCTGGCCGCGCGGCCTGAAGCGGATTCATGCGGAGGTGAGACATGGCATACAGTGAAAAAGTACTGGATCACTACGAAAACCCGCGCAACGTCGGCGTGCTGGACAAGGATGCCGACGACATCGGCACCGGCATGGTCGGCGCGCCCGCCTGCGGCGACGTGATGCGCTTGCAGATCAAGGTGGGCGAGAACGGCGTGATCGAGGACGCCAAGTTCAAGACCTACGGCTGCGGCAGCGCGATCGCCTCGAGCAGCCTGCTCACCGAATGGGTCAAGGGCAAGACCCTGGACGAGGCGTTACAGATCAAGAACACCGACATCGCCGAGGAGCTGGCGCTGCCGCCGGTCAAGGTGCATTGCTCGGTGCTCGCCGAGGATGCGATCAAGGCCGCGGTCAAGGACTACACCGAAAAGCAGGCTGGACGCAATAAGGCCTGATCTTCTCCAGGGCGACCGCACTCACATACCGGTGTCAACCCAATTCTAAAATGTCCCCTTTTCTCCCAAGCTGAAATGTCCCCTTGGGGCCTCGTCAGG
>JALVEB010000071.1 GCA_027008705.1 Sedimenticola sp. | reverse complement strand
TGATCCGGGACATTTTTTTTGTCTGAATGCCGGTCTAGGCTGTAGCTGCGAACCACTCAACCCAACGCGTGGAGACACACCCATGAGCGTCCCCTTTCTACAAAAAGCATTGAACATCGACCTCGCCAGCGGCCGCTGGGAGCTCGAGGAGATCGACAAGGACCAGGAAATCCTCGGCCCGGTGGACTTCGGTTGGCAGCGCTACAAGGAAGATCCCGAGGTATTGACCTTCGGCGAAGGCCTGCTGGCGAGCAGCGCGATCCCCGGCTCGCGACGGCTGGTGTTCTGCGGCTACAGCCCGCAATGGGAAGGATTCTACATCTCATCCATGGGGGGCGCCGCCTATACCTTCCAGCACGTCGGCGTCAACTACGTTTGCCTGCGCGGTCGCTGCGAAACCCCCAGCGTGCTGGTGCTCAACAACGACGGCCAGGGCGTCAGCGCGCGCATCGAGCCACTCCGGGACCATCAGGCGATCTGGGAAGGCTACGACGGCCCCGACGGCGAACGCCTGATCGGCATCTATGCCCTGCAACAGGCGATCCTCGACCGCTGGGGCGGCGAATTCGACCCCAAACGGGTACGCGCCTTCGTCGTCGGACCGGCCGCCGAACAGACCCAGGAAGGCACCATCGGCTCGAACACCATCAGCAAAAAGGGGCGCATGCAGGCGGTCGTCGACTGGTGCGGGCGCGGCGGCATGGGCAGCCGCCTCCTCCGGCATCACAAGCTGCTCGGCTGCCTGTTCGGCGGCGACTGGATCGACCCGCACAAACCCAAGGCGCGCGACACCGACCCCTTCTTCCAGAAACACTTCGGCGACAAAGGCTCGAAGGTCGACATGCGCGCCACGGTCAAATACCGTTTCGACCCGAAGATCAACACCGGCGGCACCTTCGGCGTCAACCTGCACAACCTGCGCGACAAGATCATGACCTTCAACTACCGCAGCACCTCGGCGCCGCGCGACGTGCGCGCCCGGCATCACAAGGAATTCATCGTCGATCACTACCTGAAACAGTTCAACGAGGAAACCATCGAGCCGAAGAACTTCGACCACTGCGGCGAGCCCTGCCCGGTGGCGTGCAAGAAGCTCAACGGAAAATACAAGAAGGACTACGAGCCTTACCACGCGCTCGGCCCACAGATGGGGGTATTCGACCAGCGCGCCGCCGAGATCCTGAACGACCACGCCGATGCGATGGGGCTGGACGCCATCCAGATCGGCGGCACCCTTGCCTGGATCATGGAATGCATCGCCGACGGCCTGTTTCCGCCCGAGGAATTCGGCTTTCCACCCGCCTCCGAGATGGCCTTCAGCGGCTTCGTCGCCAGCGCCAGGGACTTCGATCTGGTCAACGACAGCATGAAGAACGCCCGCTACGGGATCGCGCTGATCGACGCCATCCTCTTCGACGAGCGCGCCGCGCTGTTCCGTAAAGGCATCCGCGCCGCCGGCTACGAACTCAACGAACGCTATCCCGACACCCTGCCGATGGAGCGCGCGGTCTTCCTCTCCAACGGCGAGCAAGGACATATGGTGCCCAACCAATACTGGGTGCCGGGCATGGGCAGCCCGATGCCGGTCATGGGCAAATACTATGTCTACTACGGCGGCGGCTTCATCACCCCGCCCGAGCTCGGACGCAAGAACGTCGAGCGCATGGTATGGGAGCTGGTCAACGACAACTGCGGCATCTGCCGCTTCCATCGGCAATGGTCCGAGCCGCTCAGCGGCGTCATCCTGAACGAGCGCTTCGGCCTGAAGGTGAACTTCCGTGACCACCACTTCGAACTCGCGCGCCAGATCAACGAGCACGAACGCGGCAAGAGCGTGCCCTGGGAAACCGAACGCATGGGCGAGCTGTTCTTCAACTACCTGGAAGCCTGCGAGGAAGACGGCACCGAGGAGCCCAACGTGTTCCGCTGGCACCACCACGAAGACCGCCTGCTTACAGCACAAGCCTTCTGGCAAGCCATCAAAGACGCCCAGGAACTGACCTTCCGTGGCCCGGCCGAACAGATCCCCGAGGCGATGACCCCGGCGATGCAGCGCGAACGCATGGGCAGGAGCGTCTGACCGCGGCCGCCTGCCGGACTGGCGCGCCATCCAGCCCGGCGGCGCGCCAGGCGCTGGCAAAATCACCGCCCTCGCGGATCGCGCGCACCACTCGCAGCAAACCGGCGCGCCCGGCATGGCGGTACCAGCGGGCCACATAATGGCCGGCGGTGGCATACACCACCGCCAGATTGCGCGGATTGCGCAACGGGTCACGGTAGCGCCGCACCGCGTCCAGCCATTGCACATGGCTCCACAGCGAAGCCAACGGCGGCGCCAAGCCACTTGCCGCCACCTTGCGCCAAACCGCGTCGCCATGGCGTGGCTCGCGGCTGACAAGCACCGCGATCCCCTCGTCGAACCAGCGCGGCACCGCCGGCAACGCAAGCAGACCGCCGCTGCGGCGGTACATCTCGGCATGCGACCACTCATGCGCCAGCGTGCCCGCGTCCAGCGCGCGTGGCGACAACACGATGCGGTGATCGCCCAGCGAATGCGCGCTGTTGCTGGAGCCGCCCAGGCGACGAAAACAAGCCTCGCTGGCACAGGCGAACAAGGTCGGCGCGGTGGTGATGTCGCCCCACACCAACGCCACCCGCCGCCGCGCCTCGATCGCCGCGACCCGCAGCGCGTACAACTGTTTCGGCGTCATCGCCGCATCGACGAAGATCCCGGACAGCCCGGCACTGGTCGCCACCGGCCGCATCCCCGACCACTGCGGCGGCAACAGCGCGCGCCACTTGCCCACGCTGCACCCACCCAACATCAGCAGCCACGACATCGCCAGCCACAAGCCGACTCTCATTCCACGTCTCCGCCAGACAACGCCTCCACCAACAGACTGACCGGATGAGTCACCGGCGTCCCATCATCCCACGAGGCGGCAAGATGCAGTGCGCAACCGATATTGCTGGAAACCACCCGGTCCGGCCGCGCGGAGCGCAGTTGCGATACCAGCGGCCCCACCAAACGCGCGGCCAGCGCATCCCGTGTCAACATTTGGATGCCCGCCGCGCCGCAACAGCCATAGCCCGCATCCAGCGGCTCCCATTGCAGACCGGGGATGGCCGCGAGCAAGCGCTCTACCACCGCGCCGCCCGGCCCGGGATAGCGCTGCGAACAGGGCAGATGCAAACAAACGCGCAAGCGCAGCGCGCGCGGCGCCAGGCCGGAACGCGGCAGCCATTCGGCAACGAAGTCACACAGCTCGCGCACCGGCACCCCGGGATGCGCCTCGGTCAGATGGGCGGCGCAGCCACTCGCCACCGACACCACTGCCAGCGGCGCGTCGCGCGCAAAGCGCGCGCGATTGGCGGCATCCAGGGCGTCGGCCATGCGCGCATCCCCGGCATGCCGGTGCGGCGCGCCGCAACAACGCAACTCTTCGGTGCGTCGCACCTCGAATCCCAGACGCCCGAGCAACCAGGTCGCCTCTTCGAGCAAACGCGCATCGAGACGCCGCGAGACACAGCCCACGAACAACAGCACCAACGGTCGTTCGCGCGCCGAGACCGACGGCGACAGCGCCAACCCGCCTCGCCCCGACGGCCAGCGCCGAATCGCGCGACCCAGCGGTCCAAAGGCCGGCAAGCGCCGCTGCAACCCGATCAATGGGCCGAGCAGCCGTCCGGTCAACAGAGCACGCCATACCCGACCGAACCAGCGCCGTGGCGGCGTCGCGCTGGATTGCAACCGCGCCCGCATGCCATCGAGCAAACCGCCGTAGGCCACACCGGAAGGGCAGGCCGGCTCGCAACGGCGACACAGCAGACAATGATCCAGATGCGAGCGCAGCGCCCGATCGGCCGGCATCCCAGCATCGACCACCGCCTGAATCAAGGCAATCCGTCCCCGCGGAGACTCCCCCTCGACACGCAGTAACGAATAGGTGGGGCACACCGACAGGCAAAGCCCGCATTTCACGCAGCGGTCCGCCTCGCGACTCAATACTTTGCTGTCCACACGCGTCAAACCGCCAGTCAATCGACAAACACCGAACATAGCATGCCCGCGCCCGACCCGGTAGCGACGAGTATAATACGACCTTTCCCGGCCGTTTACGGAGTCTCCGAGTGTCTTATTATCAGCATCATGTCTTCTTTTGCACCAATCAGCGAGGCGAGGGAGAAGCCAGCTGCGGCGCGCTGGGTTCGAACGAACTGCGCGATTATGTAAAACAACGCTGCAAGGCCCTGGGCATCCACCGCGAGGGCCGGATACGCGTCAACAAGGCCGGTTGCATGGGGCGTTGCGAACAGGGCCCGGTGATCGTAGTCTATCCGGACGCTGTCTGGTATACCTATGTCGACCGCGAGGACCTCGATGAAATCATCGAGCGCCATCTATTGAAAGGCGAGATCGTCGAGCGCCTGCGGATCTGAACCAAGTCCGCGGCCTTACCCCTCGCTTCCAGTGCGCGATGTTGAAGCGGTGGACGGAATCCTATCGAGCAGGCCGAGGCAGATGACTCAAAAACAGAAACAAGACATCACCGAGCACGGTGACCACGCGGTAGGCCAGCGCCAGCAACAACGCACTCTCCTGCCCGGCCACCGGCGCCAGCAACAACACCAGAATCGCCTCGCGGATACCGATGCCAGAAGGCGAGCCGGGCGTCAGGAAACCAGCCACCCAGGCGATGGCAAACGCACCAATCCATATCGGGCTGTCAGGCATCCTTCCTACTTCACTCGCGGCAATCACTAGCAAGCCAGCACCCGCCACAAGAAAAAACAGCAGGTATAACAGAAAAGGCGCCAGCATCCGCCGTACCTCGACGACCGGGCAGGATCGCTTGAAATGGTGCAATAGCCGGGGAAACAACACATACGCCGCCAAGATGGCCGGCGTAAACCAGGGAAGCCAATGCAATGCCTGAATCGAGCGCGCCGCCATCCCCAGCGTAAGCGCCGAGATCAGTGACGCAGCCGCCACCAAACCCGTATTCTCCAAGAGAGCGGCGATGACCAAGCCCTGATGGCCGCAGCCAGTGCTTTTTGCCATGACGTGGCGCGCGGCCAGATGCAACACATTGCCTGGCGCATATTTTCCGATCTGGCTCTTACCGAAGATCCGCGTTAGCTGGCCTGCCCCGATCGTCGACTCGCCCAACATCCGCAGCAACAGGATCCAGGCACCGGAAAGGCAGTAGTTGGCCAAGGCATAAGCGACTGTGGCGAACACCAACGCCATCCCGGTCGCGGCCGTCGGACGCCACTGCGCCAAGCTGGCGCGAGACGCCCACAGTTGATCGCCGATAAAATAGAGAGAAGCCAGCACCAACAAGCCGCCAAACAGTTTGGCAAGCCATTTGGCGCTCATTTCTTTCTGGCAAGCAACATCGTCCAGGGCAGCGGTGTACGCATGTCCAGGATCTCGAAATAGGGCGCGATGAAAGCGACAAAGCCACGCTTGGACCAATGCTGAAAATGCCCGGGCGTATTGCCAAGACTCCCGAGATAGGCGCCCCGCGCCATGTTCAGCGCGCGCCAGATCGGCTCTCGCGGCACGCTCAACAACACATGCGAAGTGGCCAATGCCGCGAGCTTCTCCAGGCCCAATCGAGGATCATCGAGGTGTTCAAGCACCTCGCAGCAAACCACGAGATCCGCCTGATGCCGCTCTGGGGAGGTATCGTAGATATTGCACTGCTCGAACTCGACCCGATCGGAATCGACATACTCGCGCGCCTCGTCGATCACCGTTGCGGAGAGGTCCAACGCAAGAATCGGCGCACGGGTATTCTCCAGCAGAATCTTGGTCACATGGCCTTCGCCACAACCCACCTCCGTGATCTTTTCCGGATCCACCTGCGAAGCAAGAGAAGCGACCCCCCGATCGAATCCTTCGATGAGCTTGCGCGCAATCGGATTCTTGCTCGTGTACTTGTCGGAGGCCGTGCCGATGACGATGCCGTCTTCAATGCGTAGATCTTGCTTGTCCATGGTGATTCTCACTTGTCTGGTGTGCGCGGATTATAAGGTTTGCCCAATAAGACCTTAGTAGCCAGGACAAGCGACAAGGACTCCGCCCACGCCGCCTCACGATAAGGCGGGGAAAGCCACGCCCAAGGCCCCAGGCACTTTCGTCCGGAAACTACTTCGCCAGTCGATTATTCATCAACTCCTGGATGCGCCGCACATAGCGGCGTGTCTCGCGCGGCACATGAGGCGCTACCTGTTTCCAACGGATTACCTTGCCGCGTTTGCGCCGTGCCTTGCGCCACGCCTTGTTGATGGCACCGAGGCCGGCGTTGTAGCTGGCGAACATGAACGGAAAACGGTTCTTCGGGATGCGTTGGATCCAACGCTTGTAGAGATACCGATCGTACTGGATACCGGCGGCGATATTCCAACGCGGTTCCTCCAGCGCCCCAAGAGCAGGGTTGCGTTTCTTGATATCGGCATAGGTGCTCGGCAGGATCTGCATGATACCGACCGCTCCGGTACGGCTGCGCGCCTTCGGGTTCAGACCCGATTCAGCGATCCCCTGCGCCTTGAACCAACGCCAGTCCACGCCGACACCGAAATAGTGCTTGGCGTATTTCTTGAAGTAGGGGTCGAAGCTACGCGGCCAATGCTTGTGCGATACGCCGCCGTCCCGCAACCCGGCCCAGACGATGGCGGGCAACAGGACCAGCAACAGCAACCATGGCATCAGTTCAGACCCAGGCCGATGACCAGACCGAGCGCGGTGCCGATGCCGATGAAGATCCCCATCACCATCGCGCCGACCGCAAGGTTGCCGGCCGCCAGTTCATCAGCGATGTTGAAGGAAACGATATGACTGAAGACCTTGCATCCCATCCACATGAAGAACAGGGTCATGCAGCCGCCCATGAAGGCATAGAGAAAATTCAGGATCACGGGATCCAGCATATCGGTCATGTTGCCCCCCTTCGGTGCGCAATGCCGGCAACGATATACTCGTCGCCCATGGGTTTTCGGATTTTCGAGACCGTTCCTCGCGTCCGTGGGCCAGACGCGGGAACGAATCATAGCCCGGACCAAAGCGAATGGACGATGTCTCAGGAACCCGCCCAGGACCACCTCGTCTAAACGTCCAAGTTATCGATAAGGCAGGGGGTGCCGGCTTGGAAAAACGCCGTACATTCCTCCTTGCAGGCTCCGCGTCGGCATCCATGCCTCCGAGGTTTTCCGAGCCGACACCACCCCTGCCATAGTTTAGATGACGTGGCCCTGGGAACCCGCCCGCCGGGCCTTGATCGTTTCGTAAGCCTGCCGGATCTCATGGGTCTTGTGCGCCGCGACTTCGATCATCTCTTCGGGCAACCCCTTGGAGACCAGCTTGTCCGGGTGGTGTTGGCTCAGCAGGCGCCGATAGGCCTTTTTGATCTCGGCATCCGACGCCGAGGCATCGACCCCAAGTATTGCATAGGCGCGCTCCAGCGTCAGGCCGTTTCTTGCCGTCCCCGCCGATGAGGCGCCGCTGGCCGCCTCGACACGCGCCCGAATCTCATCGAACCAGGCGTCGGAGATACGCAGCACGCGCCGCACATGATCGAGCACTCTCGCCTCGGCATCGCTGTATTCACCGTCCGCCCAGGCCGCCGACAGCAGGATCTCGAGGAACAGTTGGATCAGCGTAACGCGTCCGCGACATTCCCGCCGGAACTGTTCGAGCACCCCGTCGAGCGGGAAACCCGGCTGCTTGCCCTCGTTGAACAACGCGATCGCGGCCCGGCGTTGTTCCGGATCCAGCGACAACTGACGCATGACCTGCTCGGCGAAGGCGATCTCGGCGCGCGATACCCGGCCATCGGCCTTTGCCAGGTGACCGAGCACCGAGAAGGTAGTGGTAAAAAAAGCCGTCTGCACCCGCTCACGGGTCTCGGGGCCGGAAGCGGCCCGATCAAGCCGCGTCAGACCCTTGTCGAAGTTATGCCCCAACGCGGCGCCGAGCAACGCGCCCAGCGGGCCGCCGAGCATGAACCCGAAGGCGCCGCCTGCCAACTTGCCCCACCAGCTCATGTCATCCTCCCGCGGTTACTTGCCATCAAGATAATCGCTGTCCGAAAAGCTCGCCACCCAGTGCGGCTTGAAGCCCACCAGCAGGGTCATGATCCAACCATTGAGCATCGCCTCGGGCAGAAACATCAGTGGAAAGAATGGCAGGTAGTCGTTGCCGAGCTGTTCCATCGTATAGGCGCCCGAAAGCAGCAGGAACAAGCTGACCAGCAGCGCGGTCAACACCGCAGCGAGACCACCGACCAGGAAGGCGTTGATGAAGATGTAGATGAAGAAATGGCGCGGCAGATAATGACGCACCAGAAGCAGCGCGATCCAGGTCAGACTGACCGGCAGGACCCCTTCGATCAGTCCGTTCAGTCCGAGCGCGGAAAAGTCCGCAAAGCCCCCCAGGCTCAACACCAGCAGCACCAGCCCGGCGCCGATCACCGCCAGCGACCAGCCGAACATCAGCGTCAGACTGGTCAGGCCGAGCAGGTGGAACACCAGCCCGGCCCGCATCTCGGTGCGCAGCAGCCACAGCATGACCAGAAAAACGCAACTGCCGAGGAACGCATTCCACTGCGCGCCGTCGCGCAAACGCCGCCACGGGGCATGACGCACGGCCATCGCCAACGCCATCAGATAGATCAGCAATGCGCCGCCCCATACCGGGGTCGGGAACATCGAAGCATCGAGTTCCATGCTCTGCTTGCGCCTCATCCGCCGCTTCCGTTAAGGTGCGCGATTATCCTACACGGACAAGAACAAGACCATGACGCAGCACAATCCATTCTCTCCTCCCGATACCGATCTCGACCGGCTCGCGCGCGAAGCGACGGTAGAATATGTCGGCTTCTGGCCCCGGGTCGGCGCCAGCCTGATCGATTCGATCCTGATGGCGATGGTGACGATGCCGATTCTCTACGCCGTCTATGGCGAGACGTACTTCGAGCAAAGCCCCAGCGACAGCCTCGTCGCCGGCCCGGTCGATCTGCTGTTGTCGTGGGTGTTTCCGATCATCGCGGTGTTGGTGTTCTGGATCAAGCGTTCCGCGACCCCTGGCAAGATGCTGATCCATGCCCGCATCGTCGACGCGGACAGTCTGCAACCCACCACCCCCGGACGACTGCTGGTGCGCTATATCGGCTACTACCTGTCGACCATCCCGCTGCTGCTGGGCTTCGTCTGGATCGCATTCGACAAACGCAAGCAAGGCTTGCACGACAAGCTCGCGCGCACCGTGGTGATTCGCGACCCTTCCTGACGGGCGGCGCTCGCCGAGGCCGCGCCAGTCATGCCGCCAGGTCGACGTACCAACCGTCGTCGCGCCGCGCCAGCGGCACCGTTTGCAGACGCCGGCCCAGGCAGGGTCCGCGCAGGCACAGACCATCCTCGATCGCGAACAAAGCGCCATGCATCGCGCACTGAAGGTAGTTGCGTTCGTAATCGAGAAACTCGTCCGGCATCCATTCCAGGTTCACTCCGGTATGCGGGCAGTGGTTGCGGTAGACATACAAACGCCCGTTCTTGCGTACCGCGAGCAAGGCATGGCGGCTGCCGTCCGAGGCCACCGCCTCCAGCCCCTTGCTCCCCCCCTCGGGCACCTTTTCCAGCGCCACTCGAACCCAGTCACTCATCCCGAACCCCCTTGAAACCGGTTTGCGTGCATTTTTCCGCCGCAATGCGGCAGGCCGTTTCCAGCACGCGGGGCGCGGGCCGCCGCTGGATCAGGCCGTGGATCACCGCCGCGTTGAAGACATCGCCGGCGCCAAGAGTATCGATCGCGCGCACCAGCGGCGCCGACGCGAACGCCTCTCCGTCCGCCCCGCGCCATGCCGCGCCCTCAGGCCCCCAGGCGCAGAAAAGCTCGGCTCGCGGCGCCGACCGCGCCACCCGATCGAGCAACGCGGCAGCGCTCGAATAGCCACGCGAACGCGCATAGTGGCGGGAAAACAACAGCACATCGGCTCGTGGCCACAGAGCCTCGATGCCGTCGCGCGGCTTTTCGATCTCCAGGGAAACGCGTGCGCCGGCCGCGCGGGCGGCGTCGAGCATCGCCCCCAGCTGCGAGACGTTGCGGCCTTCGAAATGGATCCAGCCGTAGGCCGACAGCGGCAATGAGCGGAATTCCCCGGCGCGCGGTTCGCGCAGGTCGCGGTAATGCACGATGGTGCGCGTGCCGCTCGCGCGATTGAGCCACACGCACGAGCTTGGCGTCACGCCATCCGCGATCACCACGGCGTGCGCGCAACCGACCCCGTGCGCGGCGAAATCGGCCCGCGCCAGGGCCGCTCCGGCATCCCCACCCAGGGTGCCGAACCAGTCGACCAGGTAGTCGCCCAGCCGGCGCAAGGCCACCGCGCTGTTGGCGGCGTTGCCTCCGCGCGCCTGACGCAAGCCGTCGGCGCGGGTCTCGCTGTCCTCGCGCGGCCAAGCCGGCAGTTCGCAGACGATATCCAGCGTGGCGACGCCCACCATCAGCACTGCGGTCATCCGCCGTCCCGCGCAACGCGGAAACCCAGGTAGGGGCTGCGCAGGTCGGGCGCGCCATGCCCGCGGTTGAGCACATAGAGCTCCGCCAACGGACGGTGAAACGAACCACCGCGAAACATGTGCTGGCGGCAGTCGGCGCGCGCCAACGGCACTTGGTAGTCGCGGCGATAACAGTCTCCGACCCACTCCATGACATTGCCGGCGACATCGTAGAGCCCATAGCCGTTGGCGTCGAAGCTGCCGACCGGCGCCGGTTGACGATCGTCGTAGCGGGTGCCGCAATCCGCGCAGTTCTCATGCCCGGTCTCGGGCTTGTCGCCCCACCAATAGCGCGTACCGGCACCGCCCGAAGCGGCATATTCCCATTCGCTTTCACTGGGCAGGCGGTAGTGCCGCCCGGTCTGCTCCGACAGCCAGGTGGCATAGGCGTCGGCATCGTCCCAACTGACGCCGGTCACCGGCAGGTCGTCGCCCGACCAGGCGCTCGACAGCGGCATCGGGCGGTGGGTGGCACGCGCGAAACGGCGGTATTCGGCATTCGTCACTTCGCGGTCGGCGATCCAGAACGGGCCGACACTGACCACATGTCGGGGGCGCGCGTTGGCCGGCGCCCAGGACGCATCGCTGCCCATGGGGAAGCGGCTTCCGGAGAGTTCGCGCATCGCCGGCCCAAACGAGCCATCGCGCAAGCGATCGCGCTTCGCATGCGCCGACACCGGTCCGCCTCGCTCGGGGAGATAGCTCTTGGCATGTCGCGCGACGGCGGCCGGGCTCGGCGCCGGCCGCGAGACCGGACGCGGCTTCTCCTCGACGTTGCCGGAGCGCGAGGCGGCCGGGAGCCACCCCAGCCGCCAGCCCCCATAAGCAGCCGCGAGGGTCAACAGGATACCTGTCAGCAAGCCCAGCAAGCCGACACCCGGGTTCGCCGGTTTCGGCTGAATGTTGGCGGCTTCAAGGCGCGGGTCGCGCAGATCGATGGCGCGGATATTTTCGTATTCCCGCTGACAGGCGCCAAGCGCGCTTTCGACCCGCTCCAGCTCCGCGTCTTTCTCATCGAGCCGGGCCTGCGTCTCATGCAAGCGCGCTTCGAGTTCGGCAAGCCGGGCGCCGAGTTCATCAAGCTCGCGGTCCCGGTCTTCCAGGGAATCCTCCAGAAAGTGGCGTTCCTCATGCGCCGCCTCGACCGCTTCCTCGCTTTCCCGCAGCGCCTGACGGGCCGCGTCCAGCTCCTGGCGCAGGTTCTCTAGTTGCACCGACAGGCTCGGACCCTCGCCATGCCGTTCCTTGACCTGGTGCAGCTCGGTGGACATCGATTGGTATTCCATCTCGGCCTGTTCGCGCACCATCTGGAGTTCGCTTTTCAGCGCCTCGATCGAGCTTACATAAGTCTCCAGGACAGAACGCAGCTCGTTCGATTCTTCCTCGGAGGCACGCACCTGGCGCCGCAGCTCGGCAATCTCCTCTTCCGCCGCATGGTGGGCGGCCTCGAGTTCGTCTGCGCGCCACAGCAGTGCTTCCGTCTCCTTGTCCACCGCGCCTTCCCGCCCCTCGCCGCAGGCCGCAAGCTGCTGCTCGAGCTCGGCGATCCGCGCCTGATAGGCCTGCTCGGCCTCGCTGTAGCGATTGTTGGCGTCGATGATCGCGCGCCCCGAATCGGCCAACTGACTTTCAAGCAGGGCCACCCGGTCGGAGAGGCTGGCGACTTCACGATCGCGTTGCTGTTGCAGCTCCACCAAGCGTTTGCGCGCAACCGCGAGCGCCTCCTCGGCGACCCCGAGCCGGTATTCGAGATCGAGCTGGCTGCGACGCAATTCACGCCCATCCGAACCCA
This sequence comes from Sedimenticola sp., assembly GCA_027008705.1. GTDB lineage: Bacteria > Pseudomonadota > Gammaproteobacteria > Chromatiales > Chromatiaceae > JALSSX01. The sequence goes on along the minus strand of JALVEB010000071.1, from coordinate 1,527 downwards.
TCGGCGCGGGACTCGGCGGCGTCTCCTTGCGCTCGCGCAAAGCCTCTTGCAACCGCGCATTCTCGGCACGCGCCTCGCCGGCCTCGTTGCGCGCGTCGGATTCCAGACGGCGCAACAGGGTCAGTTCCGCCTGCAAGGCTTCGACCTGGGCCTTTTGCGCGGCCAGTTCCTGTTCGATCCCTCCGCGCGAGGCCGAATCCGAGCTGTCGACACGTGCCTGTTCCAGGCTTTCGCGCAGGGCGTCGCGCTGCGCCACCAGCTCGGCAACCCGCCGGTCCGCCGCTTCGAGACGCGCCTTCAATTCGTCGAGCTGAAGCTTGAGATCGGCTTCGACCGAGTCCTCGCGCAGCGCCTGCGAGACCTCCGCGAGACCTTCGCCCCCATCACTGGCGACCAGCGAATCCGCACGTAACGGCAGCTCAGCCACATCACCATCCAACGCGGCCACGTTGAACCCTCGCTCGGTCAACAAATAGGCCGCCACCAGGGCGCGATTGAGACTCTCGGCGCACACCAGATAGCAGCGCTCATGGGACAGGCTGGTGGCCTGGTAACGCAACGAATCCAATGGCAGATTGATCGAGCCCGACGGATGATCGTCGGCGAACAGACCGGGCTCGCGCACATCGAGCAGCATGCAACCAGTCTCCAGCAGTTCGACCGCCTCATCGGGATCGCAACGCCGCAACGCCGGCAGACGCACGAGCCGGCGAAAACTTTCTTTATCGAGGCGCAGCAGCGTACCATCGGTGCGCATGCGCACGGTCGCGCCGCGCGGCGTGTCGCCGAGCAGCGCTTCCTCACCGAACATGTCACCGCTGGCGAGCAGCGCCAACCGGCTGTCGCCACGCAATACCTCGGCCTCGCCTCGGTCGATCAGATAGAAATAATCGCCCGCGCCGCCTTCCTCGATCAATACCTCGCCGGCATGCGCCTCGATCGTCTCCATGCGATGCAGGATCGCCTTCAGATCCTCCTTCGGCAACGACTGGAACACCCGTGACTGCAACAACTTACCGATCCAGTCGGCATCCCCGGCATCGGCCGACCGGCTGAGCGCGCTGCGCCGGTCTTTCTCGACCAGGCAGCCGAGATGATGCGCGCCCACGATCACATAGCGTACCTCGCCGCGCGCGCGCGCGCTGTACTCCCGCGGGATCCGGTGCGCAATCGGAAAACGCGCCTTCGCCGCGCCGGCGACGACGACATCCACGACCACGCCGTCGCCGGAAAGCAGATCGATCTTGCCCGCCAACAGGTAAACATGGCCGGTATCGGTATCTCCGGCGCGGAACAACAGCTCACCGGCGGCGACGGTTTTCACTTCCAACCGTTCGATCAACGCCAGCAGGTCCTCCTCCGGCAGGGTATTCAGCGGCACCAGGCCGCGCAGCAACGCGCTGTCTTCGCTATTCATGACCCTGCTTCCGTCCCCGGCGCATCGATAAAATGAAACCACGGCCCGCGCCGACGCGGGCAATGAAAAAACTCGCCGTCAGCCATCACCCAACATGGCCCGTTTCAGGC
>JALVEB010000070.1 GCA_027008705.1 Sedimenticola sp. | reverse complement strand
GGGCGTGACAACCTTGTGCACCAATCGAAACCTGCCACAGTATCTCCTCCCGGGCCATGGCAAAACCGATTTCACGCTGGAAATCGGCGCGCCGGTGAATGCGACGCGTTGTCTCGCGGGGCCGACCGATCCTCGATCGAGTTACCCGGAAGGTGAATACAGCTGGCGCCTGATCAATCATTTATCACTCAATTATCTATCCCTGGTCAGTGAAGACGGTCATGACAGCGGGGCTGTCCTGCGGGAAATGCTATCGTTATATGGTGACTTCTCTGAGCCTTCCATACGACGTCAGATTGAGGGCTTGCTCACTGTACAAGGTGCTCAGGTCGTTCGCCGTCTGCCGTTGAAGGGGCCGGCTGCCTATGGCAGAGGGATTCAAGTAACCCTGAATTTCGATGAAACCGCATTCGAAGGATCAGGGGCTTTTCTGCTCGGCGCGGTCCTTGACCGATTTTTCAGCAAGTATGTGTCGACCAACAGCTTCACGCAGACGGTGGTCAATACCCGAGAGCGTGGCGAGATAATGAGATGGCCGGTAAGGACAGGAACAAGAACACTAATGTAGATCCGCTGTTGAGGCTGACGGAAGATCCCTGGCATTTCGGATTCTTCCAGGCGCTGCGGTTGATCGAATGCGCGTTCCCGGAAGCGCCCGGCCTGGGAAAATCGCAACGCCCGGCGGACGACCCGGTTCGGCTTGGACAAGAACCCAGCCTCCGTTTCGCGCCCGCCACATTATCGGCCTTTGAGCGGCAAAGCGGCGGGAAAAGAAAACTTCAGGAAAACTTCTTTGGCCTGTTTGGTCCCAATGGCCCACTGCCATTGCATTTGACCGAATATGCCCGCCACCGGATGCGGCACGCCAGGGATTCGGCAATGGTCGAATTCATGGACATGTTCCACCATCGGTTGATCAGCCTGTTCTATCGCTCCTGGGCGGACAGCGAACCAGCGGCGCAATATGATCGACCGGATCAGGATCGCTTCGCATTCTATGTCGACAGCTTGGTTGGGCTGGGCGAGCCATCGTTCCACAACCGGGATGCAATGCCAGACTACGCCAAGCGATTCCACGCGGGCAATCTCGCAAACCATACCGGTCATGTCGAGGGACTGACATCGCTACTGACCAGTTTTTTCGGCGTCCCGGCGGAAATTGAAGAATTTGTCGGTGAATGGCTGGAATTGCCGCAAGACAACTACTGCTATCTGAATCAGGATGACCAGACTGGCCAACTCGGGCAATCGGCAACCCTTGGCGTGTCCAGTTGGCAATGCCAGCATCGTTTTCGCATCCGATTCGGTCCAGTGGGGCTTGAGGATTACCAGCGCTTCCTACCCGGAGAGGAAAAACTGCAGGCCCTGACGGCGGTGGTGCGCAACTATGTAGGGTTACAGTTCGTCTGGGAACTGAATCTCCTGCTGACCAACAGTGAAGTTCCGGCAGTGAGGCTGGGCCGACAGGGACAGCTGGGGTGGACCAGTTGGATGGGAACCAGAAACACGGATAGCCACGCGGATGATCTTTGCCTGGAGGTTGGCGCGCGCCTGACCCAACCCCGGGGCGACAAACCCTCGGGCGACACGACAGGAATAATGCAATGACCGAAATCAGCCGTACCGCGTTGTTTGGAAAATTGGACAGCCTGGCCTACAAGGCCATCGAGAGCGCCACGGTATTTTGCAAAATGCGCGGCAATCCCTACGTCGAACTGGTTCACTGGCTGCATCAGATTCTCCAGCTCCAGGATTCCGATCTGCATCGCATTATCAAGGCATTCGAACTCAACCCGTCGCATCTGGCGAGAGATTTTACCCAATCCCTCGACCAGTTGCCTGCGGGCGCAACCTCCATTACCGACCTCTCGGCTCACCTGGAGGAAGCGATGGAGCAGGGCTGGCTCTACGCCAGCCTGATGTACGGCGAGGGCCGGGTTCGCACCGGGCACCTTATGGTCGGGATCGAGAAGACAGCGAGCCTGCGCAATGCGCTAAACGCCATTTCTCCGGAATTTGGAAAAATCAGCGCGGATCGTTTGACCAGCGAGTTACAGAATATCGTTTCCGACTCTCCAGAGGCGGCGATGATGGCGCAGGATGGCAGCAACCTGGCTGCTGGCGCGGCCCCCGGCGAAGCCAGCGGCGCCATTGCGCCCGCCCAGATGGGCAAACAGCAGGCGCTCAAGCAATTTTCAATCGACCTGACCGAGCAGGCTCGCAATGGCGAACTCGACCCGATTGTCGGGCGGGATATGGAGATTCGACAGATCATCGATATTCTGATGCGTCGTCGTCAAAACAATCCCATTCTCACCGGCGAAGCCGGCGTGGGCAAAACAGCGGTGGTCGAGGGATTTGCCCAACGCATTGCCGCTGGCGATGTGCCGCCGCCATTGAAAGATGTCTCGCTGCGCAGCCTCGATCTGGGATTGTTGCAGGCCGGCGCCAGCATGAAGGGCGAATTCGAAAACCGCCTCCGTCAGGTGATCGAGGAAGTACAAGCATCCGAGAAGCCCATCGTGCTGTTTATCGACGAAGCGCATACGCTGATAGGCGCTGGCGGATCGGCGGGCACGGGCGATGCGGCCAATCTACTGAAGCCGGCGTTGGCTCGCGGAACCTTGCGCACCATAGGCGCAACCACCTGGGCGGAATACAAGAAATATTTCGAAAAGGATCCGGCGTTGACCCGACGGTTTCAGGTCGTGCAAATCGACGAGCCCTCCGAAGAAAAGGCCATCCAGATGATGCGCGGCGTCGCCAGAGTAATGGAGCAACATCACCAGGTGCTGTTGCTCGACGAAGCGCTGGAAAGCTCGGTCAAACTCTCCCACCGTTATATTCCGGCGCGACAACTGCCGGACAAATCCATCAGCGTGCTGGACACCTCCTGCGCCCGCGTCGCAATCAGTCAGAACGCCACCCCCGCCGAGGTCGAAGACTGCCGACGCAAGATCGAATCACTGAATGTCGAGCTGGAAATCATCGAAAAGGAAGCCGCCGTCGGCGTCGACGCCAGCGAACGCAAGCAAGCCGCCGAAGCTGCGCTGAAGGAAGAAAAATCTCGCCTTGAAAAACTGACCAGACGATGGGAACAGGAAAAGAATCTGGTCGGCGAGATACTGGAGTTGCGATCGCGGCTTACAAAGGATGCTCCGGGCAGCGCAACGAACGAAGAAACGCCGCCGCCAGCCAACAATGAAACGGAATCCGAACCCGAGGCGGAAAATCGCGATGAAGCGTTGGAAAAACTCAGACGGCTACAAACTGAACTGGCGACATTGCAGGGAGAACGGCCCCTGATTCTGCCCACCGTCGATGAACAGGCTATTGCATCGGTCATTGCCGACTGGACGGGCATACCGGTTGGGCGCATGGTCAAAAATGAAATAGAAGCCGTACTGAAGCTCGGAGATACGTTGAACCAGCGCGTGATTGGTCAACGCCACGCCCTGGACATGATCGCCCGCCGAATCCAGACATCCAGGGCCAATCTCGACAACCCGGGCAAGCCCATTGGCGTATTCATGCTGGTTGGCCCATCCGGCGTCGGCAAAACGGAAACCGGCCTGGCGCTGGCGGAAGCGCTTTATGGCGGCGAAGAAAACATCATCACCATCAACATGAGCGAATACCAGGAAGCGCACGCGGTTTCCACATTAAAAGGATCGCCGCCGGGCTATGTGGGCTATGGCGAAGGCGGCGTTCTGACCGAAGCCGTACGCCGACGCCCCTACAGCGTCATCTTGCTGGACGAAGTGGAAAAAGCGCATCCGGACGTACATGAAATATTTTTTCAGGTATTCGACAAAGGCTGGATGGAAGACGCGGAAGGCCGCTATATCGACTTCAAGAACACAATAATTCTGCTAACCTCCAACGTGGGGACGGATCTGATCATGAACCTCTGCAAGGATCCCGAATTGACGCCGGAGCCCGAAGGCATCGTCCAGGCGTTACGCGAACCGCTACTCAAAATCTTTCCCGCCGCCCTACTGGGGCGCCTGGTCACGATCCCCTACTATCCATTGAGCGATGAAGTGCTCAAGGCGATTATCAAGCTGCAACTCGGACGCATCACGAAGCGCATCAGGGAAAACCACGACATCCCAT
>JALVEB010000069.1 GCA_027008705.1 Sedimenticola sp. | reverse complement strand
CTTCGGCCGGGGCGGCGAGGAGATCGACACCCTCGCCGCCGAGGGCATCCCGTTCCAGGTGGTGCCCGGCATCACCGCCGCGGCCGGCTGCGCGGCCTACGCCGGCATCCCGCTGACCCATCGCGACTATGCTCAATCGGTGACCTTCGTCACCGGTCATCTGAAAGACGGCTCGATCGACCTGAATTGGCGCCAACTCGCCGAACCGCATCAGACCCTGGTGTTCTACATGGGGCTTGTCGGCCTGCCGGTGATCCGGAAACAGCTGATAAAACACGGCGTGCCGGGCGAGATGCCGATCGCCCTGGTGCAACAGGGCACCACCCACAAACAGCGCGTACTGACCGGTACGCTGGATGACATCATCGAGATCGTCGAACGCGAAAAGCCGAAGCCACCGACCCTGATCATCGTCGGCCACGTCGTCGAACTGCAAAAGAAGCTCTCCTGGTTCAAGGCGCCCGAACGTTCCACCCAGGGCGCCACCTCTCCTCGGCCCGGGAGCGATGGAGCGACTTGCCGCCCATGAACTTTCGGCCATTGCGACCGCCCGGCTCTCTCGCCTTCATCCCCTCGCTGAAAAAACCGATTTCTGGCATAATTGCCCGCCGGACCCGTCTTGGTTTTGGTGCGGATCCGGTTTTACGCTTAGCCTAGAATAATTCGTCGCTAGCTACCAAAGCCTCGTTTTCCATGGATTGGCCCGAAGAATGTCGGGCTCACGGCGGGAAGCCACACTATCTTTACATCAACGACGCCGGCGCGGCGCCCTGAACCTGACCCGGAAAATTAATGAATTACACGCGCCCTCGCTTGCTTCTTGTTCCCACAAGAAATTTTCTTCCGTTTCCCGTAATTCCCGGCACGGGACGACCTCAGAAAATTCCTTGTAAGAACAACTCACTGCGCGATCATCACGTGAATTCATGATATTTCCGGGCTAAGTTATCTGTCATGCGAAGCAATCACACCGGGCCCGTCGAGCTGGATACAAGGAGCTCAGCAATGTCGACCAGTACACTGCGCATCGCCATGGTAGGCTTGAGCGACAGAACCGAAAACGCCATCAAGCTTTTTCTCGAGAAGAACTTCGTCGGTATCGATCATGTGGGCTTCGACGACGCCCCGGATTGCATCATCTTCGATCTCGACCAGCCCATCGGGCGCTCCCGCTGGAAACGCCTGCTCAGCGCCACCCGCCGTCCCTGCACCAGCATCCTGGTCTCCCTCAGCGGCTATGGCGACGCCGATTGCAAACGCATGCAGAAATCCTGTGTCTCGCTGCGTAAGCCCGTTCGTCTGGGTCAACTGCAAGAGGCTCTGTCGAAACTCCAGGGTCGTCGTCTGCGCCCGGCTCAGGCCACGTCCGCGCTGGACAAGGCCATCGCACGCCGAAAAACGCCGGTCGCGGCGCAAGAAACCGCCGCCCAGGCGGAGGAACCCAAGCGCCCGCCATCGCTCCATGCCGCGGCCCAACAACTGCCGGGCAAGGCCACCCCGCTCCATTTCAGCAGCCGGACCCAGTTCGATCCGCAGGACCTGGATACCCTGAAGAAAGCCCAGTATGACCCCGCGCAGTACTTCCAGGGCTACCTGACGCGACTGCTCGCACAGCGTCCGGACAAGCAGGGCACGCTGACGATCTGGACCCCGGACGGCCAGATCCGGCTCGATCTGGAGACCGGCAAGGCGAATGTCCACCTGAGCAAGTATCGTTTCCGCACCCTGTGCTCGATCCCCAGCGACCCAAGTCACCCGACGCCATGGCGCGAGGTCCACGATGTCGAGCCTCCCAGCGGCAATCCCCATCGCAAGGAGACCTCGATTCAGGGCCTGGAATGGATCGCCGCGATCTGGGCTTCACGCGGCCGCCTGCCCCAACACCTGGATGCGCAGCGCCCAGTGCATATGCGCCACTGGCCCAACCTGACCCGCCTGACCGCGATCCCGCACGCGATGAACATCGCCGCCTTGTGGAGCCAGAACGATTTCAGCCCCCTCGAAACCGCCCGCTTGTTACGGATCGATCCGCGCCATGTATTCACCTTCGTCAGCGCCTGCGACGCCATCGGCGTACTGCAACAAGCCGAGCCGGACAGCGCTACGGAATCCCCGCCCCCGAAAAAACGTCGGGCCCACAAACACCGCTCGCTGCTCGGCCGCCTGCTGGCCAAGATCTCGCTGTTTACGAACCGGGAAGACGACTGAAACGACAAGCCGCCAAAACGCACGGACATTCCACCCATGTATCACCACAAGATCATCTTTACCGGTCCGGTCGGCTCGGGCAAGACTACCGCGATCCAATCGCTGAGCGATGTGCCGGTGGTGTGCACCGACCAGCGCGCAAGCGATCACGAGGAGATCGGCAAAACCAACACCACCGTGGCGATGGACTACGGCAAGATTCTGCTCAAATCGGGCGAGACGGTCCACCTCTACGGGACGCCCGGACAGGAGCGCTTCGATTTCATGTGGGAGATCCTGACCCAGGGCGGCATCGGTCTGATCATCCTGGTCGACCACTCGAACCCGAACGCGCACGAGGATCTGCGTTTCTTTCTCTCGGCGTTCTCGAAATTCATCGACGAAACCGCCGTCGCCATCGGCATCACCCATACCGACAAAGCCCCCCTGCCGAGTCTCGATCGCTATCTCCTGGAGCTAGACCGAATCGGCCGGCGCTATCCGGTTTTCGAGGTCGACGCGCGGGACCGCTGCGACATGAGCCATCTGATGGAAGGGCTGCTGCTGTCGCTCGATCCGGGCCTGAAGCAATCATGACGCGTATCGGCGAATGACCGAAATCCGGTCTCCGGGCGATCGACGCCGCCGCGCGATTACCCCTGTCCGCGACAGTTTGCTAACATCGGCAGGGTTTCCGTGGTTTCCAACTCAAAACAAGGTAATAACCCATGCGCATTGACATGATCGACAGCATCCTCAGCGACCTGAACGGCAGCTCGGCGGATATCGAAGCCTCCAGCGTGGTTTCCACCGATGGCCTGATCATCGCCGCCCAACTACCCTCTTCGATGGACGAGGACCGCGTCGGCGCGATGAGCGCCGCGATGCTGTCGCTCGGCGACCGCACCGCCCAGGAGCTCGGACGCGGCACCTTGGACCAAGTGTTGGTCAAGGGCGACGAAGGCTATGTTCTGATGATCCATGCCGGCCCCGATGCCGTGCTGACGGTACTGGCCAAGGCCAGCGCGCGGCTCGGCCTGGTGTTTCTCGACGTCAAACGAGCCGCCGACAGCATCGCCAAGCTGGTGTAGGCCCCGCGCGGAACGGGCCGACCCCCTAATCTGTGAAGGAATCACCGCTTATCGGGTTGACTTTTTTTCCGGTCGGCCGATAGTTGTCGGGCAGAACCGAAAAGCAGGATGTTCAGATGCAAAACATGCGCGCGGAAGACATCGTCGGCGACGCCGAGTCCCAACGCTTGCGCTATTTCGACGGCAGCGAGCGCACCGTACTGGTCACCGAGCGGGAGACGCCCTATCCGGACGGCCGCCTGATCGTGTCGCGTACCGATCTTGCCGGCATCCTGACCCATGCCAACCAGTCCTTCGTCGCGATGTCGGGCTATGACGAGCAACAGTTGATCGGCAGCCCCCATTATATCCTGCGCCACCCGGATATGCCGCGCGCGGCCTTCGCGGATCTGTGGCGCACCATCGAGTCCGGCAAGCCCTGGCAGGGCTATGTCAAGAACCTGCGCCGGGACGGTGGCTTCTACTGGGTTTTGGCGACGGTGATTCCCAATATCCGGGAAGGACGCACCGTCAGCTATACCTCGGTTCGCCGCAAGCCTTCGCGCAAGCAGGTGGAGCGGCATGCAGAGCTGTACCGGGAGATGCTCGCGGACGAGCAGCCATGATCCATCAATTCTCGGTGAGCCCCGATTTCCCCCCGGAACGAATCCCAGGCTGGTACATCTTCAATACCTGGCTGCAACGCCAGCTCGACCAGGCCTTCCATCTCGAACTCCACGACCAATTCTCCTCACTGCGCCGGGCGATTCGCGAGAACCGCCTGGATCTGGTCTACGCCAACCCCTTCGATGCCGCGCTGCTGGTGCGCGAGAAGGGCTTTCAGGCACTCGTCCGGCCGGCCAACCGCTTCG
>JALVEB010000068.1 GCA_027008705.1 Sedimenticola sp. | reverse complement strand
CGCCATCATCAACCGCCTGCAGAAGGGCCTGCCGGTGTGCGACGCCCCCTACCAGGCCGTGGCCGATGAGTTGGGCATCGACGAGCAACAGCTGCTTACGCGCATACAAAGGCTGTTGGACGATCGTTATCTGACCCGTTTCGGCCCCTTGTTCGATGCCGAGCGCCTCGGCGGCGCCTTGAGTCTGTGCGCGATGAAGATCCCTCGCGACCGGTTCGATGAAATCAGTGAACAGGTCAACGCCTTCGACCAGGTGGCGCACAACTATGAACGTGAGCACCCCTTGAATATGTGGTTTGTGCTCGCTACCGCATCCTCCGGCGAGAAGCGCGAGCTGGTGCGGGAGATCGAATCGCTCACCGGCCATCGCGTCTTCGATATGCCGAAGGAGAAGGAATACTATGTCGGCCTGCATCTTGTCGTCTGACGCGCCCGAATGGCGAGAGATCGCCGAACTGGACCACCGCATCGTGCTGGCCACCCAGGCCGGCCTGCCGTTGGTGCCGCGCCCCTATGACGAGCTCGCCAGGCAGCTCGACGCGCCCGCCGCGTTGATCCAGCAGCGCGTGCGCGCGATGCTGGATGACGGCCGCATCCGGCGCATCGCGGCGGTGCCCAACCATTACAAACTGGGTTACCTGGCCAACGGCATGAGCGTGTGGGATGTGGACGACGCGCGCGTCGATGCGCTTGGCGAACGCGTTGGCGCGCTCGATTTCGTCAGCCACTGTTACCGCCGGCCACGCCATCCGCCGGAATGGCCCTACAACCTCTTCGCGATGGTGCATGGCCACGATCGCAACGAGGTCGAGGAACAGATCCAACACATCGCCGCGTTGCTCGGCGATGCCTGCCGCGCGCACGAGGTACTCTACAGCAAGCGCATACTGAAGAAGACCGGCATGCGCCTGCGCGCCGGCGACTGACGGAGAAGCCGATGTTCAGAATCAGCCAGTTCATGCGCGAGCTGATCGAGCCGACCCCCGCCGGGCCGCGCCGCAACCCGCCCGGCCCGGTGGTGATCTGGAACCTGGTGCGGCGCTGCAACCTGACCTGTAAGCACTGCTACTCGATCTCCGCCGACGTGGATTTCCCCGGTGAGCTGGACAGCGGGCAGGTGTACGCGGTGATGGATGACCTCAAAGCCTTCCGCGTGCCGGTGCTCATCCTCTCCGGTGGCGAGCCGCTGCTGCGCCCCGATATCTTCGACATCTCGCGGCGGGCCAAGGCGATGGGCTTCTATACCGCGTTGTCCACCAACGGCACCTTGATTACCGAGGCCAACATCGATCGCATTGCCTCGATCGGTTACGACTACCTCGGTATCAGCATCGATGGCCTGCGTGACACCCATGACCGGGTAAGACGCCTGAACGGCGCCTTCGATGCCTCGATGAACGCCATCCGCCTGTGCCGTGACGCCGGCATCAAGGTCGGCCTGCGTTTCACCATCACCCAGGACAACGCCGCCGAACTGCCCGCGCTGCTCGAGCTGATGGAGCGCGAGGAGATCGACAAGTTCTACCTGTCGCACCTGAACTACGCCGGCCGCGGCAACCGCAACCGCGCCACCGACCTGCATCATCGCATGACCCGCGAAGCGATGGATCTGTTGTTCGATACCTGCTGGAACGACGTCCAGGCCGGCCGCCAGCGTGAGTTCGTCAGCGGCAACAACGATGCCGATGGCGTCTATCTGCTGCACTGGGTGAAGCGGCGTTTCCCGCAACATCTGGAACAGATGCGCGCCAAGCTGGTGCAGTGGGGCGGCAACGCCTCTGGCGTCAATGTCGCCAACATCGACAACCTCGGCAACGTGCATCCCGATACCATGTGGTGGAACTACAACCTGGGCAACGTGCTCGAAAGGCCGTTCTCCGAGATCTGGATGGACACCAGCGATCCGCTGATGGCCGGGCTGAAGCGCTTTCCGCGCCAGATCGGCGGGCGCTGCGCGCTGTGCAACGGGCGCGACATCTGCGGCGGCAACACCCGTACCCGCGCCTTCCAGTTGACCGGCGACCCCTGGTGGGAAGACCCGGGTTGCTATCTCGACGACGAAGAACTCGGCATCGACAGCGAGCGCCTTGCCGGCATGGCGCCCAAGCCGCTGGCATTGAACACCCGCGTGGTGCGCTACGCCAGCTGACGCTCATGACGCGGGGCGACATCTTGGTATGCTTACACATCTCCGCCTGCATAGGCCGGTTCAAGTACCGCGGAACCGGCAGCGGCGGTGCCGCGTAATTGCGCCGTTGCCCGATCCGCTGCGCTTGATCGGGCCTACGCCGGTCACAGCGCTTGCAGGCTGGGCTGAGGGACGAAACCCGACATCCGCGTTGCCTTGAGCCAGTTTGTCGCTTGGGCAAAGGGCAGCGTGCCCAAAATAGCATCCGCGTTGGTTCAATGCACCCGCCCAAAGGCGGCCATGCCGTGGAGCAACGCGCCCAGGTGGGGCTGGACGGGTGGACTGAAAGCATATCGCTCCCGGGCCTCTTCGATCAGCGCCTCGATCCAGGCGCGCATCGCCGCTTCGTCGCCATCGTCCAGATCGGCGGCCTGTCGATGCCGGGCCTCGATCGCGCGTTCGTCGAAGTCCCAGCGTTGCATCCAGGGGCGGAAGGTCTCTTTCCAGGCCTCGCCCATCAGCCAGCCGCGCTCGCCTGCATGCCAGGCCAGGCAATCCGCCAGCGGCCTGCGCAGCAGCGCCTCCAGGCCGGGGAGGCGTCTCAGCCAGTCCCGTTGCTCCGGCTCCCAGGGCGCCTCGCCGCGGTCGCGGCGTTCGGCGGCCTCGGCCAGTTGCCGTTGGGCCTGGTGCAGGGCGCGCACCGGATCGCCGTGGCCGGCCAGCGCGCGGTGGAACAGGCAGCCGAGCAGCCAGGCGCCGCGATCCGGGATCGGCACCAGCGCCCCGCAGGCGGTGTGCGCCCCGTCCAGGAACCAGGCGGTGACGATGCCCGCCGGCGAGCCGCCGGCATCCTCCCGCACCCGGGCGCCGACGCAGGCCCCGGCATAGATGTGCCGGGCGCCGAAACGCCCCAACAGATCATGACGGCTGTAGAAACGCGCCGGCGCCGGATGCAGCACCGGCAATGGCGCCCCGCCGGCGGCCGGATCGGGCCGCTCACCGCCGTGGCAGGCCAGATGCAACAGATCGCAGGCCGGCCGGCCCGGCCGCCCGGCCGGGTAATCGGGCAGGCGCTCGGCCCGGCGCAAGGCCCCGGCCACCGCCGCCTCGGCCTCCACCATCGGGATCGCCGTGGCCGGATCATCGCCCGGATGGGCCAGCACCCCCACCCGGGCCGCTTGCGGCAAGGGCGAGGCCTTCCGCGCGCGCAAGCGTTGAAAGAACACCAGCCCCGGATAGCGCCACAGCGGTCGCTCCCGCCAATGGAAGCCGAAGGGCAACAGATGCAGATCGCCGTGGGTCATCAGACTGAACTGGCCCACGTCCTCCAGGGCCGGGGCCAGGGGTTGCCACAACTGCGCATCCAGATCCCGCCGCAGCGCATCCCAGAATTCCGGCGGGCTGATCGGCTGACCGTCCGTCGAGCGATCAGCGGCGTTGGCGACGCCATCGAGGCGATAGCCGCGATTCCCACCGCGGAAGCCGCGCACCTGTTCCCCAATCTTGTCCAACCCAGGTCCCAGCTCCACCGCCCGGGGCTCCCCCCGGCGGCGCAACACCAGGGCCAGATGATGGCTGGGCGTATCGCTGAAGGCATCGGCGGGCAGGCTCAACAGCAATACCGCGGCCTCGTCCTCGTCGAGCTGTCGTTGCAGTGCATCGGCCTCGATCGGGTGATGGGGCGCGGCCAGGGCCTCGAAGCCCGGCTCGGCGGCCGCGGCCTCGCGGTTGCGGGCCAGGGCCTCGCGCAAGGCCCGGTCCTGGGCCTGGAGCCGTTCCAGCCGCTCCTGCCGCGTCTCGGCCGGCTCGTCAACCAGGGAACTGGCCGGGGCATCGTGCCGCCCGCCCGGCCCAGTGTCCCCGGCCGGCTCGCCGAGCCGGTCGAGAAGCCGGCCGATCTCGGCGCGGACCTGGCGCAGATCCTCGCGGGTCTTCAGATAACGGCGCACCGCCTCGGGCAGCCTGCCGCGCTCCCCGGCCAGCCCCTCCTCGAACAGCCGCGAGGCCAG
>JALVEB010000067.1 GCA_027008705.1 Sedimenticola sp. | reverse complement strand
TATCCGGTGGGGCGCGATGGCGCGACGGTCCATGTGCGTGGCGGCGGACGGCTGACGGCGACACGGCTTGATGTGCCGGCGGATATCTCCTCGGCGGCGTTCTTCCTGGTCGGCGCGAGCATCGCGCCGGGTTCCGAGCTGTTGCTTGAACACGTCGGCATCAACCCGACGCGGGATGGCGTGATTACGATTCTGCGCCGCATGGGCGCGGAGATCGAGATTCTGAACCGGCGCGAGATTGGCGGTGAACCGGTCGCTGATCTGCGTGTGCGCTCGGCGCCGTTGCGCGGCATCGAGATCCCGGCGGATTTGGTGCCGCTGGCGATCGATGAATTCCCGGCGTTGTTCATCGCCGCTGCCTGTGCCGAGGGCGAAACCGTGCTGCGCGGCGCCGAGGAATTACGGGTCAAGGAGAGCGACCGCATTCAGGTGATGGCGGATGGCCTGAACGTGCTCGGCATCGATGCGCGGCCGACGCCGGATGGGATACGCATCCAGGGGGGGCGCCTCTCGGGCGGCCGGGTCGACAGTCATGGTGATCACCGTATCGCCATGGCCTTTGCGATGGCCGCGTTGCGCGCAGGCGGTCCGCTGCGCATCAGCGATTGCGCCAATGTGCGCACCTCGTTTCCGGGCTTTGTCGATCTTGCCGCGACCTGCGGCTTGGCGATTACACAACGGGAGATCTGAAGATGCCGCACGTCGTTACCATCGATGGCCCCAGCGGGTCGGGCAAGGGCACGGTCGCGAGCCGTGTCGCGGCGCGGCTGGGCTGGCGAAACCTCGACAGCGGCGCGCTCTACCGGTTGGTCGGGCTGGCCGCCGAGCGCGCCGGCATCGCGCCGGATGATGTGCCCGCGTTGCAACGTCTGGCGCGGAACATGGATGCGGTATTCCGCGACGGGCATGTGTTTCTCGACAACATCGATGTCACCGACGCGATCCGCACCGAGCAAGCCGGCAACGCGGCCTCCCGGATCGCCGCGATCCCGCAGGTGCGCGACGAGCTGCTGGCGTGGCAGCGCGGCTATGCGCGCGAGCCCGGTCTGATCGCCGAGGGACGCGATATGGGGACCGTGGTCTTCCCCGATGCCGAGGTCAAGATCTTTCTCACCGCGTCGCCGCGGGAGCGCGCGGAAAGGCGTTATAAGCAATTGAAGGAGAAAGGATTCAATGTTACCATGGAGAGTCTGCTGGGAGAAATTGCCGAGCGTGACAAGCGCGATACCGAGCGTGCCGTCGCGCCGCTGAAGCCGGCCGTTGGCGCGTTCATTCTGGATTCTTCCGGGATGGATGTCGACGAGGTCGTCGAACGCGTGTTGGCGCACGTTCGCGAACGTCTTCCCGCGGTATGAATCATCGCCGCCGCGTCGGGTTGCCGGCGCGGCGGTATTTGTCGAACCAACCCGGCGGCCCCGGTCGCCACTCTAGCGAAGAATGCGCGACGCGCATCAGGATACAACCGAAATGAGCGAAAGCTTTGCAGAACTGTTTGAAGAAAGTGTAGCCAATACCCAGCTGAAGCCGGGCGCCGTCGTGATCGGCACCGTCGTCGAGATCGGCCAGGACTATGTCGTCGTCAATGCCGGCCTGAAGTCCGAGGGTGTGATCCCGCGCAGCGAGTTCCTGAACAAGGACGGCGAGCTGGAAGTCGAGGTCGGCGACCAGGTCGAGGTCGTCGTCGAAGCCGTCGAGGACGGCATGGGCGCGACGCGTCTGTCACGCGAGAAGGCGAAGCGCAATCAGGCGTGGATCCGTCTCGAAAAAGCTTTCGAGAACGACGAGATCGTCACCGGCCATATCACCGGCAAGGTCAAGGGTGGCTTCACCGTCGACCTCGACGATATCCGCGCGTTTCTGCCCGGTTCCCTGGTCGATGTGCGTCCGGTGCGCGATACCGCCTACCTGGAAGGCAAGGAGCTGGAGTTCAAGGTCATCAAGCTGGACCGTCGTCGCAGCAACGTCGTCGTTTCGCGCCGCGCGGTGGTCGAGAAGGAATACAGCGCCGAGCGCGAGGCGCTGCTCGCCAACCTGGCCGAGGGACAGGAGCTCAAGGGCATCGTCAAGAACCTCACCGATTACGGCGCCTTCGTCGATCTGGGTGGCATTGACGGCCTGCTGCACATCACCGACATGGCCTGGAAGCGGGTCAAACACCCCTCCGAGATCGTCGAGATCGGCGACGAGATCACCGTCCGCGTGCTGAAGTTCGACCGCGAGCGCAACCGCGTCTCGCTCGGCCTGAAGCAGATGGGCGACGATCCCTGGACCAACGTCTCGCGCCGCTACCCGGAGGGCACCCGCCTGTTCGGCAAGGTCACCAATATCGCCGATTACGGCTGCTTCGTCGAGATCGAGGAGGGCATCGAGGGGCTTGTGCATGTCTCCGAGATGGACTGGACCAACAAGAACGTGCATCCGAACAAGGTTGTGCAGCTCGGCGACGAGGTCGAGGTCATGGTGCTCGACATCGACGAGGAGCGGCGCCGCATCTCGCTCGGCATCAAGCAATGCAAGCAGAATCCCTGGGAGATCTTCGCCGAGACCTATAAGAAGGGCGATCATGTCAGCGGCAAGATCAAGTCGATCACCGATTTCGGCATCTTCATCGGCTTGGATGGTGGCATAGACGGTTTGGTGCACATGTCCGACATCACCTGGGACGAGGCCGACGAGGCGCTGCTGCGCCAGTTCAAGAAGGGCGACGAGCTCGAAACCGTGGTGCTCGCGGTCGATCCGGAGCGCGAACGCATCTCGCTCGGCATCAAGCAGCTCGACAAGGATCCGTTCTCGAGCTATGTCGCGACCCACGAGAAGGGCAGCATCGTCACCGGCACGGTCAAGGAAGTCGACGCCAAGGGCGCGGTGGTCGAACTCGCCGAAGGGGTCGATGGCTACCTGCGCGCCTCCGAGCTGTCGCGTGATCGCGTCGAGGACGCGAGCACGGTGCTGAAGGTCGGCGATACCGTCGAGGCCAAGTTCGTTGGCGTGGACCGTAAGAACCGGACCATCTCTTTGTCCATCAAGGCGAAGGACTTCGAGGAGGAGCGCAAGGTCATGAAGGACTTTCGCGCCGATTCCTCGACCGGCACCGCGACGCTGGGCGATATCCTGAAGGGGCGGATCGGCGGCGATTCGGACTGATCGCCGGGAGGAGCGGGACGGTGGAAACCGTCCCGCCCCATTGCTCGAAGCCGGTTCCGGCGAGCTGGTTTCGAGCAGTGGCCCTGCCTGCCCTGACTGAATACAACCGCGTGGGTCAGCAGTATGACAAAATCGGAACTGATCGAAGTCATCGCCAATGCGCAAAGTCACCTCGCCTATCGCGACGTGGAATTGGCGGTCAAATACCTCGTGGAGCAGATGAGCCAGACACTGGCCTCTGGCGAGCGCATCGAGATCCGCGGCTTCGGCAGCTTCTCGCTGCATTACCGCCCGCCCCGCGTCGGGCGTAACCCGAAGACCGGCGAGGCGGTGAGGCTGGCGGGCAAGTATGTGCCTCATTTCAAGCCTGGCAAGGAGCTGCGCGAGCGCGTCCGCAACGCCTACCTGCGCTCGTTGGAAGAGCAGGGGGAACCCTCCTGAACGGCGCGGTCCAGGCTCTTCCATGGCGTAAGCGGTGATGACCTTGCCCGTTTTCTCGATTGCGCGGCTGCCGCGCATCGAATTCGGCCGTGGCGTCTTCGAAGCGGTACCCGGGCGCGTCGCCGGTTTCGGAACCCGCGTGCTGCTGGTCACCGGCGCCGGTTCCTTCGATTCCAGTCCCCGCTGGCCATGGCTCCAGGAGGCGCTTGCCGCGCGCGGTCTCGAATGGCATCGGGTGCGGGTCGACGGCGAGCCTTCCCCGGAACTGGTCGATCGCACTGTGGCGCGCTTTGGCGATGCCGGCATCGAGGTGGTGCTCGGTATCGGCGGCGGCAGCGCGCTGGATGCCGCGAAGGCGATCGCCGGGTTGTTGCCGATCGGCGATACGGTGATGGATTATCTCGAGGGCGTCGGTCCCGGGAAACCCTACGCCGGACCGGCGCTGCCGTTCATCGCGGTACCGACCACCGCCGGCACCGGCAGCGAGGCGACCAAGAACGCGGTGCTGAGCCGCCGTGGTCGCGACGGCTTCAAGAAATCGTTTCGCGACGAGCGTCTGGTTGCCGAAT
>JALVEB010000066.1 GCA_027008705.1 Sedimenticola sp. | reverse complement strand
ATTGAACGGCGAGTACGCCGATATCGGCGATCACCAGCTGATCGGCGCGATAGTCATCGCCGCCGGCAGCAACAACCTGCTGAAGGGGCTTTTCGCATTATCGCTCGGGAAATGGCGCAACATCGGCGCCTCGGTGATCGCCTTGATACTGCTCGCCGCGCTGACCATCGGCGCCGGGATCGCCATCTCTCGGGGGATATCGATCTGAAGTATACTCGTCGCCCATGAATTTTTCGGGGTTTCGAGACCGTTCCTCGCGCCCGTGGGCCAGGCGCGGAAGCGAGTCATAGCCCATTCTATGGCGAGTTTCCGCAACGACGCCCACGGGTGCGAGGGGCGGTCGCAGTGGCCGAAAATTCATGGGCGACGAGTATATACTCGTCGCCCATGCCTGGAATCACTATGCAGAGCAATCACAACGACAACCCCCCAACCATCCCGGAAGACGCCCTGCCGCGCGTACTGATCGCGCTGCTAAAAGGCATCGTGCAGGCCGAAAGCGACCCGGCCTTGTGGCAGCACCTGCTCGATCTCCAGCCCCGGGTGCGTGATTACATGCGCCTGATCGGCCTCGATCTGGTGCTCGACGAGGCCGAGGGCCACGCTTGGCTGCGCACCCGCCCGGCGCGCGACGGCGAGCCCGAACTGCCCCGCCTGGTGAACCGCCGCCAGCTGTCGTTTCCAGTCAGCCTGTTGCTCGCCCTGCTGCGCAAGAAACTCGCCGAGTTCGATGCCGGCGGCAACGATACCCGGTTGATCCTCTCGCGTGACGACATCGCCGACCTGCTACGCCTGTTTCTGCCCACCGGCAGCAACGAGGTCAAACAGCTGAAGCAGATCGACAGCCACATCAACAAGGTGGTCGAACTCGGTTTCCTGCGCCGGCTGCGCGGCCAGGAACATCAGTTCGAAGTCCGCCGCATCCTCAAGGCTTTCGTCGACGCCCAATGGCTGAACGAATTCGATCAGCGGCTGGCGGAGTACCAACAAAGGCTCCAAGAGGACAACGAATCGCTGCGACCGGCTCCAGGCCAAACGAAAAACACGCCGTAATTCATCCGCCGAGACACCGGCCAACCGCGTGCTTCCTGGCCGCTCAAGGTGAATACTCGACCACTGGATTGCCGTTTCGAATCCACCCCGTGATGCCGTGAGCCACGTTATACAAATGGGTATAACCCAACTGCTTGCTCAGATAATCGCTGGCGATCCGGCTGCGGTGGCCGGTGCGACAGATCAGCGCGACCGGCTTGTCCTTTGGCGCGATCTTCGCCAGCCGGTCGAAGAAATCCTGGTAGACCCGCCCGCCGGGGCCGAACAAGGTGATCGGATGCGCGCCTTCGATGATGCCGGTCTGGCGCCATTCCTCGGGGCGGCGGATGTCGATCAACGGCACGCCCTCGGCAAGCAGTTGCTTCAACTGTTGATCGTCGATATTGGCATAGGCGGTGCTCTGGCGCTCGTCGGCGCAAGCGACAAGCGCCAGCGCCATCAACCACATGGCGAAACGGATGAATGGCTTCATGCGTGCTGTCCTGAATCAGGGGTTTTCAGAAAATCCGTTCCATTGTACCCGAAGGCGGCGGTCAGTCAGCCTGCCTGGGAATTTCATGAATTCACATGATGATCGCGCAGGAAATTGTTTTCACAAGGAATTTTCTGAAGCCGTCCCGTATCAGGGAATACCGGCAACGGAAGAAAATTTCTTGCGGGAACAAGAAACAAGCCGGAGCGCGTGGAATTCATGAATGTTCCGGGCTAGACTCGCGCCATGTTGCAATTCTCCGATGTCCGCCTGCGGCGCGGCGCCAAGATCCTGTTCGAACACGCCAGCTTCCAGCTTCACCCGGGACAGCGCGCGGCGCTGACCGGCGCCAACGGCTGCGGCAAGTCCAGCCTGTTCGCGCTGCTGCTCGGGGAGCTGGAGGCCGACGCCGGCGAGGTCTCGATGCCCGACGACTGGACCATCGCCCATGTCGCCCAAGAGACCGAGGCCAGCCCGCGCGCGGCGATCGACTATGTCATCGATGGCGACCAGCCGCTGCGCCAGTTAGAAGCCGAACTGAGCGCCGCCGAGGCCGCCGATGACGGCCACCGCATCGGTCTGCTGCATGACCGGCTCGACGCCATCGGCGGCTACCAGGCGCGCGCCCGCGCGGCGCGGCTGCTCGACGGCCTTGGCTTTGCGCCAAAGCAAATGGAACAAGCCGTCGCCACCTTCTCCGGCGGCTGGCGCATGCGCCTGAACCTGGCGCGGGCGCTGATGAGCCGCTCCGACCTGTTGTTGCTCGACGAACCGACCAACCACCTCGATCTCGATGCGGTGATCTGGCTCGAAGGCTGGCTGCGCGCCTACCCCGGCACCCTGATACTGATCTCGCATGACCGCGATTTCATCGACGCGGTCGCCAGCCGCGTGCTCCATATCGAGCAACAAGGCCTGACACTGTACAGCGGCGGCTATTCCGATTTCGAACGTCAGCGCGCCGAGCGCCTCGCCAACCAGCAAGCCGCGCATCAGCGCCAACAGCGCGAGATCGCCCATATGCAAGCCTTCGTCGCGCGCTTCCGCGCCAAGGCCACCAAGGCGAAGCAGGCGCAAAGCCGCCTGAAGGCGCTCGAACGCATGACCCGGATCGCCCCGGCGCATGTCGATTCGCCGTTCCATTTCGCGTTCCATGCGCCGCGTCATGCCCCCAACCCGTTGCTGCGCCTGGACCAGGCCGACGTGGGATACGACCCCGCGCAACCCCTATTGCGCGACGTCGACCTGACGATCTCGCCCGGCGACCGCATCGGCCTGCTGGGACGCAACGGCGCCGGCAAATCCACCCTCATCAAGCTGCTCGCCGGCGAGTTGTCGGTATTGAACGGCCAGCGCCGCGAGGCGCGCGAACTCAACATCGGCTATTTCGCCCAACACCAGCTCGAACAACTCCATCCGGAATACAGCGCGCTGGAACACCTGCAACGACTCGAAAAACAGCTCGGCGGCGACGCCGGCGAGCAATCGCTGCGTGACTTCCTCGGCGGCTTCGGCTTCGTCGGCGATCAGGCGCTATCGCCCACCGCTCCATTCTCTGGGGGCGAAAAGGCGCGTCTGGTATTGGCGATGCTGGTCTGGCAACGCCCCAACCTGCTCCTGCTCGACGAGCCGACCAACCACCTCGACATCGAGATGCGTCTGGCGCTCGGCAAGGCGCTACAGGCTTTCGACGGCGCGCTGATCGTGGTTTCGCACGACCGCCACCTGCTCCGCATCACCAGCGACCGGCTGCTGCTGGTCCACCAAGGCCGCGTCGAGGAATTCCCGCTGTCGCTGGACGAATACCCCGCCTGGCTGGCCAATCAGCAAGCGACGAAAGAGCCCGCCACTACCGCCCCAGCCCGCACCGCCGCCGGCCGCAAGGCCGACAAGCGCGAACGCGCCGAACAGCGCGCGCGACTACGTCCCCTGAAGAACCGTGTCCAACAACTGGAACGCCAGCTCGACGAACAGCACGCCCATTGCCAGGCGTTGGAGGAACAACTCGCCGACACCAGGCTCTATGAAGAGGCGCGCAAGGACGAACTGAAACGACAACTCGCCGATAAGGCCCACGCCGACCAGAAACTGGCCGAGATCGAGGAAGCCTGGCTGGAAGCCAGCGAGGAACTGGAATCCGCGCGGACCAACATCGACACTCAATAGAAAAAAGCTATTATATTATTTTAATCATTCAATTTTACTAATCAGGCGTCCCCCCCCTATTCTCTCTACCAAGCCAAGCAGCTTGGCCAGATCCACTCACCACGAATAGAGAGGTAGACCCCATGGCAAACCAGAAATCCGTCACCATCGAGAATCTCGAGGCCGCCCTCGCCGGAGAATCCATGGCCCATATCAAGTATCGCTACTTTGCCGACATCTGTCGCGCGGCGGGCGACGAGGCCACCGCCGAGGTATTCGAGAACACCGCCCGGCAGGAGGTCCAACACGCCTTCGGCCACATGGATCTGCTGTTCCCGAAAGACCAGCTTGACCCGGCCAAGTGCCTTGAGCTGGCGATCGAGGGCGAGACTCACGAATACACCGAGATGTACCCCTCGTTCCGCCATATGGCCGAGCAGGAAGGACGCGAAGACGCGGCGCGCGAGTTCGACGAACAGATCAGCGAATCGGCGGAACACGCCGAGCGCTTCCAGGCCACGCTGGAGAAGGCCGCCAAGCGCTTCGCCGCGCTGACCCGCGTCGAAGAACGCCACGCCAACCACTACCGCGAGGCGCTCGCCCGGATCGAGGCCGGGTGAAACCGACCCATGTCTGGCGACGGAAGAACGTCTCCCACCGCCAGACGCGGCCAAAACGCATGAAACCATCACCATCTGGAGAACGCACCATGAAACAATACCAATGCATCGTCTGCGGCTTCGTCTACGACGAAGAGAAAGGGCTGCCCGAGGAAGGCATCGCCCCCGGCACCCGCTGGGAAGACATCCCGGAAGACTGGGAATGCCCGGATTGCGGCGTATCGAAGGCGGATTTCGAGATGATCGAGATCGCCGCCACAAACTGATTCATCCAGCCGGCCCCGGTACCCGCCGGAGCCGGCCCAACCGAGGAAGCAGGCGATGAAACCCATCACCCTGATCGGCACCGGCCTCGCCGGCTACACCCTGGCGCGCGAGTTCCGCAAACTCGACGCCGAACGTCCATTGGTCCTCATCACCGCCGACGACGGCGCCTTCTATTCCAAGCCGATGCTGTCGAACGCCCTCGCCCAGGGCCGCGACCCCGACACCCTGGTCAGCGCCGACGCCGAAAAGATGGCCGCCGACCTGAACGCCACCGTACTCACCCATGCCCGGGTCGAGCGCATCGACCGGGCACGCCGCGTGGTCGTCCACGCGCGCGGCGAACAAGCCTACGGGACGCTGGTGTTGGCCACCGGCGCGCGCCCGATCCGCCCGCCATTGCAAGGCGATGCCGCCGACGAGGCGCTCACCGTCAACAACCTCGACGACTACCGCCGCTTTCGCCGGCGCCTCGACGACAAGCGCAAGATCGCCATCATCGGCCCCGGCCTGATCGGCTGCGAGTTCGCCAACGACCTGCTCGAAACCGGCCATGCCTGCGATCTCATCGGCCCCGATGCCTGGCCGGTCTCCACCCTGCTGCCCCAGCCACTCGGCGAACGCCTGCAAGCCGCGCTGGCCGAACGCGGCGCGCGCTGGCATCTGCAAGACAGCGTCATCGCGATCGACCACGCCGATCCAGGTTACCGTCTGCGTCTGCAACAGGGCGCGCCGATCGAGGCCGAGCTCGTACTGTCCGCCATCGGTCTGCGCCCCGATACCCGCCTCGCCGAGGCCGCCGGCCTCAGCGTGCGGCGCGGCATCGTCACCGACCGACTGCTGCGCACCAGCGATCCCGACATCCACGCGCTGGGCGACTGCGCCGAGGCAGCCGGGCTGGTACTGCCCTTCGTGATGCCGATCATGCACGCCGCGCGCGCCTTGGCGAAGACCCTGGCCGGCGAGCCGACCGAGGTTCACTACCCGGCGATGCCCGTGGTGATCAAGACCCCGGCCTGCCCGCTCGCCGTCGCGCCCCCGCCACGCGACGCCGGAGGCGAATGGCGCTACGAAAGCGACGACCAGGGCATCGCCGCGCGCCATGTCGGCAAGGACGGGAAGCTGCTTGGTTTCGCCCTGTGCGGTGACCGCGTCAAGCAACGCATGGCACTGACTCGGGAACTGCCTCCGCTGCTGTGAGACCCCCGCACCCTATCCAGGCCGACCATCGATACGTGGCCGGATCAATACCGGCAGGTAATGGAATACGAAACCGGCAAAGGCGGACATCCAAAGCCACTGCGCAACCACGATCCAGAAGCGGTAGGCCCCCGGCATCAGGATCGGCGCGAACACGCGCGCCAGGGCCGCGAGCGACAGCAGCGCGAACAGCGGGCCGAGCAGCGCCGGCGGCTCGAAGACATTGCGCCCGGTATGACCGAGGGCGACGCGCGACATCATGCCCAGCGTGGTCAGTCCGATGCCACCGACGGCAAAGGCGTGCAGCGCCAAAAACGCCGACAAGCCGCCCCATGCCGACAGCGCGGTGAGCGCGAAGCCGAGCACCAGCCAGGCATAGCCGAGATACAGCGACCACAGCAACGGCTTGCGCCAGATACCGATGGCATGCCATTGAACCAGGCGCGTGCCATGCAGCGCGACCAGGGCCAGCGACAGCATACCGAGGAGGTCGTGTTGCCCGGGGAAGAAGACATCGACCACCGCCCAGGCGAGAAACAGCGCCAGACTGGCGATATCCAGCCACAGCCAGTTGGTCAGCTCGATCTCTTCATCGACGCCACGCTCGATGAAGAACGGGATCACCCGGCGCGCCATCACGAAGATCAACGCCAGAATCAGGTAGAGCCCGGAGAACAGCCCCCACTGAACCCCATCCGACAGATAGCCGAACACCCCGGCATAGTAGAGAGCGTCGGCGAACAACAACAGCACCAGCTTGCTGAGGATTCCGAGCTGCTTCCACTGGCGCACGCGCGCGATCGGGCGCAGCAGCGCCGCGGTCAATAACACCAGAAACAGCCCGTCACCGAGTGCCGCAAGCCACAGGCCCGCCTCGCCGGGCGCCAAAAAAGCGATCCGCCCCAACGCCCAACACAGCGCGATCGATGCCAATCGCCAGCCGCGCGCGGTATCGACGCCAGTCCAGTTACGCACCGCGGTGAGCAGAAAGCCGGCGACGACCGCCAGGGCATAGCCATAGATCATCTCGTGGCCATGCCAGCTCATGCCCTCGCGCGAGAGCGCGCCAATGCCGGGCCAATAACCACGATAAACGAGAAACCAAAGTCCCATCGCGATCACCGCGAAGAGCCCGGCGAGCAGAAAGAACGGCCGAAAGCCCAGCTCGAACAGCGCGAACGGCTTCGGTGGCGGTTGACGATCGTCCAGATTCAACATCGTGACTACCCTTATGGAAGGATTCGAGAATGC
The DNA here is from genome assembly GCA_027008705.1 of Sedimenticola sp. Classification (GTDB taxonomy): domain Bacteria; phylum Pseudomonadota; class Gammaproteobacteria; order Chromatiales; family Chromatiaceae; genus JALSSX01. Next base: position 6,984 of record JALVEB010000066.1, on the reverse strand, counting down.
AACAGTGCCTGCAACACAACGGCGGCATAGAGCCCGGCGAGCAGATCGTCGACCATGATGCCGAAGCCGCCGCCGACGCGCCGGTCCAGCCAGCCGATCGGCCAGGGCTTGAGAATATCGAACAGGCGGAACAGCGCAAAACCGACGGCGATGGTCGCGATGCCTGACGGCGCGCCCGCAAGCGTGACCAACAAACCGACGATCTCGTCCCAGACGATACCGCCATGGTCATGCACGCCAAGATCGGCGCTGGCGCGCCCGCACAGCCAGACGCCGACCCCAAACAGGGCCGCCACCACGGCGAGGTAAAGGGGCATCGGCAAACCCGCGAGCGCAAGAAACAGCGGGATGCCGACCAGGGTGCCGAAGGTGCCGGGGGCCCGGGGCGCGAGACCGGCGCCGAAACCAAAGGCCAACAGTTGTACCGGCTTGCGCATGTCGGGCTTCATCGAAAATGCTCCCAGCCACCATCAGGCCGCAGTTGCCCCCCATCCGGCAGGCGCCAGCGGATGCCCTCACCGGCCTCGACCCGGCCCACAGCATGTACCGTAACATCGAGATCCGCCATGCTTTTGGTCAAATCGGCAAGACGGCCCGGCGGCACGCTGAAGCACAGCTCGTAGTCATCGCCGGCCGACAGCGGCAGCGACCAGTCCCCGGTGGCCGCGACCCCGGCCGAACGCGGCAGGTGTTCGAGCTCGACCGTCGCTCCGACCCCGGAACGCGCGAGCAGGTGGCCGAGATCGGAAGCCAGGCCATCGGAGAGGTCGATCGCGGCGCTGGCGATGCCGCGCAACGCCAGGCCCAGGGCAACACGCGGATCGGGCCGGTCGAGCCGCCGCGCGAGGTCTTCGTCCGGAACCTTGCCGGCAAGACGCTGGCGCAGCGCCAGACCGGCGTCGCCGAGGCTGCCGCTGACGTAGAGCCGGTCACCGGGACGGGCGCCATCGCGCCGCAGCGCGCTTCCGGCCGGCACCAGGCCATGGACCTGCACGCTGACCGCCAACGGGCCGCGCGTGGTATCGCCACCGACCAGGGCCATCCCGTGACGTTGCGCAAGCGCGCCAAAGCCCTCGGCAAAGCCTTCCAGCCAGCGCGCATCGACCGCCGGCAGGGTCAGCGCCAGGGTCGCCCAGGCCGGTCGCGCGCCGCAGGCGGCAAGATCGCTGAGGCCGACCGCCAGGGCCTTGTGACCAAGCGCGGCGGGATCGGTGCCGGCCAGGAAATGCACCCCTTCGACCAGGGTGTCGATGCTCACCGCGAGCTGCTCGCCGGACGCTGGCGCAAGCAGCGCGCAATCGTCGCCCACCCCAAGCGCCACATCCGCGCGCGACGCGCCGAGACGGGAGAAGAAGCGCTCGATCAGCGCGAACTCGGAGAGCGCCAAGGCGGCTATCCGCGCGCGCGGATCTCGTCCTTGCGCAGGCTGCGCGCAAGCTTGTCGAGCACGCCGTTGACGAAACGGTGGCCCTGCTCGGCGCCGAAGGTCTTGGCCAGCTCCACCGATTCGTTGATGACCACCCGGTAAGGCACCTCGGGATGATGCAGGAACTCGTAGACCCCGAGCCGCAGGATGCCACGCTCGACCGGATCGACCTGCTCGACCGGGCGGCTCAATACCGGTTGCAGGATGGCGTCGATCTCATTCAGGCTGTCGAGCACGCCGCTGAGCAGATCCTTGAAATAGGGGATCTCAAAGGTACCGCGATCGTTCTCCTCAAGGAACTGGGTAACGATGTCGCCGACCTGCTGACCGGCGATCTGCCACTGATAAAGCGCCTGCACCGCGAGCGCGCGGGCCTTGCTGCGTTTCTTGCTCACCGCGCGGCCATCAGGCGTCGATCGCGCGCAGCAGATTGACCATCTCGATCACCGAGGCGGCGGCCTCCGCGCCCTTGTTGCCGGCCTTGGTGCCGGAACGCTCGATGGCCTGCTCGATGGTATCGACGGTGAGCACGCCGAAGGCGATCGGCAGACCGTGCTTCAGCGTGACCTGCGACATCCCCTTGACGCATTCGCCGGCAACGTACTCGAAATGCGGCGTGCCGCCACGGATCACCGCGCCCAGCGCGACGATGCCGTCATAGGCGCCCTGGCGCGCCACGCGATCGAGCACCAATGGCATCTCGAACGCGCCGGGGATGCGGACCACGGTGATATCGGCCTCGTGGGCGCCGTGGCGGCGAAGGGTGTCGAGCGCGCCCTCGAGCAGGCTTTCGACGACGAACGCGTTCCAGCGCGCCACCACGATGCAGAAACGGGCGCCATCGACGACCAGACTGCCTTCTATCGTTTTCACTGACATAGGAGAAAAATCCCTAGGAAGAAGAAGAGGAAGAATCCGGTGCGCGATCGACGTACTCGACCACCTCGAGGTCGAAGCCGGCAAGCGCGTGCAGGTTCATCGGCGCGCTGAGCACCCGCATCTTGCCGACACCGATGTCGGAGAGGATCTGCGCGCCGACGCCGTAGGTCCGCAGCGCCTTCTCGCTCGCGCTTTGCGCCGGTTTGACCGCCTTCACGCGCGCCAGCCCCTGCTGCATGCGCTCGATGATCTCGCGTGGCGTATCGTGGTTGCGCAACACCACGACGACGCCCTCGCCGGCGGCGGCAATCTGCTCCATGATGCTGTCGAGCGGCCAGCCGCAATCGTCGCGGCGCGCGTGGAACAGATCGCACAGCGTATTCTGCATATGCACGCGCACCAGCGTAGGCCGCGCGGCATCGATCTCGCCACGCACCAGCGCCAGGTGCAGCTCATTGTCGACGGTATCCTGATAGGCCAGCAGCCGGAACTCGCCGTAGGCGGTATCCAGCAGGCTCTCGGCGACGCGCTCGACGGTTTTCTCGTTGCGCACCCGGTAGTGGATCAGATCGGCAATGGTACCGATCTTCAGTTTGTGCTCGGCGGCGAAGCGCTCGAGGTCCGGGCGCCGCGCCATGGTGCCGTCCTCGTTGAGGATCTCGACGATCACGCTGGCCGGCTCGCGACATCCGGCCAGGCGCGCGAGATCACAGCCGGCCTCGGTATGGCCGGCGCGCACCAGCACCCCGCCGGACTGCGCCATCAACGGGAAGATATGGCCGGGCTGGACCAGATCCTGGGGCTGGGCATCCGGCGCCACGGCGGCAAGCACCGTGGTCGCGCGGTCGGCCGCCGAGATTCCGGTGGTGACGCCTTCGGCGGCTTCGATCGAGACGGTGAAATTGGTCGCCGCGAGCTGGTCCTCGGAGGCCACCATCAACGGCAGACGCAACTGCTGGCAACGCTCGCGGGTCAGGGTCAGGCAGATCAGGCCGCGCCCGTAGCGCGCCATGAAATTGATCGCCTCCGGGGTGACCTTCTCGGCCGCCATGACCAGATCGCCCTCGTTCTCGCGATCCTCATCGTCCATGATGATGACCATGCGCCCGTTACGCAGATCCTCGATGATTTCTTCGGTGGTGTTCAACGACATACAGCCAGGGCCTCTTGGCCGACCGGAACCGCCGGCCGGCATGGAAACCCATTATTGTAACAAACCCGATGGCAGTATACCTCCAGCCCATGGCAAAAATACTCAGGCCGGTTCAAGTACCACGGAACCGGCTGCGGCGGTGCCGCGAACCGGTGAATTTTCGGATTTTCGAGGCCGTTCCTCGCGCCCGTGGGCCAGGCGCGGAAGCGAGTCACAGCCCATGGCGAGTTTCCGCAACAACGTCCACGGGCGCGAGGGGCGGTCGCAGTGACCGAAAATTCATGGGCGGCGAGTATGTGTCTGAGAATCCGTTGGACCGCGCGCTTCCGCCTCAGGCCGTGCTCAGCTTCCCCGCTCGTCGCGAAAAGAAGGTCACATCGATCAGTTTCTCCGCGTCGACGGCGGGCAGTGGACGGCTGAACAGGTAACCTTGCGCATAATCACAACCATGTTGGCGGAGATACTCCAGTTGTTCGTGCGTCTCGACACCCTCGGCGACGATCTTGAGGTCCAGGGTCTTTCCGAGCGCTATGATGGCCCGGATGATCGCGGCATCGTTGCTGTCGGTGGTAATGTCCTTGACGAAGCTGCGATCGATCTTCAACGCATCCAACGGAAGCTGTTTCAGGTAACTGAGCGAGGAATAACCCGTACCGAAATCGTCGATCGACAGGCTGATGCCCGCTTCCTTCAGGTTGCGTAACAATACCGTATTGGTGTCAACATCGTGCATGACCGTGCTTTCGGTCAGCTCCAGTTCGAGCATCGAGGGTTCGAGCAGGTAGCGTCCGAGGGCATTCAGAACCTGTCGCAACAAACCCTGCTGCTTGAATTGTTGAAACGAAAGATTGACGCCGACATGACCCGGGCTGAGCCCATGGGCGCGCCAATCGCGAATCTGACGACAGGCGGTATCCAGCACCCATTCGCCGACCGGGATGATCAGGCCGCTGTCCTCGGCCACCGGAATGAACTCATCCGGCGGAACCAGCCCCATGCCCGGCTGTTCCCAACGCACCAGCGCCTCGAAGCCGATCAGCCGGCAATTCTCGCTGAGATCCAGTTTCGGCTGGTAGTGCAATACCAACTCGTCGCGCTCGATCGCCTGTTTCAGGCGGGTTTCCATGCTCAGACGCTTGGCGAACTGGGCGTTCATCTGGTTGGTGTAACAACGGAAGGTATCCCGTCCGGAACGCTTGGCCTGATACATCGCGGTATCCGCGTTCTTCAACAGGGTTTCCACCCCCTTGCCGTCATCGGGATAGACCGCGATCCCGATACTGGCCCGGATATAGATGTCCTGACCCGAGACCCGTACCGGCTCGGTGCTGAGGTGTTCGAGCACCCGGTCGGCGACCTGGGCGACGACCTGGGTATCCTCCAGACCGGACAGCAGCAGCGTGAACTCGTCTCCTCCGAGCCGGGACAACGAATACCCCTCGGCATTGGCGATCTGACTCACCTTGTCTGGATCCTGCAGACTTTCCTGCAGGCGTCGCGAGACATGGCGCAGCAGCTCGTCGCCGGCGCTGTGTCCCCAGGTATCGTTGATCCGCTTGAATTGGTCCAGGTCGAGATACAGCAAGGCCACGCGCTTGCCGTCCGCGTCGGCCTGGCGTAACGCGCGTTGCGCATGCTCCATGAAGAGTTGACGGTTCGGCAGGCCGGTCAAGGCATCGTAGAAGGCGAGAAAATAGATTCGTTCTTCCGCCTTCTTCCGTTCCGAGATGTCTTGCATGATGCCGTGCATGCGTGTCGCTTTTCCGGCGGGATCGACAATCACCTCGGCCTGGGTATGAACATTATGGATCTCGCCGTCCGGATGGCGGATGGCGTGATCGATGCTACAGGAGGCGCACTGGGCGGCCGCGCTTTTCAAGGCATTTCCCACCCTCGCCCGTTCGGAACCGGGCAGCAACGAAAGAAATCCCTCGATACCGGCTTCCGGCTCCTCCCGCAGGCCACCGAATACCGAGGCGAAACTCGGCGACCAGCACCAGATATCCTTGTCGAGATCCCATTCCCAGTGGACCAGACGCGCCACCACCTGGGCCTGGGAAAGCTTGTGCTCGCTTTCCCGCAGGGAATGGATGGCATCGGCCGCGCGCAGCAAATAACGTACCCGGTGGTTCAGGATCGGCCAGTTGACGGGCTTGGTGATAAAATCGGTGGCGCCCACGTCATAGGCTCGTTGAATCGAGGCGACATCTTCCAAGCCGGTCACCATGACGATGGTGACCTGCTCGCCGGCGGCACTGGCCCGAATGCGCGCGCAGGCGCTGAAACCGTCGAGAACGGGCATCTGGACATCCATAAGAATCAGATCGGGGCGCTCTTTTTCGAACCGTTCGATGGCCTGTTCACCGTTTTCGGCCTCGATCACCCGCAAGTCCGCTTGCTCCAGCGATTCACGCATCAACAGGCGCATTGCCAGATCGTCATCAACGACCAGGATCAAACGTTCGTCCCGCGAGGCCATGGTCGACATGGTTTCAGACATTACCGAGCTCCGATACTTCCGCGGCGGTCGATACGAGACGCCCCCGGTGGTCGACAGAGAGCCAGCCCCTGCCTTGTTTTTCTTCATCCTTTGCCACAATCGACTCCGAAAGGTATCGGTACAAAACCGCTGAGGTCACGCGCATCGCCAAACCAAAGACCGCCTATCCAGCCTGGGGAGAAGCCAGTGCGCCGACGGAGAAGCTGCCTGGATAGCTTTCAACCGCTCAACCACGCCGCCTCCCGCGCCATGGCGCTTGTCTCACTATCGGTTACTATACGTCTCTCTTGAGAATAGACCAGTATCGCGGCGTAAACGCGTACACTGTTCCACCCCCTCCCAAAAGAAAAGTACACAAGCAGGGCCAAGACAACGCGGTGCATTCTGCCGCAGCGGTCCGATCCGCGGTGACGGCTTCCCTCTTGCTCAGCAAATGTATCGGCAGGTAACAAACAACATTGAAGTTTGTCGTGACATGGGCCCCTGTGCATCGAAGCCCGGCAATTTACTCTTCTAGAATATCTCAATGAAACAGTTTTGACACGAATCGGCAGACAAAAAGCAGGGCAGTCGCACTTATACTGGTCGCCCATGAATTTTCGGTTTTTCGAGACCGTTCCTCGCGCCCGCGGGCTAGGCGCGGAAACGAATCATAGCCCATTCTATGGCGAGTTTTTGCAACAACGCCCACGGGTGCGAGGGGCGGTCGCAGTGGCCGAGAATTCATGGGCGGCGAGTATAAATGCCATTGACCCGACAGGGCGTAGGCCCGATCAAGCGCAGCGGATCGGGCAGCGACGCCATTGCGCGGCACCGCCGCAGCCGGTTCCGCGGTACTTGAACCGGCCTACAGCGGTTTTTTTGCCATATGGGCGTAAGTTCGATCAAGCGAGCGGATCGGGCGACAGCGCCAAACCTGTGAAATCAGGAAACCTCAAGCGAAATGAAGCGCGATGGCCCTGAAACAAAAAGCCTCTATCCGACAGGCGCAATGCCCGTGAAACGTTGGCATAGCCGAGGTTTTCA
>JALVEB010000065.1 GCA_027008705.1 Sedimenticola sp. | reverse complement strand
GATCTCCTCGGTGATGAAGGGCATCAGCGGGTGCGCCAGGCGCAGGATCGCTTCGAGCACGCCGACCAGGGTCTGGCGCGTGGCGCGTTGCTCGGCGGCGCTGGCGTTGGCGTCGTTCAATACGGTTTTCGACAACTCCAGGTACCAGTCACAGTATTCATTCCAGGTGAATTCGTGGATCGCCTGGGCGGCGTGGTCGAGGCGGTAGCCATCGAGCGCGCCGCTGACCTGCTGGATGGTGTGTTGCAGGCGTGAGCGGATCCAGCGGTCGGCCGCGGAGGGCGCCAGCTCGCCGCCGTTCTGGCCGCAGTCCTGGCCTTCGGTGTTCATCAGTACATAGCGCGCGGCGTTCCAGATCTTGTTGCAGAAGTTGCGGTAGCCCTCCATGCGGTTGAGATCGAACTTGATGTCGCGCCCGGTCGAGGCCAGCGAGGCGAAGGTGAAGCGCAAGGCGTCGGCGCCATAGCCGGGGATGCCGTCGGGAAAGTCCTTGCGCGTCTGGCGCTCGATGGCGCGGGCCTTCTGAGGTACCTGCATCGCGGCGGTGCGTTTCTCGACCAGGGATTCGAGGTCGATGCCGTCGATCAGGTCGATCGGGTCGAGCACATTGCCCTTGGATTTGGACATCTTGTCGCCGTGACTGTCGCGTACCAGGCCGTGGATATAGACCTCGCGAAAGGGCACCTCGCCGGTGAATTTCAGCCCCATCATGATCATTCGCGCAACCCAGAAGAAGATGATGTCGAAGCCGGTTACCAGCACGCTGGTCGGGTAGAAGGTCTTCAGCCGGTCGGTCTGCTCGGGCCAGCCGAGGGTCGAGAATGGCCACAGCGCCGAGCTGAACCAGGTGTCGAGCACATCCTCGTCCTGGCGTAGCGGGTAGTCGGCGCTCAGCCCGTGTTGTTCGCGTACCTCTTGTTCATTGCGCCCGACATAGATGTTGCCGGCCTCGTCGTACCAGGCGGGGATGCGATGGCCCCACCAGATCTGGCGGCTGATGCACCAGTCTTCGATGTTGCGCATCCATTCGAAGTAGGTGTTCTTCCAGTTGTCGGGCACGAAGCGGATCTCGCCCTTTTCGACCGCTTCGATCGCCGGGCGCGCGAGGGGTTCAACGCGCACATACCACTGGTCGGTGAGCAGCGGCTCGATGACCGCGCCGGAACGGTCGCCGCGTGGCGCCATCAGCTTGTGATCCTCGACCTTCTCGAGCAGGCCGAGGGATTCCAGGTCGGCGACGATGGCCTTGCGCGCGGCGTAGCGATCCATGCCGATATAGGCTGGTGGGATCAGCTCGCCTTCTTCTTCGTCGTTGGCGCGGATCGAGGCATCGACGGTGAAGATGTTGATCAGGCCGCCGTGGGGTTGCTCGCTGATCGCGACCTCGTCGCGGTGGCGCTTCCATACCTCGTAATCGTTGAAGTCATGGGCCGGGGTGATCTTGACACAGCCGGTGCCGAACTCGGGATCGACATGCTCATCGGCAATGATCGGGATCTGGCGGCCGGTCAGCGGCAGTTCCACCTGTTCTCCGATCAGGTGGGTGTAGCGCTCGTCGTTGGGATGGACCGCGACCGCGCAGTCGCCGAGCAGGGTCTCGGGACGGGTGGTGGCGACCACCAGACGGCCGGTGCCGTTGGTCAGCGGGTAGCGCATGTGCCAGAGGTGGCCCGGTTCCTCTTCCTGGATGACCTCGAGGTCGGAGACCGCGGTATGCAGAACCGGATCCCAGTTCACCAGGCGCTTGCCACGGTAGATCAGCCCCTCTTCGTAGAGCCGCACGAAGACCTCGCGCACCGCCGCGGAAAGGCCCTCGTCCATCGTGAAACGCTCGTGGGCCCAGTCCAGCGAGGCGCCCATGCGGCGCAGTTGGCGGGTGATGGTGCCGCCGGATTCGCGTTTCCATTCCCATACCCGCTCGATGAAACGCTCGCGGCCCAGGTCGTGGCGGGTTTTGCCCTCGCGCTCCAGCAGGCGTTCGACCACCATCTGGGTGGCGATGCCGGCGTGGTCGGTGCCGGGCTGCCACAGGGTGTTGTCTCCCTTCATGCGATGGTAGCGGATCAGCGCGTCCATGATGGTGTCCTGGAAGGCGTGACCCATGTGCAGGCTGCCGGTGACGTTCGGCGGCGGGATCATGATGCAGTAGGCGGGCGTGTCCGGCTTCATCGTTGGCGCGAACCAGCCGTTTTCCTCCCAGGTCTGGTACCAACGTTGCTCGATGTTCTCGGGATTGAATGTCTTGTCCATGCGCCTCGTCCGACCGCGATCAATGAAAGCGGGGATTATACCGACAAGGCCGATGGGGGGCTAAAACAACTCGATATCGTCGTCCACGGCCTGGGTTCCGGCCGGATGGCGCGCGTGGCTGTCGTCGTCTTCCGCGCCGTCCAGCAGGAACTGTTCGACCAGGTCGCGCAGTTGATCGGCCATGATGGTGAATTCGTTGCAGCTTGCCGCGGCGAGTTCCGTGGTGCGCGCCGATTCGGTGGCGATCCCGGCGATCGCCCGGGTGCGTTCGCGCACCTGTATGGTGACATCGGTTTGCTCGCGCGCGGCGTCGGCGATCTGCGCGTTCATCTCGGTGATCGTCGTTACCGAACCGTTGATCGATTCCAGCGCGGCGCCGGCGTCGTTCGCCAGCGCGACGCTCTGGCGGGTCTGTTCGCGGCCACGCGCCATCGCCGAGACCGCCTGGCGCGAACCCTTTTGCAGGGCTTCGATCTTCTGCTGGATATGATTGGTCTCGTTCTGGATCTGCTCGGACAGGGCGCGCACCTCGTCGGCGACGACGGCAAAGCCGCGACCGTGTTCGCCGGCGCGCGCGGCCTCGATCGCGGCATTCAACGCGAGCAGGTTGGTCTGCTCGGAGATCGAGCGGATTACCGCCAGCACCGAGCCGATCTCGTCGCTCTCGCGTTCCACCCGTTCGACCACCCCGGCGACGCTTTCCACCTCGGCGGCAAGCTGCTCGATCGAGCCGACCGCCTGATGTACCACCTGCCGGCCACGGCGGGCCTGCTCATGCGCCTCGCTGGCCGATTGCGCGGCCTGTCCGGCGCTGTCCGACATCGCCTCGCTCGAGGAAGAGAGGCGGTCGATCGCGGCCGCGACCTGACCGATGTCTTCTTGCTGGCGGGTTACATCGTCGCGGCTGCGGTGCATGGTCTCGTTCATCGAGGCGGCCTCGCGCGCCAAAGAGACGGACGAGGCGATCACCAGCTCGACGACGCCGCGGATCTTGGCGACGAATTGATTGAAGGCGCGCGCCAGGTCGGCCAGCTCGTCGCTGCCGGAGTCGTCGAGGGAATGGTTCAGGTTGCCGCTGCCGTGGGCGATGTCGCACATCGCGGCGACCGTGCGGTCGATCGGCGTGGTGACCATGCGCAGGATCAGCCAGAACAACAGCATGCCGGCGAGGATGCCGCCGGGCGCGAGCACCATCACCAGCTTCAGGTTGTCCTCGGCTTCCTCGCGGGTGCGGCGATTGTGCTCGGCGAAGCGCTGACCGAGGTCGTCGAGCAGGCTGTCGATCTCGCGCATCAACGCCTGTTGGGTCGGCTTGATTCCGGTGGCGACCAGCGCCATGTCGCGCCGCCAGTAACGCTTTCCATGGAGCTTTTCGAGGGTCGCGATATGCTTCGTGTAGGTAGTCGCCAGCGCCTCGATCTGGTCCAGCGCATCCTGCTGCTCGAAACCCAGCAGCTTGCGCTGGCGCGCGATTTTGTCGATCAGCGCGCCGGCCCGGTCGAGCTGGACGTGCAGGTTTTCGTGCGAGTCTTGGTTGCGGAACGAGAGGTAGGCGCGAACCGCGCTGGACACCCGTGACCAGGTGTAGCGCAGCTCATGGAAGCGGTTGCGCAGCGGCTTCACCAGGCGATCGCGGGCCGATGGGGTCATCGTTTCGAGGGCTTCTTCGTTCAGCTCGTTGTCGATCATCTGGTTCGCCAGTTGCAGCATCTGCAGATTGATCGGGTTCAGATGATCGGTGGCATAGGCGCGCGCCGGTACGTTGGCGATCGGGTCGGTGCTGAGGCGGATGACCTCGTCATAATCCTTTTCCAGGCGTGGCAGCCATTGCGCGCTGCGTTCGACGGGTTCGCGCAGCTTCGCATCGCGCTGGATCGACGGATTGTCGCGCAGCGCATCGAGCTGTTCGCGCGCCTGCCCGAAGGTTTTGCGGAAGGCCGCTTCGTCACGGGGATCGTGGCTGATCAGGAACAGGCCGAGATCGGCGACGCTGCGTTGCAGGGACTGTTGAAAATCCTTGGCCTGGAGCACCGTCGGTTGCAAGTGGTTGACCAGCTCGTCGACATTGTGCGCCGCGCGCAGGCTCGAGCGGTAGTTGACGAAGCCCAGGGCGGCGAGCAGCAGGAAGAAGAACAGCGCGCCGGCCCAGAGCTTGGTCGAGATCTTCCAGTGTTTCGGTGTTGTCAACATGGGAGAACGGGATCGCGTCGTTGGGACAGGATTCAGCGGCGCCTGCGGCGGATTCTTGAGATCGGGCCTGCGCGCGGCTTGCGAAGCGCTCTCATTGTCCCCATCTACACTGGGAGTGAATCAACGATGGGAGAACGCGGATGGCTACATTGCAACAGTTTCGAGAAGGGGTCGGCGAGGCCTGGGACAACCTGGTGGAAGGCTGGCAACGGCTCTCCCGGCGCGCGGCCGGCGCCTTGACCCGGTACAAACCGGGCCGCAAGCAAAAGCGCCGGGGCGGGCGACTGGCCGAGCGCAATGTCGGCTGGGGACTGCTCGCGACCGAGGTCTTCGATGACGACGACCGGGTGGTCGTGCAGGTCGAGGCGCCGGGCATGAAGCGCGGGGATTTCGATCTGCGCGTGGTCGGCAACCACCTGATCGTTTCCGGCGAGAAAAAGCTGCGCAACGAGCGCACCGAAGGCCGTTACCGCATCAGCGAATGCGCCTATGGTCGTTTCGAGCGCGCGATTCCGCTGCCGGCCGAGGTCGACGCGGAAAGCGCGAACGCCCGTTACAAGAAAGGCGTATTGCGTGTCGAGCTGCCGAAGCGCGCGGGCGCTCCGAAGCCACGCATCTCGGTGGAAGACAAAAGCTGACAGGAGTACGAGCCGTGAAAACAAGAGTGAGTTTCAAAGAGGGGAATCGGGCCGATCACGAGGCCTTGAAACAGACCATCGGGGAATGGACGCAAGAGCACCTGGATCCGATGCTGAACAAGTTCGGATTCGGCAATGCCGAACTCCACGCGGTGGTCGAAAAACGCGCCAAGGGGGCGAGCAAGTATCGCTTGAAGCTGCATCTGCATGTGCCGCCGAAGAAGGTGTTGGTGGCCGGCGCGGACGGCAACGAGCCGCTCCAGATCGTGCGCGGGGCACTGGAACGCCTGCGGCGGGAACTGAAGCGCCATATCGATCGGGTGCGTCATCAGGAAGCCTACAAGCGCAAGGCGCGGCGCAAGCGTCTGCACGAGCGGAAGTCGCGCCTCGGCGCGCTGCCGGAAGAGACCCTGGCGCGCGCCGACCGGCAGTCGGAATCGCTGCGTCCGCGTCTCGAACGGGTGATCCGGCGCGAGCTGGCCTATCTGCGCGCGCAGGGCGATCTGCCGGCCGATTATCCGACGCTCGACGATATTCGCGACGAGGTGATGTTGGCGGTACGGGCCGATTGGAACGACGAAGGCGACGAGGCCCTGTACGCGCGCATGCTCAAGGCGATGCACGAGATCCTCGATCGCGAGGTGCGCGCGAGCCGGGTCTTCGGCGAGGCGGTATCGCTGGAGGCGGCGCCCGGTGAGGACGCCGAGGATCAGGCGGAAGAGATGGTCGGCGAGGAGTTTACCGAATTCTGGCAGCCCGACGAGGCCCTGCATGTGGAGGATATTGTCGCCAATCCCGAATCCGAGGCGCCGGAGCAGACCCTCGAAGAGCTCGAGGAAGAAGCCGAGGAGGCGCTCTACCTGCTCGAGCTGATGCGCTCCTTGCCGATCGACTGGCGTCGCGCGCTGTGGCTGAACGCCACCGATGGGGTCGGCGTGGAAGCGTTGGCGCTGTGCTTCGAGCGCCCCGAGAGCGAGGTGCAAGGCTGGATCGACAGCGCCAGCGCCTTTCTCGACGCGCGCCTGACCGATGCCGGTTTCTCGACCGGTTCGCGGCAATTGTTGGAGCGCATGGGGTGATGGTCGCGATGGATCATTCCCCGTCTTTCAGCACGCTTTGCTCCAAGGCGTAGGTTTTCTCGAGCGCATCGAGCCACAGGCCGTGCAGTTGCTGGTCGCCGATCGGAAGCGAATCGTCGCGTTTCAGGTCGTTGCGTTCCAGCGACAGCACGCAGCGCAGGATCTCGCCGAGCGGCCCCGCTCGGTGGCGCAAGGCCTGCTCCAGCGGGGTGTCGAGGTCGAGTCCGGAGAGGATCTCATCCATCGCCACGCCGAGCAGGGCATCGAGGATCGACAGCAGCCCGACGGTATAGGCGGCGTCTTCGCGCGCCGATCCCAGTTCCCGCGCGAGCGAGGCGCACAGATTGGCGCGCACCGAAGCCTGGTTGAACAGCTCCTGTGATTTCCCCTCGATGCGCGAGAGCGCGACCAGCGAGGCCAGCGCGCGCAGCCGCTCGCGCCCCATCAGCACCGTGGCCTGGCGGATCGAGGCGATCTTGCGGCCGCCGCCGATCGCGGCGGAGTTGATGTAGCGCAGGATCTTCAGGCTCAGTACCGCGTCGCCGGCGATCAGCCGTTCGATCTGATCGAGACTGGAGTCCGGATCGTTTAACGTGGCGATCAGGCGCAGCACCAGATGCTGGGATTCTCCGAGGCGGCGTCCGGCGACGATCTCGGGACGGGCGAAATAGAAGCCCTGAAAGTAATCGAAACCCATCGCGCGCAGGCGGTGGTACTCGGCCGGGGTTTCGACCTTCTCGGCAAGCAGTTTCAGGCCGCGCGCGCGCAAGCCGTCGAGTTGCGCCGGCAGCCGCTCGAGGTCCACCGCCGGGATCTCGACCTTCACGATCGAGGCCAGCGGCAGCAGCGGATCCCAGCGTGGCTCGAAGGCGTAGTCGTCGAGCGCGATCGGCATCCCGCGGCGCGCCAGCTCGGCGATGGCCGCAAGCACCTCCGGCGTCGGCTCGATGTGCTCGAGTACCTCCAGCACCACGCGGCTGCCATCCAGCGGCAGATCGAGAAAGGTGTGGAAGAGGGAGTCGGTCAGATTGATAAAGGCGTAATGATCGCCTACTATCCGGGGGAGCCCGATCTCCATCAGACTGTTGATCAGAACGCGTGAAGACGCCTGGTCGCCATTCGCCCCTCCTTCGTCCTCGCTGTTGCGGTACAGCAGTTCATAGCCGAACACCCGGTTGTTCCTGTCATGGATGGCCTGGCGGGCGATCCGGATGGCATAGCTGTTGTTGCGCATGGCCGCGGCCTGCATGATGTGCTCGCTGAGGAAACCCTGTGGTTGGAGAGGGCATCGTCAGTCTGGGGTTTTTCTTGATCCCGGCCGCGCGGGCGAACGGTTGTCCGATCATGGAGGTTCGGAATGAAACGGTGGTGGTGATTGCGCGCCGCGTTGCGCCGTGAGAGCGTCTGGGTTCCGGGCCCGTTTCTGTGTTTTGTATAAATTGAGTGTAACGCTATGTTAACGAACGGTATTCTTGGCTGGTCCTGGTGGCAGATCGTGCTCCTGGGGCTGGCTCTCACCCATGTCACCATCGCCGGGGTGACGATCTATCTGCATCGCGCCCAGGCGCACCGGGCGCTGCGCCTGCATCCCGTCGTCAGCCATTTCTTCCGTTTCTGGTTGTGGATGAGCACCGGCATGGTCACGCGCCAGTGGGTCGCGGTGCATCGCCTGCATCACGCCCGCTGCGAGACCCCGGAAGATCCACACAGCCCCCAGGTGCTGGGTCTGCGCAAGGTGCTCACCGAAGGAGCCGAGCTGTATCGCGACAAGGCCGCGGACCCCGGGGTGGTCGCGCGCTATGGTCACGGCACTCCGGACGACTGGCTTGAACGCCATCTCTACTCGCGCCACCCCTATGGCGGCATCTCGTTGCTGCTGGTGATTGATGCGATTTTGTTCGGTCTTCCCGGCGTCGCCTTGTGGGCGATACAGATGATCTGGATCCCGTTCTGGGCCGCCGGCGTCATCAACGGCCTGGGCCATTACTGGGGCTACCGCAATTACGACGCGCCGGATGCCTCGCGCAACCTGTCGCCGTGGGGCATCCTGATCGGTGGCGAGGAACTGCACAACAACCATCATGCCTTCCCGAGTTCGGCGCGCCTGTCGTCGAAATGGTGGGAGTTCGACATCGGCTGGTTCTATATCCGTCTGATGGCGTTGCTCGGCCTGGCCGATGTGCGCCGTGTCGCGCCGCGACCGGTGATCGTCGCTGACAAGCAGCAGGTCGACCTCGACACAGTGCGCGCGGTGATCCGCGGGCGCATGCATGTCATGGCGAACTATGCCTCAGAGGTGCTCAAGCCGGTTTTGCGCAGCGAGTTGTGCGCCTCGGCGGCGCATTGCAGGCGCCGCTATCGTCGCTTCCGGCGCCTGCTGGAGAACGATGAAAACCGGCTTGCGCCAGAGGCGCGCGAGCACCTGCGCCGGTTGCTGCGCGAGAGTCAGGCGTTGGAAACGGTCTACCGCTACCGCCAACAGTTGAAGGCGGTATGGGGACAGACCGCGAGCAGTCAGGAGGCGCTGGTGCGCTCATTGCAGGAATGGTGCCGCAATGCCGAGGCGAGTGGGGTTCAGGCCTTGCAGGACTTCGCGCGCCGCCTGCGGGGTTTCAGCCTGGAAGCCGCTCGTCCGGCCTGATCCGGGTCGCCGGGCTTGCGCCGGCGGCTCACGCCGGGCGTTTTCCGGGGCGGCAATCCAGTCCGTTAATTCACGGCTTTTGCATCCCGATGGCCCGAGGCGGGGTTTTCAACTCATTGATTTTCAACTGTTTGTTCGTCTATCTTTGAGCGGGGGCAAGCGGCAGGATCTTGCCGCTTGCGGCTAAAGCCCGCCCCCCGCTTGCCGTTAGCCATTGCGGAAGCGGTGAATACCTTCGTCCCGATGGTATATCCGCTAGGTACTGATCTTTCACGCGACAGCGTGAAAGCCGCCGGTCGCGTCGCCTTGCAGGACGTGGCCAGGAGAAAATCAATGGCACTTGTAGTCAACAGCAACCTCTACTCGCTGAATGCACAGCGAAACCTCAATAAGACCCAGGGTGATTTGCAGACCTCGTTGCAACGTCTCTCGTCGGGTTTGCGCATCAACTCGGCGAAGGACGATGCCGCCGGCCTGTTCACCACCGAGAAGATGACCGCGGACATCCGCGGCATCAATCAGGCGGTGCGCAATGCCAGCGACGGTATCTCGCTCGGGCAGACGGCGGAAGGCGCGCTCGGCCAGATCTCGTCGAACATGCAGCGTATCCGCGAGATTGCGGTACAGGCGGCCAACGGCACGGTGGAAGACCGCTCGGGCCTGCAGAAGGAGGTCGACCAACTCACCCAGGAGATCTCGCGGATCGCCTCGACCACCGAGTTCAACGGCCAGACGCTGTTGACCGGTACCGCCTCGCTGACCTTTCAGGTGGGCCAGGATGGTTCGGCCGATCAGCAGATCAGCATCACCACGCTCGAGCTCAGTGGCTTGAACTCGGTGAACGTCAGCGACCTGACCGCGACGACCACGATCGATGTGTCTTCGGCGGCGGCGGCTTCCGCCGCGCTGGCCAGCCTCGACAGCGATCTCGACACCGTGGCGCAGGACCGGGCCACCTTCGGCGCGGTTCAGAACCGCTTCGACGCGGTAATCTCGAACCTGCAAAACTATGCCGAGAACCTGACCGCCTCGCGCAGCCGGATCCAGGATACCGATTTCGCGGCCGAGACCGCGAAGCTGACGCGGGCGCAGATCCTGCAACAGGCGGGGGTCTCGATCCTGGCGCAGGCCAACACCCTCCCGCAACAAGCGCTGAGCCTGCTGGGCTGATCGATGCGGGCGCAGGGACGCGCCTGGCACTGGATGGGGCGGGCCGGGCCCGCCCCGCTCCGAAGGACATCATAGAGAGAGTATACCGAGATGACAGCTGGAATCTTCAATGGCATCGCCGGCGCCCTGGGTCCCGTGACCGAGGTGGCGCGAGGCGAGCCGGTCAAGCCGCCGGATCCGGTCGGGGCCGTGAATCCGGCTCCCGATTCGCGCGCGCGGCCCGCGGCCGGGCGCGACCCCACGCCACCGTCGCATGGCGAGCTCACGAGCGCGGTGAACGAACTCAACAACGCGGTGCAGAACAGTCAGCGCGCGATTCAATTCTCCGTGGATGATCAGAGTGGCGATGTCATCATCAAGGTGGTGGACGCCGAGACCGAGGAGATCATCCGCCAGATTCCGCCCGAGGAGGTGGTGCGGCTGGCGCGCCAGATGGAGGAATCGGCGGGCGGCTTGTTGCGCACCGAGGTATGAACGCGAGCCGGTCGTTTCGTTCGCGAACGCGGAATTCGGGTCAAGTGCCTTCGCCCGCTGCCGTTACACAGCTTGGAAGCGGTGAATACCCTCGCCCCGAAGGTATATCCGCTAGTAACTAACTCGCGGTCCAGGCTCGATGCGCGGCATCGCCGGACATGAGGAGAAAGAGAATGGCACTCATCGTCAACAGCAACCTGTATTCCCTGAACGCCCAGCGGAACCTGAACCGGACCCAGGGCGATCTGCAAACCTCCTTGCAGCGGCTGTCTTCCGGCTTGCGCATCAATTCGGCGAAGGACGACGCCGCCGGCCTGTTCACGGTCGAGAAGATGACCGCGGACATCCGCGGCATCAACCAGGCGGTGCGCAACGCTTCCGACGGCATCTCGCTGGGCCAGACCGCCGAGGGCGCGCTCGGCCAGCTCGCCGCCAACATGCAGCGCGTGCGCGAGATTGCGGTGCAGGCCGCCAACGGCACCGTCGAGGACCGCTCGGGTCTGCAAAAAGAGGTCGACCAGCTCACCCAGGAGATCTCGCGGATCACCGCCACCTCGGAATTCAACGGCGTCACCTTGTTGACCGCGACCGCCTCGCTGAACTTTCAGATCGGTCAGGATGGCGACGCCGATCAACAGGTCACGGTCAATACCGTCGAGCTGAGCGCGCTGAACTCGGTCAATGTCAGCGACCTGACCGCGACCGTGACCATTGATGTTTCGTCGGCCTCGGCGGCTTCGGCGGCGCTCGGTCAGCTCGATGCCGATCTGGATACCGTCGCCCAGGAACGCGCGACCTTCGGCGCGGTGCAGAACCGTTTCGAATCGGTCATCGCCAACCTTCAGAACTACGCGGAGAATCTGACCGCTTCGCGCAGCCGTATCGAGGATACCGATTTCGCCATGGAAACCTCGAAACTGACCCGAGCACAGATACTGCAACAGGCCGGTGTATCCATCCTTGCCCAGGCCAACCAGGTGCCCCAACAGGCACTCAGCCTGTTGCAGTGATCCGCGCCACGTCCGCCGGGGCCTGTCCCCGGTCGGCGTGTTTTTCCGGCCGCTCGACCGAACGGCCGGAAAAACACGGTGGCAAGGACGCAATCCAGCGGATGAGGCGGCGGCCCTCCGCGCTTGTCGGATGACCGTCGGCGGCGCTCCATGGCGGGATCGCCGGCGCTGGTTCCCTTGCCGTCATGATCCGTCAGGAGGTATTCAAGATGCCCGCAATTCAGGCTCCCGGCGTCGGCTCCGGACTCGATATCAACTCGCTCGTCGACCAACTGGTCACGCTCGAACGCCAGCCGTTGCAAGCCGTGCAACGGCAAAAATCCGACATCCAGGCGCAGCTCAGCTCGTATGGGCGTTTCAAGAGCGTCGTCGCGGAGTTCCGTGACGCCATGCAGGGGCTGTCGTCGGCCGACAGTTTTCAGATCTTCCGGGCTTCCTCGTCGAACGAATCGGCGTTCACCGCCTCGGCCGGCGTCGACGCCGCGCCCGGTTCCTACGCGATCGAGGTCAGTTCGCTCGCAAGTCGGCACAAGCTGGCCAGCGAGGCCTTCAGCGATGCCGACAGCGTGGTCGGCGAGGGGACCCTGACGCTCGCCAATGGCGCCGATTCCTTCGATGTGGCGATCGATGCCGGCAACCACACCCTGGCGGGTATCCGCGATGCCATCAATCAGGCCGCCGACAATACCGGGGTCACCGCCACCGTGCTGCGTGACGATGCTGGCAGCCGCCTGGTACTGACCAGTCGCGACAGCGGAACCTCGAATGCCATTCGGGTCTCGGTCAGCGGCGACGGCGATGGCGGCGACAGCGATGCCAACGGTTTGTCGCGGCTCGCTTTCGACGCCACCAGCCGGAACCTGAACGAGATCCGGGCCGCGAGCGATGCCGTCGTGAACATCGACGGTTTTACCGTGACCAGCGCGAGCAATACCGTCAGCGGCGCCTTGCAGGGGGTTTCGCTGCAACTCGACGCGCCCGGTTCCGGCACCCTCACGGTCGCGACCGACCGGGACGCGATCGAAGACTCGGCGCAAAGCTTCGTCGATGCCTTCAACAAGCTGCGCGATACCATCAAGAACCTGCGCAATGGCGATCTGGAGGCCGACAGCACCTTGTTGAGCATCGACAACAGTGTGCTGCGCCAGATCAATACGCGTGCCGGCATCCCGGGATCGAACTTCAACTACCTGACCGAGCTCGGCATCGAGATCGATCGCTATGGCCAGATGAGCCTCGATCGAGGTCGCTTCGAAACCGCCTTGGCGCGTGATTTCGACGGGGTTTCGCGTTTCTTCTCGGACGCCGACAATGGCATCGCCGCGCGCCTCGAGAACCTCGGCGATCAGGTGCTCGCCAGCGGCGGTCTGATCGACGCGCGCGAGTCCGGTCTGAACACCCGCATCCGTTCGCTCGATCAGCAGGCCGACCGCATCGACCGCCGTCTGGTCGGCACCGAGGCGCGTCTGCGCGCGCAATTCACCGCAATGGACTCGATCGTCGCCAATCTGAATGCAACCGGAGACTATTTGTCCCAACAGTTATCCGGGCTTTCGTCGCTAAACAAGAAGTAAGCCGGAACCATCCACAAGAGGAATCAACGCATGAGCTATTCCCGCAAGCGTGGCGCGGTCGCCCAGTATGGCCAGGTCGCCACCGCCGCCGAAGTCGCCTACGCCAGTCCGTACCGGCTCGTGCAGATGCTGATGGAAGGCGTCACCGACAAGATCGCCACCGCCAAGGGGCAGATCGCGCGCAACGATCTCGAAGGCAAGAGCCGCCATATCAGTTGGGCGGTATCGATCCTCAACGGTCTGCGTGGCAGCCTGGATTTCAACGCCGGCGGCGAGATTGCCGCGAACCTCGATAACCTGTACGAATACATGACGCGCCGGCTGATGGAAGCCAATGCCGGCAACGACATCGCGATTCTCGACGAAGTCAGCTCCCTGATGCTGGAGATCAAGTCGGCCTGGGATGCCCTGCCCGATGAGGTAAAGCAGCCCGGCCTCGATCGCGCCGCGCCGGTCGCGCGTCAGGCCTCGGTCAATGGCTGAAACCTCCGTGCCGGCCCCCGATGCCCTGCTGGCCGATGCCCTGCGCCTGAGCGAACGCATGCTGGCGGCGGCGCGTGGCCGGCAGTGGGAGCAGGTCGCCGAGATGGAACGGCTGCGCGCCGGCGTGTTGCAGAGCTGTTTCGGCCATGATCACCGGATACAGGACCGGGGGCTGGCATCCCGCACCATCCGCAAACTGCTCGAGCTCGACCGCGCGATTCTCGCCCTGGGAAGGGCTCGACGCGACCAACTGGCCACAGAGCTGGATCGACTGCAACAGGGACGCCAAGCCAGCCGGGCCTATGCCAGCACCCGGCACTGGCCGGCGTAACGGTTGTGCCGACATAACGATCCTTTTCTGGATAGGGAGCTCCAGGCGCATGGAAGCCCTCCGGCCGGAGGCCGTTTCGCCGCTCGCTTCGAGCGGCGTTTTCCTTTGCGCGCTGCCGCGCCTCGCTGGATTCCAGAAAGCGGGTCGCCTTGCCGTGTCAACCCAATTC
>JALVEB010000064.1 GCA_027008705.1 Sedimenticola sp. | reverse complement strand
TGCATAACTACCAAACCTATCCGTTGACGATGCTGGCTCCGCTGGCTGGCTTCCTCGGCCCCCTGCTGACCTGGCTGTTTTCGCGCATCGGACGTCCGGGCCTGGGCTTTGTCACCAGCGCGCTGGGCATGGCCGGCATCCTCTGCACCGCCGGTTTCTCGATGTTCCCGTTCGTGATGCCGTCCAGCAGCAACCCCAACGCCAGCCTGACGCTGTGGGACGCCGCTTCCAGCCAGATGACGCTCGGCATCATGTTCGTTGCCGCCGCGATCTTCGTGCCGCTGATCCTCTTTTACACCAGTTGGTGCTTCTTCAAGATGCGTGGCAAGATCACGGTCGCGCAGATTCGCGCCAACCGCCATTCGGCCTACTGACAGGAGATTGCATCATGTGGTATTTCGCCTGGATACTGGGAGTCGGCCTGGCGCTGGCCTTCGGCATCATCAATGTGCTGTGGCTGGAGCAGGAGGCCTGCCTGGACGATGACGAATGCGGCAACTGAGCTTTCCCGCGCCCCACCGAACAAAACGGAATCCCAGGTTGTGGTTTGTACCTGCTCAGCCAACCGCTGAGATAAAGCGTAGACGCGGTTTTGCGGCACCGCCGTAGCCGCTTCCGCGGTACTTGCACCGGCCTGTAAAGATGGAACTGTGTGGGCATATCAAGCTATTGATTTCCTTGATTTAGAGGTAACTACTCAGCATGATTTTATTGAGAGATGGTAAGTCATTGAATAGCCAGGCTTCGGCAGCATGGAAGCTGCCGCAGAGCTTACCGGGATGTATTTACAGCGTCCTGGATATTCAATGACTTAGCATCTCCACGGCGCAAGATGCTGAGTAGTTACATTTAGAGAATGTCTGACTCCGCCCCCGCCGCCTGGCTGAAGGCGCGGGCCCGCCCCTACCGTCCTCGCCTGTTGCTGGCCAGCGGGCTGACGACGCTGGCCACCTTGTTGGGCATCGCCCAGGCTTGGGTTGCCGCCAGCGTCATCGCCGAGGTGGTGACCGCGCACGCCGGCATCGATGCCATCGGCACGCGCCTGCTGGCGCTGGCGTTGCTGGTGGCCATGCGGCTGGGACTGAACTGGCGCGCCGAGACACTCACCGACGAGTTGGCCACGCGCGCGCGCCGCGAGATCCGCGCCGATCTGCTGCGGCGGATACAGCAAGCCGGCCCGATGGCGTTGCGGGATTACTCCAGCAGCGAGCTGGCCACCGCGTTGATCGAGGGGGTCGACGCGCTGCACGACTACTTTGCCCGCTACCTGCCGGTAGCGCATCAGGCCGTGGTGGTTCCGCTGGCGATCCTGGCGGCGCTGTTCCCCAGTGACTGGATCTCGGCGCTGGTGTTGCTCGTCGCCTTGCCACTGGCGCCATTGTTCATGATCCTGATCGGCAAGGGCGCGCAGGCGTTGAACCAGCGCCAGTGGGAGCGGTTGAGCCGCCTGGGAGCGCATTTCCTCGATATTCTGCGCGGACTGACAACACTCAAGCTGTTCAACGTCAGCCGCGCCGAGGCCGATATCATCGCGCGCCTTTCGGACGACTACCGCCAGGCGACGATGGCGGTGCTGCGCGTCGCCTTTCTGTCATCCGCCGCGCTCGAATTCTTCGCCACCGTGGCCATTGCCATGGTCGCGATCCTGGTCGGCTTCCGCCTGCTCGAAACCGGCGTCACGCTGCAAACCGGGCTTTTCGCGCTGTTGTTGGCGCCCGAATTCTTCCTCCCGCTGCGACGCATGAGCCAGCACTACCACGACCGCCTTCAGGCGATTGCCGCGGCAAACCGTCTGCTGGCGCTGTACGAACTGCCGCAAGAGAAACCGCGCGATGCCAGCGCGCGGAGGCTGGATGCCGATGAGATCGACCTGACATTGCGCCAGATTCACTTCCACTGGCCGGGACGAAAACGCGGGCTGGAAGGGATCGACCTGCGGATTCCGCCCGGCCAGCATCTTGCCATTGTCGGGCCCAGTGGCGCGGGGAAATCAACCCTGATCCAGCTCCTGCTGGGCTTCATCGAACCCGAGCGTGGCGAGCTGCTGGTCAATGGCCAACCGTTGGCCCACTGGACGCGCGCCAGCTACCATGCCCATATCGCCTGGCTGCCGCAGCAACCCACCCTGTTTCATGGAAGTATCCGCGAAAACCTGCTGATCGGGCGGCCCGATGCGAGCGAGGAAGAACTGCGCGAGGCGCTGCAACAGGCTGGCATCGCAACCCTGGTGGAATCCCTGCCGCAAGGAGTCGACAGCAACGTGGGTGAACTCGGCCAACGCCTTTCCGGTGGCGAGGCCCAGCGTATCGCGCTCGCGCGCGCCTTTCTGCGTGACGCGCGGCTGCTGATCCTGGACGAGCCCACCGCCGCGCTCGATGCCGCCAGCGAACGCCTGGTGCAGCAGGCCATAGCGCGACTCGCGCAAGGCCGCACCGTGATCAGCATCGCCCATCGCCTGCATACCCTGCGAGATGCCGAGCGCATCCTGGTATTGCGCGATGGCCGCATCCAGCACGACGCCACGCCGGCTGAACTCGCCGCCGTTGACCCACGTTGGCGAGCCCTGCTGCATCACCCGGAGGATGGACCATGAAAGACCTGCTCCGCCTGCTGCGCCTGCATCGCGCACAGCGAGGATGGATGCTTGCGGGCCTGCTGCTGGCGCTGCTCACCCTGCTCGCCAACCTTGGCCTGCTGGCGTTATCGGGCTGGTTCATCGCCTCGATGGCACTCGCCGGGCTGGCTGGCGTCAGCTTCAACTACTTTACCCCGGCGGCGCTGATCCGCGCCTGCGCGATCCTGCGCACCGGCGGCCGCTGGAGCGAACGCGTGGTTTCGCACGAGGCCACCTTCCGCGTCCTCTCCGGGCTGCGCGTCTGGCTCTACCGGAAAATCGAACCCCTCGCCCCGGCGGCCCTGCGCGATCTCCACGGTGGCGATCTGCTGAACCGCCTCACCAGCGATATCGACCAGCTCAATG
This sequence comes from Sedimenticola sp., assembly GCA_027008705.1. Lineage (GTDB taxonomy): Bacteria > Pseudomonadota > Gammaproteobacteria > Chromatiales > Chromatiaceae > JALSSX01. The sequence goes on along the minus strand of JALVEB010000064.1, from coordinate 1,199 downwards.
ATTTCTACCCGCGCATCCTGCTGCCATTGGGTGTGGCGATCACCGGCTCCCTGATGCTGCTGTGGTTCGTCGCCCATTACAGCCATGCCGCCACGCTGGCGCTCGGCGCCGGCCTGCTGCTGGCTGGCGGGTTGCTGCCAATGGCGGTACTGCGCGCCACGCGCGAAGATGGCAGACACCTGCGCGCATTGCGCGCGCGCCTGCGGGAACGTTTGCTGGATCAGGGCAAGGCCCTGGCTGAATTGACCCTACTCGGCGCTCTGCCCCAACAAAGCCGCTACATCGACGCCCTCGATGCCGGACTGCACACCATCGAGCGGCGCCACCAGCGCCTGCGCACCGCCGCCGAACTGGGCGCCAACCTGACCGCCGGCTTGTGCTTCGTCGCCATCCTGCTGCTTGCACTGCCCGCCTTCAGCGGCCTCGACGGCCCCGCTTACGCGATGTTGGCGATGCTCACATTGGCAGCATTCGAAACCGTCGCCAACCTGCCGCTGGCGCTGCAATTACTACCGGAGACCCTGGCCTCGGCGCGCCGGTTGTTCGCCATCGCCGACCGCCCGCCCCCGGTGCCGGAACCGACGCAGCCAGCGCCCTCCCCAACCGGCCACGAGATCGTCATCGACCGGGTCTGCCTGCGCTACCCAGGGCGGGAGAAGCCTGCGTTGGACGATCTGAGCTTGCGCATCGCGGAAGGCGAGCGCATCGCCATCGTCGGCGCCAGCGGCGCGGGCAAGAGCAGCCTGCTCCAACTGTTGTTGAAACTGCAAGCCTGGGATAGCGGCGAGATCCACCTGGGTGGCATCCCGCTGGACCGGCTCACGGGCGAGCAGGCGCGCGCCTGCTTCGCCAGCCTGTCGCAGCATAGCCATCTGTTCAACGCCAGCATCCGCGACAATCTGCTGATCGCCCGTCCCGACGCCGATTCCGCGGCGCTCGACGAAGCTTGCGAACGCGCCCGCATCCTCGACACCATCCGCGCCCTGCCGGACGGCTACGACACCTGGATCGGAGAGGCCGGCGCACGGCTTTCCGGAGGCGAGCAACGCCGCCTGGCGCTGGCGCGCGCGCTGCTGAAAACGGCCCCGATCCTGCTGCTGGACGAGCCCACCGAAGGCCTGGACGTGGAAACCGAACAACAGGTCACTGCCGCGCTGGCGGCGCTCGAGACCCGCCGCACCCAGATTATCGTTACCCAC
>JALVEB010000063.1 GCA_027008705.1 Sedimenticola sp. | reverse complement strand
GCGGAAAGCCCAACGCGAGTACCTGGATCGGCGTCCGCAGTTGTTGATCGCAACCCCGGGCCGTCTGCTGGAGCTGCTGGCGAGCGGTGAGGTCTCCCTGGCGCGGGCCGGGCTGGTGGTGCTCGATGAAGCCGATCGCCTGTTTGAACTCGGCCTGCGCGAACCGGTTGAGGCCGTGCTGGGCGCCACCCCGGCGGATCGCCAGTTGCTGATGTATTCGGCCACCGCCGCCGACAGCCGTTGCGAGCATTTCTCCGCCCATTGGCAGAAAGCGCCGGCGTTCCTCACCATAGACCGGCCGCGCTCACTCCCCGATACGATCACCCAGCAAGTGCTGCACGCCGACAGCCGGGAACACAAACTCGCCTTGCTGACAGCCCTGCTGAAGAGCATCAAGGGCCGCAAACTGATCTTCGCAAATACCCGGGAGCACCTGCGCTGGCTGGCCGGGGCGTTGAAATCCGAAGGTCAGGCCGTGCTCGAACTGCATGGCGAGATGCCCCAGTCAGAGCGCCGGCGCTGCCTGCGTGAATTCCATGCCGGCAGCCGCGCGATCCTGCTCGCCACCGATGTCGCCGCGCGAGGCTTGCACATCGACGCGGTGCGCGTGGTGATCCATTGGGACATGCCGCGCAAGGGGGATCTCTACCTGCACCGCGCCGGGCGCACGGGGCGCGATGGCCGGCCCGGCGAGGTCATTTGCCTGGTCGAAGCTCACGACCTGCGCTATCTGGATCGCATCCAGCGTTACCTGCGCCAAGCCCTGCCGGTGACCCGGATCGAAGGCCTGGAACCCCGCCATCGCCTGCCGAGCCTGCGGCGCAAGAAGAAACGCAAGCCGGCGGAAAAGCGCAAGGGGAAGCGGCTCAAGCAGCGCTTGCGCGATCGCAAGAACAAGGGAAAGCCGAAAGGCCCGCTCGGCCGCGGACAAAAATCCGCTCAGAGCGAAGAATCCACGACGACTCCCTGGAAGACGCGCGCGCGATAGCGGTTTACCATGACGGCTCGTCGCCCATGGGTTTCCGGTTTGGTAACCACTCGGCAAAGCGGCGTAGCCGATCAGGCAGCGGCGCAGTTGCGCGCCGCCGCCGCAGCCGGTTCCGCCGCGCTTGAATCGGCCTACGGCATGACGACCGTCGCGGCATTGGCCAACATCGTAGGGCGGATAAGCGCAGCGCCATCCGCCGACCGCCGCCGCAAAGGCCGCCGCCCTTGCGGCATGCGCACCACCACGGCGGTTTGCATCGAAACGACCCGGCCATGCCTAATACCCCGGTCGGAACCACGGCAACCAGGATCTTCCGCCAAACCGCTAACGCGGCTCCCCCGCCTCGATTTCACTCACGCCATTGCCGCCCCAATCCGCCGGATACAATCCTTTCCCGACCAGGCGATGAAAGGTGGAGTACGGCCAATCGGCCACCCGCCGGACCCAGCCATGCTTGACCGGATTGTAGTGAATATAATCCATATGCAGCGCATAGTCCCGGTCATCCCGGATCGTGTGTTCCCAGAAGCGCCGCTGCCAGATACCGCGTTCATTGCGCCTGACGCGCGCCGCAGAGCGTCTCTCTACCCGGGGCAGTGATTTGGAGAACGCTTTTTTGATGTCCCGCCAGCGACCGGAAAAATCATCATTGCCGGATGGCAATGTCCAGATGCAATGCAGGTGCTCTGGCAGCACCACCCAGGCATCGATGAAAAAGGGTTTCCGTTGCCGCGCCTGGCGCACCGATTCGCGGAGCGAGTCGATATGATCGGTCAGCAGCGATTGGTTTCTTTGCAGCAGATTGACTGTAAAGAAATAGCAACCGCCTGGGACTCGGTATCTTCTGTAACTGGGCATGAGTACAAGGGTATCATGTGACCGAATGGCCTTCGGCGCAGCCGTTATGGTGGGGTATGCCGCGAGGGTGGTGCCATTTTCGGCGGCGGTCGGCGGGTGGCGCTGCGCTTATCCGCCCTACGGTGTGGGGCAATGCCGTGACGGTCGTCATGCCGTAGGGCGGATAAGCGATAGCGTCATCCGCCGGATGGTGCCGTTGCCACGGTTTTGGGCGCGTCGTTTCGGCGCAGCCGTTATGGTGGGGGTATGCCGCGAGGGTGGTGCCATTTTCGGCGGCGGTCGGCGGATGGCGCTGCGCTTATCCGCCCTACGGTGTGGGCCAATGCCGCGACGGTCGTCATGCCGTAGGGCGGATAAGCGATAGCGTCATCCGCCGGATGGTGCCGTTGCCACGGTTTTGGGCGCGTCGTTTCGGCGCAGCCGTTATGGTGGGGGTATGCCGCGAGGGTGGTGCCATTTTCGGCGGTGGCCGGCGGATGGCGCTGCGCTTATCCGCCCTACGGTGTGGGCCACTGCCGCGACGGTCGTCATGCCGTAGGGCGGATAAGCGATAGCGTCATCCGCCGGGTGGTGCCGTTGCCATGGGCTTGGGCCGGCTGTTTCGGTGCAAGCCGTTATGGTGGGGGGAATACCGCAAGGGCGGTGGCCTTTTCGGCGGCGGATGGCGCCATTGCCACGAACCCGGCTGGGATCGTTGGTTACGCCGGGCCGCGCGATTACGGTAAGACGTGGGGCATTATGTGTGGATCGCGTCACGCAGGCCCAAGTGTTGCACGAAAGGTTGGAAATCCTTGTCTGAAAACAGCAAGGGGAGGTCGTGTTCCATGCAGTAAGAGGCGATGATTACGTCGGCGGTTTTTCTGATGGTCACCCCTTTTTTGCGCAGTTTGCGAAAATTATCCGCGCTTTTCACTGCCATTTCTATACCCAGCAGTTCGAACTGAGTCAGTGCTTCCAGCAGGCGTTTGGCGGTTTCGTAGTCTTTGTCATGGCGAAAACCCTGGAGAACTTCCGTAAGGATCATATCGCCAATTGCGATGGCGTCAACGCCCAACATGCCATCCAGAAAATCCGTCTCGGGGGAGGCGTTGCCGTTGAAGTAGTCGATCCAGACACTGGAATCGACCAGGATCATGGGGCGCTTCTCATCTCATCGAGATCACCCGTCCATTCCAGTTTCCCTCTGAATTGCTTGATTCCTTCTTGCTTCTTTAGTTTTATCAGTGCCTTGAGACCTAGCTCCACGGCTTCTTTCTTGGTCCTTGCGCCGGTGACTTCGAGTGCGTCGGACATGAGTTTGTCATCGATTTCGATATTCGTGCGCATTGGGGTTGTCCCTCTGGGGTTGCAGGTGTGTATGGAATGGAGCATATATACACATAATGAGCGGGTCAACTTGAACGGTTCGAGCGGCGGTCGGCGGATGGCGCTGCGCTTATCCGCCCTACAGCGGTTTTTTGCAACGCGGCGTAGGCCCGATCAAGCGCAGCGGATCGGGCAGCGGCGCAGTTGCGCGGCACTGACGCAGCCGGTTCCGCTGTGCTTGAACCGGCCTCCAGCGACTTTCTGCAATGCGGGGTCAAGCCCGACGGATCCCCAGGTAGCCGGCCACCCCCGCCAGCAGCAGGATGGCGACGCTCAAGGGCGCCAGCGCCCATTCCCCGAGGGTCAGAGCGAGCGTGAGTCCTCCGGCCAGCGCCGCCAGTCCGCGGGCGAGGCGCGGGATACGATCCTCATGCCTCGGGATCCAGCGCGCGATATCGCCCAGGATTCGCCATGCCTGAAGCCATCCCAGCGTCGAAAACACCAGCGTCGCGTTCCACCAGCCGGAAAGCGCGCAGCCCAAAGCGGCAAGCCATGCCCAGAATACCAGCAGGTAGGCAAGGTACTCTACTTCGGATTGCCGATAGCGCGAGGGCAGATGCAGGAACAGATAGCCCGCCACCGGCTGCGCAGCCAGACCGGCGAGCAGCCAACCGGCGGCCCGGTGGTTCGTCATCAGCCAGGGCCAGGCAAACGCGTAGAGCATGCCACCCAGGGAGAGCATGACGAAGGGGTTGCCGGTGACGCGACGCAGAAAGCGCGACAGCGGGTGATTGCTCGGTGGCGTGGCGCTACCTATGGCGAGGCACATGGTCGGTTTCCTTCAGCGATGCTTTTTCCGCCATTTTACTGCGTTTCCAGCTCGTTTCCATGACCCTGCTCCGGGTAGGACGAAAAGCTTCGTCTGAGCATGCGGAAAGCGCTTGTCAAGCCTTGACAAGCCCAGGCTATGCACAAGTTCGCGTTTACGGTTGCCGATGCATGGAGGGAGACCGGCGGTTATTGGTGATAGTTGACTTAATCAACGAATATCAATGAGTTAAGGTGCTGTATGAAAAGTGGTCAATCTGTTTTCAGGCCAGTAACGACGAGGCTTGGCGAAGCGTTTCCGCAGATTGCTCACAAAGTTATCCACAGAATCTGTGAGTATCGTTAAGTGATTGATCCGGCATGGCGGCAGGGGGCGAGACGCGGCCTGAAGGCGTCACGGCGTGGGATGAGCGGCTCAGGCGAGCAGCTGGTCGATGACGCCATCGATCTTGTCGATGCGCTTTTCCGGATCGCTGAAGTCGCCGAAGAAGCGCAGCCGGTCGCTTTCCAGCTTGAAACGCTGGGGTTGGGTCTGAACCAGGCCGATCAGATGGCCGAGGTCGAGCTGGTGATGCTTGTCGAGCAGGATGCGGCCATCGCTGGCGCCGGCCTCGAGCTTGGTGATGCCCAACGGCTGGATGCGCAGTTTCAATGCAGTGATGCCAAACAGGTATTGGGCCTGGGGAGGCAGCAGGCCGAAGCGGTCGATCATCTCGATCTTCAGTTCACGCAATTCGGCATCATTTCGCGCGCTGGCGATGCGTTTGTACAGCACCAGACGTTCATGCACGTCGGGCAGGTAGTCGTCGGGCAGGATCGCCGGTAGTTGCAGGTCGATTTCGGCGCCGTGGCGGGGCGGCTCGTCGAGCGAGAGTTCACGCCCCTCCTTCAACGCCTTGACCGCGCGTTCGAGCAGATCGCTGTACATGCTGAAGCCGATCTCCTGGATCTGGCCGCTCTGTTCGTCACCCAGCAGCTCGCCCGCGCCGCGGATCTCGAGATCATGGGTCGCCAGGGTGAAGCCGGCGCCGAGGTCTTCGAGTGATTCGATGGCCTCCAGGCGCTTGCGCGCATCGGCGGTCATCGCGCGTTTCGACGGCGTGATCAGGTAGGCATAGGCGCGATGATGCGAGCGTCCGACGCGGCCACGCAGTTGATGCAGTTGCGCCAGGCCGAGGCGGTCGGCGCGGTCGATGATGATGGTGTTCGCGCTGGGCACATCGATCCCGCTTTCGATGATGGTGGTGCAGACCAGTACATTGAAGCGCTGGTGATAGAAGTCACGCATCACCTGTTCCAGCTCGCGTTCGCGCATCTGGCCGTGGGCGATGCCGATGCGCGCTTCGGGTAACAGGCGGGCGAGCTTGTCGGCGGTGTTCTCGATGGTGCTGACTTCGTTGTGCAGAAAGTAGACCTGGCCGCCGCGCTTCAGCTCGCGCTGCATGGCTTCCACGATCAAGGCGTCGTCCCATTGCGAGACGAAGGTTTTGATCGGATGGCGCGCGACCGGCGGGGTGGCGATGATCGAGAGATCACGCATGCCGGACATCGCCATATTCAGCGTGCGCGGAATCGGCGTCGCGGTCAGGGTCAGGATATCGACACGCGCGCGCAGGCTCTTCAGGCGTTCCTTGTGGCGCACGCCGAAGCGGTGCTCCTCGTCGATGATGACCAGGCCGAGATCCTTGTAACGGATCTCTTTTCCGAGCAGTTTGTGGGTGCCGACGAGGATGTCGATCTCACCATTCGCAAGCTGCGCGACGATGCGTTTGACCTCTTTCGCCGAGCGAAAGCGGGACAGGCTTTCAATGCGGAATGGCCACTCCGAGAAGCGATCGAGGAAATTCTGATAGTGCTGCTCGACGAGCAGGGTGGTCGGCGCCAGCACCGCAACCTGCTTGCCGCCATTGGCGGCGACGAAAGCGGCGCGCATTGCGACCTCGGTCTTGCCGAAACCCACATCACCACACACCACGCGATCCATCGGGCGTGGCGAGCACAGGTCGTCGATCACTGCCTGGATCGCGTTGGCCTGATCCGGGGTCTCCTCGAAGGCAAAGGCTTCGGCAAAGGCGGCGTATTCGTGCTCATCGAGTTCGAAGGCATGTCCCTGGCTTGCCTCGCGGCGGGCGTGGATATCGAGCAGTTCCGCGGCGACATCGTGCGCCTTCTGCGTTGCCTTGCGCTTGATTTTTGCCCACTGGTCGCCACCAAGGCGGTGCAGCGGCGCCGATTCCGGCGAAGCGCCGGTGTAACGGCTGATCAGGTGCAGCGACGAGACCGGTACATAAAGCTTGTCGCCGCGCGCGTATTCCAGTGTCAGGAACTCGGTCTCGCCACCGCCGACATTGAGCTTGCTCAGCCCCAGGTAGCGGCCGACGCCGTGATCCTCATGCACCACGGGCGCGCCGATGTGCAACTCGGTGAGGTTGCGCACCACCTGCTCGCTGTCGCTGTCGCGGCGACGCCGCCGGCGGGGTTGGCGCACGCGCTGGCCGAGCAGTTGGGCCTCGGTGATGAGCGCAAGATGTCGGTCATTGAACCAGATCCCCTGTTCGAGTGGGGCGACGGTGATCGCGAGCCTGGCGTCGCCATCGCGGAAGGCGCTCCAGTCGCCACAGGTTTTGGGGTGGATGTCGAAGCCGCGCAGGGTATCGAGCAGGTGTTCGCGCCGGCCGCTGGTTTCGGCGGTGAACAAGACGCGCCCCGGGAAATCCTTCAAGGCATCTTGCAGTGCGCCGGCCGGACGTTGGGCGCGTGCCTGAAAGGGCAGGGGCGGCGGTACCTGGGTGCCGAGATTGGCGACGGCCGCATAACCCTTGTCACGCGCCGGGATCTCATGCTTGCGGTACTGGATTGCCTGGCCGCGTTTGATCTCGGCGATCAACTGATTGGCGTCGAGATACAAGCGCGCGGGCGGCAGCAGTGGCCGCTCGATATCGTGGCGGCGTTGTTCATAACGTTGGGTGACTTCTTCAAAGAAGCTTTCGGCAAGCGCGGGCGCATCATCCGGAAACAGCATCAGGCGTTGTTCGGGAAGGTAGTCGAACAGCGTCGCGGTATCCCCGTGGAACAGCGGCAGGTAATACTCCAGCCCGCCCGGCGTCAGCCCCTCACTGACATCGCGATAGATCCGGCTGCGCGATGGATCGCCCTCGAACTGTTGACGGTAATTGGAGCGGAAACGTTCGATCGCTTCCTCGTCGAGCGGAAACTCGCGCGCCGGCAGCAACGCGATCCGTTCGAGCTTGTGCTCGGAACGCTGGGTCTCCGGGTCGAATACGCGGATGCTGTCGATCTCGTCATCGAACAGGTCGATGCGGTAGGGCGCCTCGCTCCCCATCGGGAAAAGATCGAGCAGCGCCCCGCGCACCGCGAACTCTCCATGTCCCATGACTTGGGAGACACATTGATAACCGGCTGCTTCGAGGCGCCGGCGCATTGCGTCGATATCGAGCCGGTCGCCGCGTTCCAGCCACAGCGAATGCTGTTCGACGAAGCGGCGTGGGCACAGCCGTTGGGCAAGCGTTGCCAGCGGCGCGACCAGCACGCCGCGTTGCAGCGACGGCAGGCGGTGCAGGGTGGCAAGCCGCTCCGAGACCAGCTCCGGCAAGGGCGAGAAGACATCGTAGGGGAGTGTCTCCCAATCCGGGAAACCGAGCACCGGCAGCGTCTCGCCAAGGAAGAAACGCAAGGCTTCCGAAAGCTGATTGGCCTGATGTACATCGGCCGTGGCAACGCACAGCAACTGATCGGAGGCTTGCGCCGCCTCGGCGATCGCCAGGGCCAGGCTGTCGCCATGGAGTTGGCCCCATTGCAGGCGTTCGTCCGGTTTTTTCGGGAGCGGGGACGTAATCATAAGGGGCGCGATTTTCGCATATCGCGCCGGGCGAGGCCATGCCGAGCCATAGTCCGCGATCGGGCAGGCGGGATCATTGACCTGGCAAGGCGTAGGCCGGTTCAAGCGCAGCGGATCGGGCAGCGGCGCAATTGCGCGGCCCCGCCGCAGCTGGTTCCGCGGTACTTGAACCGGCCTACAGCGGTTTTTTTTTTGCAATGTGGGCGTAGGTTCGATCAAACGAGCGGATCGGGCGACAGCGACAAGCCTTTGAAATCAGGAAACGTCAAGCGAAATCATACTCGTCGCCCATGGATTTTCGGATTTTCGAGAGCGTTCCTCGCGCCCGTGGGCCAGGCGCGGAAGCGAGTCATAGCCCATTCCATGGCGAGTTTCCGCAACAATGCCCACGGGTGCGAGGGGCGGTCGCAGGGGCCGAGCGGTCGCGGGGGCCGAAAAGTCATGGGCGACGAGTATATCTCCTGCATTCAGAGCTTCTTTACGACGCTTGCCATCTCGCGCTGAGCCAGCTTCCAGTGCTTGCGGTCCGAAAGTGGCTTGAAGGCATCGCGATAGACCAGGCGGGCTTTCACTGTCACGCCCGTGGCGCCCGATGCGGGCAGCTTGAACACAAAGCGCGCGCTGTCCGGTTCGCGCGGTTTCAAGGTGGTGTCGAAGGCCAGCCGGTCGGCGGCGAAACCGCCGACGCCGACCATGCGGCGGTTGCCCATCTTCGGGATCGGCTTCGATTCATAGACCTTGGCGTACATCTTGCCTGGCATTCCGGCCCAGTCGTTGGCGTCGCGCCGGCCGTTCTTCGGGTTGCCTGTACCTGCGAGTGGCGGTAGCAGGCCCTGCTTGCCGCCGACATAGGGCAGGGGCTTGCCATCGGCGTCGAAGGCGTCGATCTTCAGGATGACGTTGCGGATCGGCCCGGAGCCGGGCACCTTGTGACCGGCGCCGATGTTCTCGACGGTGGTTTCGACCACCAGGCGCTCGCCGTCCACGCGCGGTGTCATGTCGAGGCGCAGCGCCTTGCGCAGCATCGCGGGATCGTGCGCGCCGCCAAAGGTATGGGCGCGGGTGCCGTTGCGCTTCGGGCGGTCGGTGACGGCGTCGGCGAGCAACACCGGTTTGTCGATCAGCGGCATGTGGCATTGCTGGCAGGTCTTGTCGGTCTTGCCTTCGGCATAGGCTTTTTTCCAGTCATCGTAGGTGGAGATCGACAAGAATCTCTCCTGATTCAGATGACACACGCCGCACAGTTCGGCCTTGCGCAGATTGGGGTCGGCAACGGTCGGGTGGGCCGGTGACTGGGCATCGGCGAAGGGGCCGTGGATGACGCCTTGCGGGTCTCGTTTCACGCTGTCGAACAAGCGGGTGTCGTAGCGGCCATCGGCGTCCCGCCGGATCTCGGCATGCGCGATGGTGTGGCAGAAGTTGCAGGAGATGCCATAGTCCTGACGCTGTTTCATCGCCACCCCAAGGTCGACCTCGTGGCCCTTGGCGTGTTCGTCCAGCACCAGCTCGGGCACATGGCAGTCGGCGCAGTCGCCCTTCTCGCCGTGGGTAAAGGGCTGAAAGCCGAGTCCGTCCTGCTGCCCCTCGGGGTTGGTGCCGGTATAGAACTGGTAGACGATCGGGTTGTGGATGCCCTTGCCCATGCGCGAAGAAGCCCACTCCTTGTAGATGCGTTGGTGGCAGGCGCCGCAGTATTTCGGGTCTTTTTTCGGATCCGGCTGGATGGTCGGCGCGGCATGCAGCGCGCCGACGAACAGCGCGGCCAGCAGGAAGAGGGCGGTTTTCTCGCTCATGTCTTCAATCCTCGTTATCGTTGGAAGAGTGTGGGGCTATGCCAGAAGCCCGTACAGCAGCTTCGCGGCGATCGCCAGCAGCACGATGCCGTACATCCGCTTGACCCAGCCGGGCTGCGCCTTGTTGGCCATCAACCAGGCGCCGAGCTGCGAGCCGGCGATCACCGCGACCAGTGACAGTCCGGCCAGCGTCAGGTCGACATGCCCCTCGGCCATGTGGCCGAGAAAACCGGAGAACGACGAGAAGGTGACGATGAACGCGGTGGTCGCCGCCGCTTTCTTGGTCGGATAGCCCAGCTCCATCAGCATCGGCGCGACGATGAAGCCGCCACCGATGCCGAGCAACCCGGCGATGAAGCCGGCGCTGCCGCCGACCACGCCGCCGACCATCGCGCGCCGCGTGTTGCTGGCCATCTCGGTCGGTTCGCCGCCACCGGATTTCACCAGCGTGCGCAGCCCGGCGATCGTGACCAACCCCGCGAACAGCGCGATCAGGATGTGTTGCGGCACATATTGCACCATGTGGGCGCCGACCGGCGCCAACGCCAGGCCAGCGATCGCGGCGGGCAGTCCGCCGCGAAAATCCACCAGGCCCTCGCGCGCATAGCGCAGAAAGGCCGACAGCGTGGTGACGCCGTTCAGCAGCAGGCCGAGCGGGATCGCGACCGATTTCAGCGGAAAGCCCAGCCACTTGAAGATCGGCACATACAGCATGCCGCCGCCGAGGCCGAGCATCGAGAACAGCACCGAGACGACAAGGATCAGTCCGCTGGCGAGCAGATAGGTAGACAGATCCATGCTCAGGACTCCTTGCCCAGGTGACGCCAGCGCGCGATCAGGTGATCACGCATCTTGCGTGGCCGGATGATGGTTACCGGCACCGGCGCTTTGCGCACCACCCGTTCGGCGACGCTGCCGAGCAGTTGCTCGGCGATGCGGCCGCGCCCGTGAGAACCCATGATGATGGCGTCGGCCTGTTCGTCTATCGCGGTGTTGATGATGCCGCGCCATGGGCGATCGAAGACGATGCGGGTCTTGAAGCTCAGTCCGTCGCGCGCGTACTTCTTCACCAGTTCGTCGAGATGCCGCCGCCCTTCCTTCTCCATCTCGTTGCGCAGTTCCTGCTCGCGATCCACCAGTCCGACCAGCCCGAGGCTCTTGATGTCCAGCGGATCGACCACATGCAACAGGATCAGTTCGCGGGTCTCGGCGCACGGGCATTCGACGGCATGGCGCAAGGCCTCCTCGGAGACCTCCGAGAGGTCGATCGGGATCAATACCTTTCTCATCACGCGCGCTCTCAATCGCCCCAGCCGGAACAGGGAATGCAGACCAACTCGCCACCCTCGGCGACGCGCAGCTTGTTGACGAAGGTGACTTCGCCGCAGCGCGCGCAGCGGCGGGTCTTGAAGGTACCCTTTCCTTGTGGCGGCTCGGTGGACTGGACCTCGCCGATCTCCAGGAATTGGTCTTCCGCCAGGCCCAGGATCTTGTCGACCAACGGGTTGACCACCTCTGGCGCGATATCCTGCGGTTCGACCCCCTGCGCGCGTTGTTGCACGAACGGTGAATTCAGCGCGCCCTCGAAGAACTCCGGCTTCAACGACACCCGCACCGAGCGGCCCCCGGCGACATCGATCAGCGTGAACGCCATCTTGTTGTAATAGAGCTTCTGGATGTTGGATTTGCCATAGGTGCAGCCGGTGGCGGTCATCACGCCATCGAGGAAACAGCCGGCGGCGTGCCCCTTGCCGGTTTCGGAGCGCACGATCAGCTCCTTGTTCTTCGCCCGCTCGACGCCCAGCGCTTTCATCGCCGCGAGACCGGCGCGCAGCCCCATCGGCATCGCCGGGCATTTGTGGCCATGAAACTTCAAGCCAATGTCGAAATACTCTTGCAGCGTTGCATCCATCGTCGATCTCCTGTGATCTGTCTGATTATCGAAAGCAGGGGCGATGACAAAACGGCGATACCGATCCCCCGTCACGAGCAAGCAGGGCCATTGGACACCGTTTCTTCCTCGCTCACCTGGAAGACGCGCGTGGTCGGGAAAGGATGCAGACTGGAAGAAGGAAATCCCGGGCCGGTCGCTCAGCCTTATCCTACGGACTCCAATTGGCGGCAGGCGGGGCACATGCGTAGCAGGTCGGCGCGGCCGGCTTCGAAGGAGGGAAGGGTTTCCAGCAACGCGATACTCTTGTCGACCAGGCGTTGGGTCGAGAAGGCCTCGCCGCAGCGCGCGCAGTGGGCGAGCTGGTCACGCTCGTGGATCGGCCGACAGGCGTCGTCGAGGGGAAAGCGGTCGTGTGTGCTTAGCGCATCCTCGGGGCAGGCATCGATGCACAGCCCGCATTGGGTGCAGCGCGTCGCGCCGAAGTAGAGGCGGTGGGTAGCCTGGATGTGCAACGCGGAGACTGGACAGAGCCGCGCGCAGGCGCCGCACAGGGTGCAGCGGTCCTCTCTCGCCGCCAGGTCGCCAAGGCCCTGACGGGCAAGACCTTGCAATACGATCGCCTCGTCAGTCGGCTTCGACAGCGCCCGAATCGCCTGAAGCAGGACGCCGCGTTTGTCGGCAGGCCATGTCGAGGGTGCATTGGCGCGGACGGGCGTGGCATCGTGGAGTGCGTGGTCTCCGATCTCCGAGAGCGCGGCGTGGCGGATGCGCGTGGGTTCGATAATCTCACGGGTCTTGACAGCTATCGATTGCAAACAGGTAGCCATTGGCACGAAGCCCGGTTTGTGTGCTGGACACAATATTTAACGAATAGAATGCTTGAAAACCCCGGGCGATTTGATAGTATTTAGATCAAGTACGCCGAATATTGCTCCTGCATGTGCGATTTTTGGTTAAGGATGAATTCTAGAACGATGGACGGTTTTCATGCGCTATCTTGCTTCTTTTCCAGCGTTTTTTGGCGATTCTGCCACTCTGCATCGCCTCATTCTCTATAGCATTATGGAACCGCCGCCTTCACCAGATAACATCAACCCTCGGCGTCTGGCTGCTGGTGTTTTCTCGCGAGAGAGGCTTTTTTCTCGGATAGCCTTACAGGATTAGTCCTCCCTTCATGGTCGTTTTTTTTGGATGTTGCTTTGTTGCACCCTAACGTGTAACGCAAATGGATATACAGCATGAAACCTGAAGCCCGTATCTCATTTCCGCGATTTTTTGTCGTACGGCTCCTCTGCGTCTTCCTGGGTCTGGTTTTTACTGGCCAGGTTGTAGCCTTGACCCGATTGAGCGGGACACTCAGCGCGGATACAACCCTCGATGCGGCAGGGAGTCCTTACCTTGTGGAATCCGACCTCGTCGTCCCGGCGGGGGTGACATTGACCGTGACCGGAGCGGAGGTGCGGTTCCGGTCATCATCCACGGACCTGCTTGTCAGTGGGCGGTTGGAAGCGGATTCGGCGGTATTCACGTCGGACGACAGCACCAAGGCCGCGGGCCAATGGGGTCGTCTGTATTTTCGCTCGGGCAGCACGGGCGTGATGCGTCATACAGTCGTGGAATACGGTGGCGGCAATGGGAATAGCGGAATCTTCATGGATCGAGCGACCCTTGTTTTCGAGGACAGCGAGTTGCGCCATGTGGGCAATCCCGCTTCGAATACAAGCTCACGAGGCTTCCATGTGGCGAGTGGAGCCAACCTCAGGGTACGGAACGCGACGATATCGGATATCGAAGCGCAAGGCATCTATTTCGCGGGTGGCGCCAACGGGGTGGTAGAGAGCAGCCGGATCAGTGGTGCCTCCGCTCCCATCCGAGTGGATTACCAGAACACCTTCCCCACGATCCAGGGAAACACCTTCAGCGGTAACAGCATCGATGCGATAGCCAGCTCGGGCACGATAGCGGTTTCCGGTACCTGGAGCGACCCGATCTATGTGTTCTCCGATATCACAGTGAAGGCGGACGTCACCCTGACGTTGAAGCCGGGAACCGAGGTCATCTTCCAAGACAGCGGCGATGATCTGCTCATTGAAGGCCATCTGAAGGCGGAAGGGACAGCGGACCAGAAGATCCTGTTCACGTCGGACGAAAGCACCAAGGCCGCGGGCCAATGGGGTCGTCTGTATTTTCGCTCGGGCAGCACGGGCGTGATGCGTCATACGATCGTGGAATACGGTGGCGGCAATGGGAATAGCGGAATCTTCATGGATCGAGCGACCCTTGTTTTCGAGGACAGCGAGTTGCGCCATGTGGGCAATCCGGCTTCGAATGCAAGCTCACGAGGCTTCCATGTGGTGAGTGGAGCCAACCTCAGTGTACGGAACGCGACGATATCGGATATCGAAGCGCAAGGCATCTATTTCGCGGGTGGCGCCAACGGGGTAGTAGAGAACAGCCGGATCAGTGGTACCTCCTCTCCCATCCGAGTGGATTACCAGAACACCTTCCCCACGATCCAGGGAAACACCTTCAGCGGTAACAGCATCGATGCGATAGCCAGCTCGGGCACGATAG
>JALVEB010000062.1 GCA_027008705.1 Sedimenticola sp. | reverse complement strand
ACGGCGCAGGCTGGCGAGCGTCAGCTCGTCGACCGCGATGCCATCCAGCCGCAAACCGCCGCGCGTGACCGGGTAGAAGCGCGGGATCAGCTTTACCAGCGTGGACTTGCCGCTGCCGGAGGCGCCGACCAGCGCGACATGCTCGCCGGGGGCGATATGCAGCTCGATATCGCACAGGGCATCGCGCGCGCTGCCGGGATAGCGGAAGCCGACCTGTTCGAAATCCAGTTGGCCGCGTGCCCGCGCGATCTCGCGCTTGCCCTGATCGGCTTCCGGTTGGGTGTCGAGCAGCTCGAACAGGCTCTCGGCGGCGGCCAGCCCGCGTTGCAGATGGCTGTTCACCGTGGTCAGCTTCTTCAGTGGCGAAAGGATCATCGCCATCGCGGCGAAGAACGATACAAACGCCCCGACCGTGGTCTCGCCGGCCGCCGACTGCCGCGCGCCGAGATAGATCATCAGCGCCAGCGCGAACACCGCGAGCAGCTGGATCACCTGCACGTTCAGCTCGGCGGCGACGGTGCGCTTCATGAAATAGCGCCGCACCCAGTTGCTGGTTTCGTCGAAGTGCCGTCTCTCCTGTCGCTGGCCGCCGTAGAGGCGCACGATATGCTGTCCGGCGATCGCCTCCTCCAAGGTATGCGTCATCTCCCCCATGGTATCCTGGAGGCGGCGGCTGATGTCGCGCATGCGTCGACTCACCGCGCGCACGATCAGCACGATCGGCGGTACCAGCACCAGGGTGATCAGCGACAGCTTCCAGTTCATCCACACCATCAGCGCGAGCAGGCCGACCAGCGAGACCGAGTCGCGCACCAGCACCACCAGCGCCTCGGTGGCGGCATTCGTGACCTGCTCCACATTGAAAGTGATCTTCGACAGAACTTTTCCACTCGACTGGCGATCGAAGTAGCTCGCCGGCAGCCGCAGCAGGTGCGCGAACAGCTGCTGGCGCAGATCCATCACCACCCGGCTCGAGACCCAGTTCATCGCCACCTTGCTGGTGAAACCGGCGGCGGCGCGCACGATCGCAAGCGCGATCAGCAGCAGCGGAGTCATCAGGATCCAGCGCGGATCCTTGTCGACGAAGCTGCCGTCGAGCATCGGCTTGATCAGCGCCGGCAGGGCCGGCTCGGTGAGCGCGAACACCAGGGTCGCGAGCAATGCCAGCGCAAAAGTCCGCGAATAGGGGCGGACATAGCCGAGCAGGCGCGGATAGAGGGATTTTCGACGCATATAAGAATGTTATCATTGCCAGCTTCGGCCGCCGCCATCATATCAGACCGGCGCGCGCGGCCTGCCACCACCCCAGGGGAAAGCATGCTGTTTGGCGAACGACTGCTGGAAAAGGGCCTGATCGACCACAACGATCTGCGTCGCGCGCTGGCCATGCAGCAGGAACAGGGCGGCCTGATCGGCGAGCTGCTGATGCGCTTCGGTTTCGTGCGCGAGGCCGATCTGCTCGGCGAGCTCGCGCTCCACCTCGATGTGCCCTTGCTGAAGCGTGACGAATGGCCCACCGAACCGATCGCCGCCGAGCAGCTGAACGTCGATTTCCTTGCCAACGCGCGGGTCGTGCCGGTGGCGATCGACGAACAGCGCATCCGCCTCGCGATGGCCGAGCCGCAGGATGAGTTCACGCGCAAGGGGATCGCGATGCGGCTCGGGCGGCGCGTCGAACCGGTGCTCGCCGGCGCCACCGAGATCGAAAGCCTGATCGAACGCCTCTACGCTGTCGAGCGCGAGGAGCCGGACAGCGCCGAGAGCGGCTGGGCCGGCGACGACGACGAGAACATCGAACACCTGCGCGACATGGCGAGCGAGGCGCCGGTGATCCGCGCGGTCAACCAGATCATCAACAACGCGGTCGAGCAGGGCGCCTCGGACATCCACATCGAGCCGTTCGAGGACGAATTGATCGTGCGTTACCGCATCGATGGCATGCTGCACGAACAAGACGCCCCGCCGCGGCGCATGACCGCCGCGATCATCTCGCGCATCAAGATCATGGGGCGGCTCAACATTGCCGAGCGTCGCCTGCCGCAGGATGGCCGTATCCAGCTGCGCGCGCACGGCAAGGAGATCGACCTGCGCGTCTCGACCGTGCCGACCCTGTATGGCGAAAGCGTGGTGATGCGCATCCTCGACCGCGAATCCATCCACTTCGACCTCGAAACCATGGGATTCAGCGACGAGGTGCTGGCGCGCTTCCGGGAAACCCTCGCCTTGCCGCACGGCATCCTGCTGGTGACCGGCCCGACCGGCAGCGGCAAAACCACCACCCTATACGCCGCGCTGAACGAGCTCAACGCCCCGCACCGCAAGATCATCACCGTGGAAGACCCGGTCGAATACCAGCTCTCCGGCATCAACCAGATCCAGGTCTCGGTGAAGGCTGGCTTGAACTTCGCCTCGGCGCTGCGCGCGATCGTGCGCCAGGATCCCGATGTCATCATGCTCGGCGAGATGCGCGATCTCGAAACCGCGCGCACCGCGATCCAGTCGGCCCTGACCGGCCACACCGTGCTCTCCACGTTGCACACCAACGACGCGCCGAGCGCGGTCACCCGCCTGATCGACATGGGGGTGGAAGACTACCTGATCAGCTCCACCGTCAACGGCGTGCTCGCCCAGCGCCTGGTGCGCAAGCTGTGCCCCCACTGCCGGGAAAGCTACCAGCCGCCGGCCGGCCTGGTCGCCGAGCTGCGCCTGCGCGAGCTGGCCGGTGGCGAAGCGCTGCTGTGGCGCGCCGACGGCTGCGGCGAATGCAATCATACCGGTTACCGCGGACGCACCGTGATCCACGAATTCCTGCGCATCGATGACGCCATCCGTGACCGCATCATGGCGCAGGCCGATGCCGGCCAGCTCGCCCAGCTGGCGCGCGCGCGCGGCATGCGCACCATGGCCGAGGACGGCCTGAGCAAGGCATTGCGCGGGGTCACCTCGCTCGAGGAGGTGATGCGCGTAACCCGGGAGGCCGAGGATGCCGTTGTTTAGCTACCAGGCGATCCCGCTTCAGGGCGGCCGCCGCCAGCGCGGCGTGCAGGAGGCCGAGAGCAAGGCCCAACTGGTGCGCGTGCTGCGCCAGCAGGGGCTGGTGCCGGTGGCGATCGAGGTCGCCCAGGGGGGGCAGGCGCGCCGCCAGCGTCACCGCATTCGCCTCAAGCACCAGGATCAACTCGAGATCGCGCGCGGCCTGAGCAACCTCGTCGCCGCCGGGATTCCGCTCGACCAGGCGCTCGGCATGCTGCTCGACCTCGCCGAGACCGAGTCCCAGCAGGCGGCGCTGATCAGCTGGCGCGACGGATTGCGCGATGGCAAATCCCTGTCCGAGGCGATCGAGCAGGGCGACGCCGAGGTCTCCGGCTTCTTCGTCAGCATGATCCGCGCCGGCGAGACCGGCGGTTCGCTGGACACCGCGCTGAGCCGCCTCGCGGACTACCAGGAGCGCTCCAAGGCGCTGCGGGATTCGGTGATCTCAGCACTGATCTACCCGGCGATCCTGCTTGGCGTCGCGGTGACCTCGGTGATCATCCTGCTGACCTTCGTCGTGCCCCAGTTCAAGGATCTGTTCGACGACATGGGCGCGGCCCTGCCGCTGCCGACCCAGATCGTCGTCGCCGCCGGCGATTTCCTCATCGATTGGTGGTGGCTGCTGGCGATCGCGCTGGCCGCCGGGGGGTGGCTGTTGCGCCGCGCGCTGCGTCGTCCGGCTTTTCGCGAGCGCTTCGACCGCCGCCTGCTGGCGATTCCGCTACTCGGCCCGTTGCTCACCCGGCTCGATATCAGTCGCTTCGCCTACACTCTGGGCACCTTGTTGCAGAACGGCGTGCCGCTGCTCGAGGGTATGCAGATCGTCGCCGATACCGTCGGCAACCTCGCCTTCCGGCGCGAGATCAACGAGGCCAGCGCCCAGCTGCGGGAGGGTGGACGCCTCGCCGGCGCGCTCGGCAAGAGTCATTTCACCCGGCTGTCGTTGCAATTGATGCGCATCGGCGAGGAAACCGGCAAACTGGAAACCATGCTCGACCAAGTGGGTCATATCTATGATGAAGAGGTCCAGGCGCGGGTCAAGCGCCTGCTCGCGCTGCTCGAACCGGCGTTGATTCTTGGTCTCGGGGTCCTCATCGCCGGTATCATCATGTCGATCCTGATGGCGATCCTGGCGGTCAACGACCTGGCGATGTGATGGTTCATTGCGTCGGAAAACCCGCCTCCGTCTGGATCATTCAGAGCGAACGAGGCATCAAATTCGAGGGAGAATGTATTTGTGAACAATAACGTACCGGCCGCGGCGCGCGGCTTCTCATTGATCGAACTGCTGGTCGTACTGGTCATTCTCGGTCTGCTCGCCGGGTTGGTCGGGCCGAAGGTCATGAAACACCTCGGCGGCGCCAAGAGCGATACCGCGAAGCTCCAGATCGAGGATATCGGCGCGGCGCTGGATGTCTATCGCCTCGAAACCGGCGATTACCCGAGCAACGAAGAGGGCCTGAAGGCGCTGGTCGAAAACCCCGGCGACAAGCCGGGCTGGAACGGCCCCTACCTGAAGAAGAAGGTCGTCCCGGTGGACCCCTGGGGACGCGAGTATCATTATCAGATGCCCGGCGAACACGGCGATTTCGATCTCTACTCACTGGGCAAGGACAATGCCGAGGGCGGCGAGGGCGAGAATGCTGATATCGTCTCCTGGGAATAGCGGTCCGGCGAGTCATGCGGGCTAGCCGGGGCTTCTCGCTGATCGAGCTGATCGTGGTGCTGGTGATCGCCGGACTGGCGGTCGGCGTGGCTGTGCCGCGCCTGGTCGGCGCGCTCGGCTCGCAACAGTACCGCGCCGGTCTGCGCGATCTGGTCACCCTGCTGCGCGCGGCGCGCGCGCGCGCCGCCAGCGAGCACCAGCCGGCGGCGGTATGGATCGATGTCGAAGGCAAGCGCTTCGGTCGCGACGGGGGCGGCAAGAGCTGGCGCCTGCCCGAGGGGACCGAGATCGAGCTCAAGACCATCGCCGAGCAGGTGGTCTCCGAGCGGATCGCGAAGATCCGCTTCTTTCCCGATGGCACCTCCAGCGGCGCCGAACTGACCACGCTCTACCGCGGCCAGCCGTTCCGTCTCGATGTCAGTTGGATCACCGGCCGGATCCGCCTGCAATGAGGCGCGCGCGCGGCTTCTCGTTGCTCGAGGTGCTGGTCGCGCTGGTGATCATGGCGCTGGCGCTTGGCGCGATTCTGCAACTGTTCGCCTCCGGCGCCAACCGTGTCTCGATGTCCGACGAATACCTGCGCGCGGCGCTGCACGCGCGCTCCCGCCTGAACGCGGTCGGCGCGCTGATCCCGGTCGAGGAGGGGCATCACGAGGGCCGTTTCGACGATGGTTTCGCCTGGCGACTCGATGTGCAAGCGATGGAGCCGCCGGCCGGCATGGTGCGTCGCCGCCTGCGCGCCTACCAGGTCCATGTCGAGATCGAGTGGACGCGGGGCGCGCGCCAGCGTCGTTTCGTGGTCGACAGCATCCGGCTGGGGCGCTCATGAGGCGCGCGCGCGGCTTCACGCTGCTCGAGGTGCTGATCGCGCTGGGGCTGATCAGCCTCATCATGGTGGTGTTGTTCAGCTCCTTGCGCACCGCCTCGCGGGCCTGGGATGCGGTCGATCGCGCGGTCTACCGGCTCGACGAGGCGCGCCGCGCCCAGCGTTTCCTCAACGACCGTCTGTCGCGCGCGCTGATGTTGCGGTTGAAGACCGGTCATGGCAACCCGGTCGCCTTCGACGGCGATGAGGAGCACCTGCGCTTCGTCACGCCGCTGTTCGAATTCCTCGAGTTCGGCGGCATCTATGCCGTCGATCTCCATTACAAGCCGGAAGGCAAGGCGCTGATGCTGCGTTTCACCCCGTTCGATCCGACCCGCCCGCTCGAACAGCAGCTCGAGGAGGCCCAGGAGGACACCATGCTGGAACAGGTGGAATCGCTGCGTTTCGCCTATCTCGACAAGCGCGGCGACTGGCAAGCGCGCTGGCGGCATCCGCGTCCGCCGACGCGCGTGCGCATCCGCATCGAGGCCGCCGGACAGATCTGGCCGGATCTGCTGGTGGCGGTGCCCGATGTCTGAGTTTCGCCGGCAACAGGGCCTGGCCTTGCCGCTGGTGCTGTGGATCATCACCCTGCTGAGCATCATGGCGGGTGGCTTTGCCCTGTTGATGAAGAACGAGATCGGCGCCACCCGGGCGCTGCAAGACCAAGTGCGCTCGGAGGCGCTGATCGACGGCGCGTTGAACCAGGCGCTGCTCTACCTGAGTGGCCTGCCGGCCGCCAGTGATCCACTGCTGGCCGAGGAGTTCGTCGATCTCGATCTGTTCGGCGTCCCGTTGATCCTGAGAGTCACGCCGAGCACCGCTTTGGTCGACCTGAACAAGGCGCGCCCCGCGCTGCTGCGACGCCTGTTCGAGGCTGTCGGGGTCGACGACGAGGAGATCGACCGCCTGATCGACCGGATCGCCGACTGGCGTGATCGCGACGACGCGCGCCGTGCCAATGGCGCCGAGAAAGACGACTACGAGGCCGCGGACAAGTATCCGCCGCCGAAGAACGCCAAGTTCGACAGCGTCGTCGAGCTGCATCAGGTGTTGGGGATCGATGACGCGCTCTACCAGCGCCTCGCGCCCTATGTCACCATCGGTGGTGGCAGTGGGATCGATCCATCCTATGCGCCGCGCGCCCTGTTGCGCCTGCTTTCCGGCGAGGACGAGCCACTCCAGGCGGCGCGCGGCGCCGAGGCCTTCACCCAATGGACGCCTCGTCTTGGCGGTGGTCTGGTTTCACGCGGGCGGACGCGCAGTTATCGGATCGAGGTCTTGATGCCGGACCGGCGCGGACGGGTGCGCGCCTATGTGGTCGCGCGCGTAATGACCGGCGCGCGTTCCGATTTCGATAAATTCGCCAATGCGCGACCCCGCATCCTCGGGAAACGCGAGGGCATCGCGCCGACCGACATAGTAGAATACGCGCGCCACGCCGCCGAACGCGAGGAGACCGATGGGTCTTGACCTGACATTGCTGCCCTCCGAAGATACCGCGCTCGGCAAGGCCCTGCTCGGGTTCTGGCGCTGGTGGCGCGAGGGTCTGCGCAAGGCGGTGCCGCATCGCGAGGCCGCGGGCGGCGATGCCCTGGTGATCTCCCTCGGAGAACGCGGCTTGCGCCTTCCCGGGGATGACGCCGCATGGGCCTGGCGGCCCGGCGAGCCGCTCGACGCGGGCTGGTTGGAGCGCTTGGCCGAGGCGCGCGCCGGACGGCCGTTGGTGATCCGGCTGGATGACGATCGGATCCTGAGCAAGCGGCTGCGCCTGCCGGCGCTGGGACGCGACGAACTGACGGCGGCCGTCGGCTATCAGCTGGCGAGCGCGACCCCGTTTCCGCCCGAGCAGCTCTACCACGGCTATCGCGTGCTGTCGCGCGATGGCAACGCCGTCGAGGTCGAGTTGATCGCGGTGCCGAAGTCGTTCGCGCAGCCCTTGATCGATGGCCTCGAGGCCGCCGGCTTCGGTCCACCGGCGCGTCTTGTCGCGCGCGACCGGGACGATACCGATCTGCTGCCGCGTCGCGAGGGCGGCGGCGGACGCCGTTGGCGCATCGGATGGCGCATGCCGGCGCTGTTGCTATTGCTGCTGCTGTTGGCTGTCGCGATGGTCGTGCCGGTGGTCAAGAAGCGCGCCGAGCTGATCCGTCTGGAAAGCGAGCTGGCGGCGGCCCGGGAGCGCGCCGCGCCCTTGTTGAAGGCCCGTGATCGCGCCTTGAAGCTGAACAAGTCCCTGCGCGAGATCCGCGCGGCGGCGGAGCCGGGGCGCACCGAGCTGGAGATCATCGAGCGTCTCAGCGAGCTGTTGCCTGACTCGGTCTGGTTGATCGAGCTGCGCTTCGCCAAGGGCCGCATCCAGTTGCGCGGGGAAGCCCCTCACGCGGTGGATGTGCTCGAGCGCTTGCAGAACGCGCCGGAGTTCACCGATGCGCGCTTCCTCTCGCCGGTGTCCAAGAACCGGCGCAACGGACGCGAGAACTTCCATATCGAGATTCGGGCGGTGGCGCCATGAAGCGCCTCGGCGATCGCCAGCACGCCGTCCTGGCCGTATTGCTGCTGTTGCTGCTGTTGTCGCCGCTGGCGTGGGCGCCGTATAAACTGTGGACGATGTATCAAGACTATGAACGACGCGCCGAGCGCGCCGCCGACACCCTGGCGCGCTACCGCGCGGTGATCGCCGACGGCGCCAAGTCGCGTCAGCGCATCGATCGCTTCATGCGCGAGGGCGTCGCGCGGTATTTCTTTGCCGCCGACATCGCGCCGGCGCTGGTCGCCGGACGCATGCAGAAGAAGATCAGTGAACTCGCGGAAGCCGCCGGGGCGACGATCAACAGCACCCGGGTATTGCGCGTCGAGGATGACGGGAAGCCGTACCGCCGGCATGGCGTCAGTGTCAACATGCGCGCCGATATCCGCGCCCTGCGCCAAGTGCTGCACGGCTTGCAGGGCGCCACGCCGCGCATCTGGATAGAGGATCTGCGCGTGCGTGGCGGGCCGCGCGTGAGGCGCAAGGGCAAGCCGCGTCCCCAGCTGCTGAATCTCACGTTCAACCTGCATGCCTACCAGCTGAAGCCGTCATGAAGCCGCGTATCCACTGGTTGCTCGATAGCCTGTTGCTCGGCGCGCTGTTGGCCGCGGTCGCGTTGATCGTCTGGCTTGCGCGCGCGCCGCTGGCGACGCGTGACAGCGGCGCGCGCAAGCATGAGGCTTTCGAGATCGCACCGCCAGGCGAGCGTCGCTCCCCACCGTTGTCGGCGTTCCGCGCGATGGTCGAGCGGCCCTTGTTCTGGCCCGGGCGGCGTCCGTTGGCCGTGAAAACGCCGAGCGCCTCCGGCAAGGCCGGAGAACTGGCCGACTACGCCTTGGTCGGCGTGCTGGTGTTCGACGACGAAGGGATCGCCCTGGTGCGGGATCGCAAAGGCAAGACCCGACGGATAAAACAAGGCGAAAAACTCGAAGGCTGGCGCTTGGCCCGGCTGGGGCGCCGCGAGGCGGAGTTTCGGCACAACGGCCGGCGCGAGCTGCTGCCGCTGAGGGTCGGCAAGCCAGCGGCTCCGCCGCCGCGGCGGCGCGGTCTCCGCCGCAAGGGCAATCCGGTGCGCCAGCCACGCAAGCCGGTGGTTCGGAACCAGGCGCCCCATGCCAGGGTAGCGCCGGGCGTGACCGCGCCCAAGCCGGTCCGGCGGCTTGCCCGGTAGGATTTGTAGCGCGCGAATCGAACACAGGAATCCAGGAATGCACAGATTTTCCCTTCTTTCTCTCATAGTATCGCTGCTGGCCTCCCTGCTGTTGAGCGGATGCCTGGCGACACGCCCGGAAAAACTCGCGCGCGAACGTGGCATCGTGCGCGATCCAGCGCTCACCGGTGTCTCGCTGGGCGCCGGAAACGTCATCGGCTCGAATGCCTTGCAGCGCGCCGACACCGGCGCGGTCGAGAGCGTGCAGGCCGTTGAGAAGCGGCGGGTCAAGGTGTATCCCGGGAGTGGGCGCTTCACCCGGGAAGTCCGACCGCAACTGCCGCTGGTGAAGGGCAGCGGTGGCGGCGTGGGCCTCAATTTCGAAGCCGCGCCGTTGCGCACAGTGGTCGATACCATCCTCGGTGAGCTGAAACTGAATTACAGCATCGATCCCGGCCTGAAAGGCACGGTGACGATGAATACCGTTGGCAAGATCCCGCATGACGCTCTGTTCGGCGTGCTCGAGAGCGTGCTCGCCGCCAACCGCGCGGTGATCGTCGAGAATCCGCCGGGGTTCTACCGTGTCGGCCCGCGCGGCCAGGCCAACGCGGTCAAGCCGGCGGTGCGCGTCGGCACGCGGCTGCGTCCCGGCTATGCCTTGCAGGTGGTGCGCCTGAAACACATCAGCGCCCCGACCATGGTCGAGATCCTGAAGCCGCTGGCCGCGCCGGATGCCATCGTGCGCGTCGACGCGGCGCGCGGCCTGTTGATCCTGGCGGGCTCGGGGCCGGAGCTCGCCAATCTGATCGCCACCATCCAAACCTTCGATGTCGACCTGCTCAAAGGCATGTCGGTGGCGATCATCAGCCTGAAATACGCCAAGGCCGACGCCATCGCGGGTCAGCTCAAGGGCCTGTTCTCCGGTGACGCCCGTTCGCCGCTGGCGGGCATGATGAAGGTCGTCTCCCTGCCGCAGCTCAACAGCCTGATGCTGATCTCGCCGCGCAAGGAACACCTGGAAGAAGCGCGAAAATGGATCGAGCGGCTCGATCGCGGCGGCGAGATGAACGGTGTCGCCCGTCATCTCTATGTCTACCCGGTTCAGAACGGCCGCGCCGAGCGCCTCGCCAGCCTGCTGACCCAGTTGTTCGATATCCAGACCTCCGGCGCGGGCGGATCGGGCAACCGCATGCAGACGCTCAAGCCCGGGTCCACGCCGGTGACGCTCGGAAGCGCGGGCGCAAAGTCGTCGCAAGGCGCGAAAACCGCCTCGCGACGGAACGCGGGCAGCGCCCTGCGCGGGCTGTTGCGCGCAGGGCAGCGTCCGTCGAACGCCTCCGGCGGCGACCAGGCCGTCCGGGTGGTTGCCGACGAAGAGAACAACGCCTTGCTGATCCTCGCCCGCCCACGGGACTACGGCAAGATCGAGGACGCCCTGCGACGGCTCGACGTCGCGCCGCTGCAAGTGCTGATCGAAGCCACCATCCTCGAGGTGACCCTGAAGGGTGAGTTGCAGTACGGCCTGCAATGGGTGTTCAACCATCGCCTCGGCGGCGATCATCGCGGCACCGGGATTCTCGATGGCAACGGCAACACGCCGGGACTGGGGGACCTGTCCGGCTTTGGAGCCAACGGCTTCTCCTATGTGGTGTCCGGCGCCTCGGGCAGTATCAACGCGATTCTCAGCGCCCTGGCTTCCGATTCGTTGGTCAAGGTGTTGTCGTCGCCGTCGATCCTGGTGCTCGACAACCATACCGCGCATATCAATGTCGGCAACCAGCAGCCGGTGAAGGTCGGCACCACCACGACCGATGGCGGCACCACCACCGAGAACATCCAGTTCCGTGATACCGGCGTGTTTCTCGAAGTCACTCCCCGGGTCAACGCGGGCGGCCTCGTGACCATGGACCTGACCCAGAAAGTGACCGATGTCGGCGGCATCGACGATGCCACCAACCAGCGCAGCTTCGTGCAGCGCGAGATCCAAAGCACCGTGGCCGTGCAGAGCGGTGGTTCCATCGTTCTCGGCGGACTGATCAAGGACAATGGCGAAGCCAGCGGCTCGGGCCTGCCGGGCCTGCACGACCTGCCGGTGATCGGCAACCTGTTCGGCTCGACGATCAAGGCCAACACCCGCCAGGAGCTGCTTGTCATCATTACGCCGCGCGCGTTGCGTAACGAGCAGGACGTGCTGAACCTCGGTGAAG
Organism: Sedimenticola sp.; assembly: GCA_027008705.1. Lineage (GTDB taxonomy): Bacteria > Pseudomonadota > Gammaproteobacteria > Chromatiales > Chromatiaceae > JALSSX01. The sequence continues at coordinate 2,715 of JALVEB010000062.1, read as the reverse complement.
AGCTGCGCAACAAGATGCGCGCGATCAACGAGGCCTACCATCTATAGCCCGTTGGCGTGGCCGGAGCCGCCGGCGGAATCCGCCTGGCGCGGTCGTTTGCATGCCGCGATCTTTTCCGGAACCTCGGGAGGAACGGGCGGCCGCAGGAAACTTCGGGGGGCTGTTCGTTGTCGCAATCCCGCTTGGTCTCGATGATTTCAAGATTCATATGAATGGAGAGAAATATGTTCCCAGATTCCCGTATCTCGTTACTCGCCGCCGGTTTGGTGTTGGGCCTGTCGGCGACGCCGTTCGTCTCGGCGGACGATGCCCCCCGCACCCCGGCTAAAGAAGCGGCGGGTCAGGCCGAAAAGCTGCCAGAAGGCTTGAAGGAGCGGGTGCTCGGCTACTGGCGGGCCAAGATCGACGGGCGCGCCGAAACCGCCTATGGCTATGTTTCGCCTGGAATGCGCAAGATTCTGACCTATAAGCAGTTTCTTCGTCAGATGAAGGGGGTTGGTCGATGGAAATCGGTGAAATTCCTGCGCGCCCAATGCGACGGTGAACGTTGCGATGCGACCGTGGAGGTCGAGATCCGCATGCGTTTGCCTCAGTTTCCCCAGGAGATCCACACCGTGTCGCCGGTCACCGAGCGCTGGTTCCGTAAGGATGGCAAGTGGTGGATTCTGATCGAATCCTAGTGCGTTGCGGTGATGCAACATGTGGCGATGAACTTTGGCATCATTTGCCCCGTGTTGCGTCGAATCCGCCGGCGAAGCCCGTCGTTGCGGCCTTTGGGCAGTTCCCGCACGCTGGATTCCGGCTCACGATTCCCTCTTAGCTGAGTGCCGCGGCGGGAATTTTTCGGAGTTGTGGTGTTTTTGCACTTGTTATTTTATTGAAATTCGCTACAATGTCTCATTGTGAGCATTTGTTGTAAATCGGGTCTATGCAAACCGCTCTCGTTTGTGCTAAAAATACAGCACAAGATGGAACCTCGCTATTGTGGCGGAGTTTTCTTCCAGGCTGAAACTTGCAATCCCAAGGGGTTCATTGTAGGGTTCGGCGTTGAGGGGCTAGAGCTAAGGCTGGCCAACATTTATTTTTGCTGACTTAATCCAAGGCAATTTGAGGAGAACGCGAAAGTGTTTAAGAAGACCAAGCTTGCCGCGGCGATGACCGCTGGTATGATCGGCGCACTGGGTATTGTGTCCAGCGCTCAGGCTGTACACGTGAGCGAAGATGGGACTGGCCAAGTTCTGATCTTCCCTTACTACAATGTGAACAACAACTTCGTAACGAACTTTGCGATCACGAACACGACCAACCTGTACAAGGCGGTCAAGATTCGTTTCCGCGAGTCGAAGGCGTCCAACGACGTGCTCGACTTCAACGTTTATATGTCGCCGAATGACGTATGGACCGCTTCGATCCGCAAGAACCCGGCCAACGGCAAGGCCAACATCGTAACCAGCGACAACAGCTGCACCTTCCCGAGCAACGATCAGTTGAAGGGTAATGGTCAGGATTTCGTCGATGGCTATACCGCGGTCGATACCGCCGATGTGACCGAGGGTTACATCGAGGTCATCGAGATGGGCGTCATCGCGGACGGTCCGGGACCGGCCAACGACGGCGGCGAGTATGCCGAGACTGCTGAGCAGGCCGCGGACGGCACCGTCAACACCAACCCGGCCGTCGGTCCGGTCGAGCGCGCCGTGGTTAACGGCATCCTTCATGGTACCGACGGCGTGCCGGCGGATTGCAGCGTGATTCAGGACGCGTGGTTGAACGGCCGGTTCGGTTTTACCTCGGGCGATATGACCGACGGCGTTGCCGTCGACGCTGATGCAAGCGATCCCTATGACGGTGGCGGCCTGAACAACGGCCTGGTCGCTCCGACCGGCGGTCTGTCGGGCTACGGCATCCTGCTGAACACCGCCACGGGCGCGGCTTTCGTCGAGCAGCCGGTGGCGATCGATGGCTACGCCACGGTTCCGCAGCACTATCGCTCGAACGACGCGGTTCACTTCCTGTTGCCGTCGCTGGCAAGTGGCGACATGGCCAACTCGCACATCACTGACGCCAACGGCGTTGGTCGCACCACGGTGAACTGGCCGAAGACCTATTTCGACACCGGCGCGGTCACCGACCAGTCGCCGAACCCGTCGCTGGCCGCCGGCGCGAATCCGCTGCCGATGGCGCATGTGTTGACCTCGGCCGCCGTGGGTGGTCCGTACTTCATCGATGGCGGCATCAATGGTTCGACCGATTGGGTCCTGAACTTCCCGATGCGTAAGCATGGTGTCTATAACGGCGCTACGATGACCCGTCAGGCCGATAACACCAAGGCTGCCTGTGTCCGCGATACCGTGGTCGTGTCCAATAACACCGCCACCGACACCGTCGACCGTCATCCAGGTGACGGCGCGGGTAACGACTGCACCAACTGGGCCTTCAAGGCCAATGCGATCGATGATGTCGTCGTCAACATCGCGTACTTCGACAACGAAGAAGCCAATCAAACCGTTAGCGCAACGGACGGCTTCTCGCCGGTATTCCCGGGCGCGCCGGACAAGATCATCCTGGATCGTGAGGTCAATGTGATCTCCTTCCTGAGCGGAAGCTCGAACCCGTCTTCGGTTCTGGGCAGCCCGAACCAGAAGAAGTTGAGCGTGACCGGCGGTTTCACCTCTGGCTGGGCTCACTTGGCCTTCGGCGACAGCAGCGTGAGCT
>JALVEB010000061.1 GCA_027008705.1 Sedimenticola sp. | reverse complement strand
GGTGTCGAACACCGGGCGTGGCGGCTCGCCCCACAGGTGGTGGAAGATCTCCATGTCCTGGCTGCCGGCGTGCAATACCTTGGTCACCGCCGGATTCATCATCAGTTCGCGCAGTGTTTCGAGGTCGTTGATCGCCAGCGGGTCGATGCAGGCGGCGGTTTCGTCGTCGGCGAGCTGGATCAGGCACAGGCGCGGGTAATAGGTGGTCTCGCGGATGAATTCGGTGTCCAGCGTCAACCAGTCGGCGCCGGCAAAACGTCGGCACAGCGCGCGCAGGTCGGCGGCGTTGTCGATGTAGGTCTCTTTCATTGCGATAGCATCCAGGTTTTCCGTCGCCGGCGCAATGGTATGATGGCCCCGAGCCGGCTTTGGATGCCCCCCGTGTATCGCTTGTTCCAATTCTTCACTGATCTCGTGTTGTTGCGTGAGAAGCCGCAGCACCTGCCGCCGTCGCCCGTGTTGCTGTGGCTGGCGGCGGTCGCCTATGTGCTGCTCAGCACGATCCACCTGTGGGGGGTGTTCCCGACGCGATTCGAGGATCTCGGCGCGAGCCTGGCCGATGTGCTCGCGATGCTGGCATTCGCCTGGTTGGTATTGACGCTGCGTGGGCTGAGCGCGCGCTGGTTGCAGACCGCTACCGCGCTGGTCGGCGGTGGCGTGGTGATCGTGCTGCTGGCGATCCCGCTCAGCTATGCGATGACGCCGGACGCGGATGGCCGCTTGAGCGGCGTCGGCGAGTTCGCGATGTTGCTCTACTGGATGTTGATCGTGTGGAACCAGATCTTCATCGGCCATGTGTTGCGATACGCGCTGAACATCCCGCTGCTGGCCGGGATCGGGCTCGGCCTGCTGTATTCGATCTTGTCCGGTTTGGCGTTGCAAGGCTTGTTCGGGCCACCGGCGGGAGGCTGAGATGCATCTCCATATCCTTGGCATCTGCGGCACCTTCATGGGTGGCGTCGCACAGTTGGCGAAGGCGTTGGGACACCGCGTCAGCGGCTCCGACGCCAATGTCTACCCACCGATGAGTACCCAGCTCGAGGCCGCCGGCATCGAGCTGGGCGAGGGCTGGGATCCCGCGCGCCTGGATCCGCCGCCGGATGTGGTGGTGATCGGCAATGCGCTGTCGCGCGGCAACCCGATGGTCGAATATGTGCTCGATCGTGGTCTGAGCTACACCTCCGGTCCTCAATGGTTGGCCGGGCATCTGCTCGCCGATCGCTGGGTGCTGGCTGTGGCCGGCACCCATGGGAAGACCACCACCTCCAGCATGCTCGCCTGGATCCTGGAACAGGCCGGGCTTGCGCCGGGATTCCTGATCGGCGGGGTGCCGTTGAATTTCGGTATCTCGGCGCGTCTCGGCTCCGCGCCGTTCTTCGTCGTCGAGGCCGACGAGTACGACACGGCCTTTTTCGACAAGCGCTCGAAGTTCGTTCACTACCATCCGCGCACCCTGGTGATGAACAATCTGGAGTTCGATCATGCCGACATCTTCGACGATCTGGCGATGATCCAACGCCAGTTTCATCACCTGGTGCGCACCGTGCCCGCCCAGGGCCGCATCATCATGCCGCGCGACGATCCGGCCCTCGACGAGGTGCTGGCGATGGGTTGCTGGACCCCGGTGGAACGTTTCGCGCCCGGCGAGGGCGCGGGCTGGGGAGCGCGTGACATCGCCGCGGACGGCGCTTCCTTCGAGGTTGTGCTCGACGGCCGGTCGTGCGGCGTGTTGCGTTGGGCGCTGACCGGGCGACACAACGTGGCCAACGCGCTTGCCGCGCTGGCCGCCGCGCGTCATGTCGGCGTGGCGGTGGCGCAGGGCATCGAGGCGCTGGCCGGTTTTCGCAATGCGCGCCGGCGCATGGAGTTGCGTGGCGAGGCCGGCGGCGTGGCGGTATACGACGATTTCGCCCATCACCCGACCGCGATCGAAACCACCCTCGAGGGTTTGCGCGCCCACGTCGGGGACGCGCGCATCCTCGCGGTGCTCGAGCCTCGCTCGAACACGATGCGCATGGGCGTGATGGCCTCGCGCCTTCCCGAGGCGCTGCGTGACGCCGACCGAGTACTGGTATATGCGCCGGCGGATCTGGGCTGGGACGCCGATGCGGTGTTCGCCCCGTTGGGTGGGCGCGCCGAGGTGTTCGATGATATCGCCGCGATCGTGGCCCGCGTCACCGAGATCGCGCGTCCGGGCGACCAGGTACTGGTGATGAGCAACGGCGCTTTCGGCGGCATCCACGAGCACTTATTGGAGAACTTGCAATGAATACGGAACGACCGATCGCGATCGCCATCACCGGCGCTTCGGGCAGCCACTATGCGCTGCGCCTGATCGAACAGTTGGTTGGCCGCGACCGGGAGCTATGGATCATGGTCTCGTCGGCCGGTCAGATGGTGTTGCGCATGGAAGCCGGAGAAGAGATCCCGGCCGCCCCGCGCGAGGCCGCCGCCTGGCTGACCCGGCGTTACCAGGCCCGGCCCGGCCAGATCCGGGTGTTCGGTCGCAACGACTGGACCGCGCCACTGGCTAGCGGCTCGAGCCCGGCAGCGGCGATGGTGGTTTGCCCCTGCACCACCGGTACCCTGGCGGCGATCGCCAGCGGCCAGAGCCTGAACCTGATCGATCGCGCCGCCGATGTCATGTTGAAGGAGCGCCGCAAGCTGATTCTGGTGGTGCGAGAGACGCCGTTTTCCGCCATCCATCTCAAAAACATGCTGCATCTGGCCCAGGCCGGCGCCATCGTGATGCCCGCCAATCCCGGCTTCTATCACCAGCCGCAAAGCATCGCCGACATCATCGATTTCATGGTCGCGCGCATCCTCGATCACCTGGACATTCCGCACGATCTGATGGCGCGCTGGGGTGAGCCCTGAAGCGCGGTTCGCGCTCCGTCGCGATCGTTGTCACGCGTGTGACAGCAAAGCGATACTCTATGGCAAACCATGACTCGTTTCCGCGCCTGGCCCACGGGCGCGAGGAACGGCCTCGAAAAACCGAAAACCCTTTGGCGACGAGTATACAATGCGGCGCATGGACAAGCGCTCACCCCTCGCTACTGAATACCGCGAACCCTTGTCCCGTTCGCCCCTGTTTCATGGATTGCCCGAGCCGCTGCTCGAGAAGATGCTGGCGGCGTTCCGGCTCGAGAGCCGCGGCAAGGGTTCGCGCCTGACCGCGCTCGCCACGCGCGAGCGCTTCTATGTGATCCTCGAGGGTCGCCTGGAGGTGTCGCGCAGCCATCCCGAGAGCGGGCGCCAGATCGTGTTGTTTCTGCTCGGTCCGGGCGACGGCTTCGATCTGATCACGCTGCTCGATGGCGAACCGCATGAGACCGAGTCGCTGGCGCTGGACGATCTGCGGCTGTTGTCGGCTCCGCTCGAACGGGTGCGCGGGTGGTTGTCGGAGTATCCGGAATTCAACCGGCGCTTTCTGCCCTACCTCGGGGAGCGCCTTCGGGGGTTGGAAAGCCTGGCTTCGGATTTGGCGCTGCACGATACCGCGACGCGCATGGCGCGTCTGATCCTGCGCCATACCGATCCGCAAGCGCACGGCGACAGCCATCCGGTGCGCCTGATTGCGGACCTCAACCACGAAACCCTGGCGCGGATGGTCGGCTCGGTACGCCAAGTGGTCAACCGACACCTGCAAGGTTTTCGCCGCCGGGGGCTGGTCGAGGGAGAAAAGGGTCGCTGGGTGGTCACGGACCTGGAGGCATTGAAGGCGCAGGCCGGCGAGGTTCTGCGACGTATCGAACATCACGAACGGAGACCCCGGACATGAGCGAATCCACCTCTGTGGCTAAGAGCCGGATCGGCTTGTGGCAGGCGGTTTCGCTTGCCGTCGGCACCATGATCGGTGCGAGTATCTTCTCGATCTTCGGTCTTGGCGCGAAGATCGCCGGCAACAACCTGCCGCTGGTGTTTCTGATCTCCGGCATGGTGTCACTGTTCGTCGCCTATTCCTATGCCCACCTTGGTGCCCGCATCATCTCCGACGCCGGGCCGATGGAGTTCATTCTGAAGGGCATCGGCGATAATCTGCTCACTGGCGCGCTGAGCTTTCTGTTCTGGTTCAGCTATGTGGTCTCGATCGCGTTGTTCGCTAAGGGTTTTGCCGGCTATTTCCTGCCATTGTTTCACTTGCCGGCCGACGCCTTGCGAATGGGGCTGTGCGAGTTTGGTGTGATCCTGGTATTCACTGTGCTCGGCGCGTTGGGTTCCAGCGCGGTC
>JALVEB010000060.1 GCA_027008705.1 Sedimenticola sp. | reverse complement strand
CTTCCACCCCTGGTTGCGCCGCAGGCGACATTCGGGAGCCACCGCGCCACCACCACCCGACCTGTTCGCTGATGCGCCCGGCTTACTGGGGGCAATGAGATGAAAAATGGGGAGACGCCAGACAAATCCGGCGTTGACAAACTTCGGTTCGAACGTCAGAATATTGCGCTCAACATGGTTGGTGTCGAGGCGGCGTCCCGCTGGTCATCAGCTTTTTTGCGCCCGTAGCTCAGCTGGATAGAGTACCTGGCTACGAACCAGGCGGTCGCACGTTCGAATCGTGCCGGGCGCGCCATTTTTCCTGTCAATTCAGGCGGTTACAGACCATTCTGTAACCGCTTTTTTGTGCCTGACTGTTTGTCTTGGACTTGCGGGCAACTCCCTGAAAAACGGGTAACTACTCGACCAACGCTCATGGCGCGGAATGGCATCACCCCAGATCATGAAAAAACCAACGACTTGGCATGCTTGCACGTTCCCACCTTCGTAAGCCGGTTCAAGCGCAACGGAACCGGCCGCGGCGGTGCTGCAAAACTGTGTCGCTGCCCGATCCGAGGTACTTGATCGGGCCTACGCCTGGTCAGGTCAGTATACTCGCCGCCCGCTGCGCTGCTTCTCGCGCCCGTGGGCCAGGCGCGGGAACGAGTCATCGCTTGGACTATGGCGGGTTTCCGCAACAACGCCCACGGGTGCGAGGAGCGACCTCGAAAAACCGAACACCCGTGGGCGACGAGTAGAGTGACAAAAACGGAAAGTCAGACAAACACCCTCCCCTCGACGCGCCGCCACCTTTGCGCCATACTTTGGCCAACAGACCGTCATTCGCCACCAGGGGAAACCGCTCTCCATGCCGACTCCGAATCAGTATCTGGTACTCTCCGCGCTGGGCCATGACCGACCCGGCATCGTCGATCAACTGACCGGCGCGGTGGCCGAGGCGGGCTGTAACATCGTCGATAGCCGCATGACCGTGCTCGGCGGTGAATTCGCCGTGTTGCTGATGGTCGAGGGGCTGTGGAACACCCTGGCCAAGCTCGAGGACCAGGTACCGGAGCTGGAAAAGCGCCTGGGCATGACCATCATCTGCCGGCGCACCACCGACCGCGCCCCGGCCACTGACCTGCTGCCTTATCTGGTCGACGTGGTTGCGCTGGATCATCCCGGCATCGTCCATCAGTTGGCGAGCTTCTTCTCCAGTCGCGAGATCAATATCGAGGAGCTGTCGACATCCAGCTATGCCGCGCCGCATACCGGGACGCCGATGTTCGCGATTCACATGAGCGTCGGCATCCCGGCGAACATGCCGATCAACCCGCTGCGCGACGAATTCATGAACTTCTGCGATTCGATGAACCTCGACGCCGTCCTCGAACCGATCAAGGGATGAAACCATGAGTGTACGGATCGGTGAAGTGGTGCCCGACATCCCGTTGCCGGCGACCGGCGGCAAAACCATCGTGCTGTCCGACTATCGCGGCAAGCTGCTGGTGCTGTATTTCTATCCCAAGGCCAATACCCCGGGCTGCACCCAGGAGGGTAAGGACTTCGCCGCGGCGATCAACAAATTCCGCCGTCAGTCCTGCGCGATTCTCGGCGCCTCGCGCGACAGCCTGAAACGCCAGGAAAACTTCCAGGCCAAGCATGGCTTCCCGTTCGACCTGATCGCCGACGAGGAAGAACAGCTATGCAAGGCCTTCGACGTGATCCGCGAGAAGAATATGTACGGCCGCAAGGTGCTCGGCATCGAGCGCTCCACCTTTCTGATCGACGAGCAAGGCGTGCTGCGCCGCGAATGGCGCAAGGTGCGCGTCAAGGGTCATGTGGATGAAGTGCTCGCGGCGGTAAAGGCCTTGCGCAAGGGGGAACGCCCCAGCGATGACTGACCCACGCCGGCTCTATGTGCTGGACACCAATGTGCTGATGCACGACCCCACCGCGCTGTTCCGCTTCAAGGAACACGATGTATTTATCCCGATGGTGGTGCTCGAAGAGCTCGACCGCGGCAAGAAAGGCGTTTCCGAGGTCGCGCGTAACGTGCGCCAGGTCAGCCGTTTCATGGACGAACTGCTGGCCGGGGCCGATCCCGCCAGTCTGCGCGACGGTTTGCCGCTGCCCGACGTCGCCAACCGCGACCCGGAACACACCGAACCCCATGGCCGGCTGTTCTTCCAGACCGAAAAGCTGTGCGAGGAGATGCCGCTGACGCTGCCGGGCAACACCCCGGACAACAATATCCTGTGCACCTGTCTGGCCTTGGTGAAGCGGCACGCCGAGCGCCATGTGATCCTGGTTTCGAAGGACATCAACCTGCGCATCAAGGCCTCGGTCGTCGGCCTGCATTCCGAGGACTACTCCAACGACCAAGTGCTCGATGACGTCGACCTGCTCTACTCCGGCGTCACCGAGCTGCCACCCGACTTCTGGGAACGCCACGAGAAACAGCTCGACTCCTGGCAGGAAGAAGGACGCACCTTCTACCGCGTCAGCGGCGACGATCTCGACGACTGGTACCCGAACCAGTTCGTTTACATGGAAGGCGACAATCCGATCGAGGCGCGCGTCGTCGAACTCGGCCCGGGCAGTGCGGTGATCGAGCTTATCGACGACTTCCGCCAGAAGAAGCACAGCGTATGGGGCATCAACGCCCGCAACCGTGAGCAGAACATGGCGCTGAATCTGCTGATGGACCCGGAACTGGACTTCGTCACCCTGCTCGGCGCCGCCGGCACCGGCAAAACCCTGCTCTCGCTGGCCGCCGGTCTGGCGCAGGTACTGGACCGCAATCTCTACCGCGAGATCATCATGACCCGCGTCACCGTACCGGTCGGAGAAGATATCGGCTTTCTGCCCGGCACCGAGGAAGAGAAGATGACGCCCTGGATGGGCGCGCTGATGGACAACCTCGAGGTGCTGACCCAAACCGACCCGGAAGCCGGCGGCTGGGGCCAGGATGCCGCCGCCGACCTGGTGCGCAACCGTATCCGCATCCATTCGCTGAACTTCATGCGTGGCCGCACCTTTCTGAACAAATACATCATCATCGATGAAGCCCAGAATCTCACCGCGAAACAGATGAAGACCCTGATCACCCGCGCCGGCCCCGGCACCAAGGTGATCTGCCTGGGCAACATCGCCCAGATCGACACCCCCTACCTGACCGAGACCTCGTCCGGCCTGACCTATGTCGTCGACCGCTTCAAGCAATGGCCGCACAGCGGCCATATCACCCTACAGCGCGGCGAGCGCTCACGGCTGGCGGATTTCGCGTCGAAGGCCTTGTAGGTTGGTATACTCGGCTGCTTTTCTCGATCCAGGATCCAAACCACCATGAAAACCGATTCCTTCCATCCCCCGCTCCGTACCCTGATGGGCCCCGGCCCATCCGATGTTCACCCGCGCATCCTCGAGGCCATGTCGCGACCGACGATCGGCCATCTGGACCCGGCCTTCGTCGAGATGATGGAGGAGGTCAAGGGCCTGTTGCAGTACGCCTTTCAGACCGACAACCCGTTGACGATGCCGGTTTCGGCGCCCGGCTCCGCCGGCATGGAAACCTGCTTCGTGAACCTGGTCGAACCGGGCGAGAAGGTCATTGTCTGCCAGAACGGGGTGTTCGGCGGACGCATGAAAGAGAACGTGGAACGCTGCGGCGCGACGCCGGTAATGGTGCTCGACGAATGGGGCAAGGCGGTCGATCCGGCCAAGCTGGAACAGGCTCTGGAGGAGCACCCGGACGCCTCGGTGGTGGCCTTCGTACACGCCGAGACCTCGACCGGCGCGCAATCCGATGCCGAGACCCTGACCGAGCTCGCGCACCGGCACGGCTGCCTGGTCATCGTCGACGCGGTGACTTCGCTCGGTGGCAGCGAGATCCAGGTCGACGGCTGGGATATCGACGCAATCTATTCCGGCACCCAGAAGTGTCTATCCTGCACCCCGGGGTTGTCGCCGATCAGCTTCAACGAGCGCGCGCTGGAGAAGGTGCGACAGCGCAAGACCAAGGTTCAGAGCTGGTTTCTGGATCTGAACCTGGTGATGGGCTACTGGGGTGGCAACGCCAAGCGCTCGTATCATCATACCGCGCCGGTCAACGCCCTCTATGGCCTGCATGAGGCGCTGGTGATGCTGAAGGAGGAAGGATTGGAGAACGCCTGGAAGCGCCACTACGACAACCACCGGAAGCTGCGCGCTGGCCTGGAGCGCCTCGGCCTGCGCTTCATCGTGCCGGAAGATCAACGCCTGCCGCAGCTCAATGCGGTGACCATCCCGGACGGCGTGGACGATGCCGAGGTGCGCGCGCGTCTGCTCGATGAATACCATCTCGAGATCGGTGCCGGACTCGGTGACCTCGCCGGCAAGGTCTGGCGCATCGGCCTGATGGGCCACTCCAGCAACCCGGGCAACATCGCGCTGTGCCTGGCCGCGCTGGAAGACGTGTTGAACTCGTGAGCGACGAAGAACTGCTGGTCGAGGCGGACCAGCTTGAAGCCTGGCTCGAGGATCCCGAGGAGGTGCTGGTCGTCGACCTCTCCAGCGCCAAGACCCACCAGCAGTACCATATCCCCGGCGCGGTGTTCCTGCCCTACGCCGGGATTGTCGCCGAGCGCAAGCCGGTGTCCGGACTGCTGCCGCCGATCGATCCGTTGGTCGAACGATTGTCAGCGATCGGCATAACCGATGGCCGGCGCGTGATCGCCTACGACGACGAGGGCGGCGGCAAGGCCTGCCGCCTGTTGTGGACGCTCGATTGCCTGGGCTTCTCCGACTACCGCCTGTTGAACGGCGGCCTGCACGCCTGGGCGCGCGAGGGACACGCACTGACCGATGCCCCGACCCTGCCGCGCGCGGGCGGCTTCACCCCCCGCTTCGACCCCCAGCCGATCGCCGACGCCGGCTATATCAAGGCTCACCTCGACGATCCGGGCACCGTCCTCGTCGATACCCGCACGCGCGAGGAATACAAGGGTCAGCGACGCTACGCCGAACGCGGCGGCCATATCCCCGGAGCGGTGCATTTCGACTGGATGCGCGGCATCGACAGCGCGCGCAACCTGCGCTTGCGCGACCGCGACACACTGCGCGCCGAACTCGAAGAGCTGGGCGTCACCCGTGACAAGGCGCCGGTGGTCTATTGCCAGACTCACCACCGTTCATCGCATACCTATATCCTGCTCAAGCACTTGGGTTATCAGTCGGTAAAGGGGTATCATGGCGCTTGGTCCGATTGGGGCAATCGCCCCGATACCCCCGTCGAAACCGACGACTGACGCGGAAAACACCATGATCAAACGCCCCCTCAGCTACCGTCTGAAGCTGTTCCTCATCGCCGTGGCCGCCTTGATCGGAGGCTACTTCGCGGGCCATTATTTCGCCCGGCCGGATCTGAAGAATCTCAGCGCGGTGATGATGCCAAAGCCGATCCCGGTGCAGCCTTTCGAGCTGACCGATTTCAACGGCAAGCGCTTCGACGCCGGGCGACTCAAGGGGCACTGGTCGTTCGTTTTCTTCGGCTATACCCATTGCCCGGACGTCTGCCCGACGACCCTGTCCGAGCTGGCGCGGGTCTTCAACCGCCTGGCCGATGATCCCGCGCTGCAACAGAACACCGAGTTCGTCTTCGTCTCGGTCGACCCGAAACGGGACACCCCCGAGCAACTGAAGACCTTCGTGCACTACTTCAACCCCGGCTTCCTCGCCGCCACCGGTGACGATGAACAACTCACCCGCTTCGCGAAACAGCTGTTCGTGGTCTACCAGCGCGACGACGCCAACGGCGGCGACGATTACGATGTCGCTCACAGCGCCAATATCTCGCTGATCGACCCGGACGGCAACTTTGTCGCCGCCTTCAAGGGCGTGCATGATCCGAAACGGATCGCCGCCGATTTCAAGCAGATCGTAAAATACTGGAACTGGTCCCATGACAACTTCTTCTAGCCGCCTGCTGGCCCTCGGCCTGCTGACGCTGTGTTCGCTCGCCGCGCGCGCCGATATCCTGAGCATCGAAAACCCCTGGATCCGGGAAGCGCCGCCCAACGCGCGCGTGCTCGCCGCCTATCTGGTGATCCACAACAACAGCGACGCGCCGGTGGCGATCACCGATGTCACCAGCCCGGCGTTCGGCTCGGCGATGATGCACGCCACCGTCGAAGAGAACGGCCTGTCGCGCATGGTGCATCTTGGACGCGTCGAGATCCCGCCCCACGGCGAGGTACGCTTTGCGCCCGGAGGTCGCCACATCATGCTGTTCGACCCCGAAAAACGCTTCCGCGCCGGCGACAAGGTGCCGCTGGTATTGCACATGGACAACGGCATCTGCAATTTCTTCGACGCCACGGTACGCAAAACCCAACCGTGAACGACAACGCATCGCCCAAGCCTGGCTGGCGCGAGCGCGCCTTCATCGTCCTGCAGTGGCTGCTGCCGCAACACCTGCTGTCGCGCCTGATGCACAGCATCGCGCGTTGTGAATGGCCGCCGCTCAAGCGCCGCCTGATCGCCCATGTGACGCACCGCTATCGCATCGACCTGAGCGAGGCCGTCGAGCCGGATGCCGACGCCTACCGCAGCTTCAACCACCTCTTCACACGCGCGCTGCGCCCCGACGCGCGCCCCTTCAGCGACGATCCTGACGATCTGCTGTGTCCGGCCGATGGTGTCATCAGCGCGATCGGCGATATCCATGACGGCGAATTGATCCAGGCCAAGGGCATGGCCTATACGCTAGAGGAACTGCTCGGCGGCAATGCCGCGCTGGCCGAACCGTTCCGCAACGGCCTCTTCGTCACCATCTACCTGTCGCCACGCGATTACCACCGCGTGCACATGCCCGCCAGCGGCTTGCTGCGCGAGATGATTCATGTGCCGGGACGGCTGTTCAGCGTCAATGAAGTCACCACGCGCCTGCTGCCGCGCCTGTTCGCGCGCAACGAGCGGGTGGTCAACCTGTTCCAAAGCGATTTCGGCCCGTTCGCCTTGATCCTCGTCGGCGCGATCTTCGTCTCCAGCATCGACACCGTCTGGGCCGGAACCGTCACTCCCCGCCGTCTTGGCGCCACCCACTGGCGCTACCGCGAACCGGCGCTGCCGCCGAGCCTCGAGCGCGGCGCCGAGATGGGCCGGTTCAACATGGGCTCGACCGTGATCCTGCTGTTTCCGGCCGACAGCATCACTTGGCGCGATGAGCTGCAAGCCGGCGCCGCGGTACATGTCGGAGAAACCCTGGCGCGGAGATATATTCGTCGCCGCGGAGACGAGTCATAGCCCATTCCATGGCAAGTTTCCGCAACGACGCCCACGGGAGTGAGGGACGGTCGCAGTGGCCGAAGATTCAGGGGTGACGGGGGCCTGCCGGGACAGGCTCCTAGCGGGTATCATCACGCGCAATGAAATGGTAGACGGCGATGAACACCACGCCAAGCAGCACCAGGATCCACAGGTAGCGTTCGACGTAGGCCAGCAGCAACAGACTGATGCCGAGAAAGATCCCGGTCAGGCGGTACAGCCAGCCCATGCGGATGCCGGCATCGAAGGCCGACAACGCGGTCACCAGCAGCAACATCAGGCCGGTGGTCTCGTTGTTCAGGCGACCAAGCTGCTGGATGAGAAACACCGCCTCGATCGCCGCGGCCAGCGCCAGCCATTGCAGCGCGTGAGTCCAGATCACTTCGCCCGCGCGATACCTGGCCGAGCGCACATGGCGCCACTCGGTGACCAGACTGAGAAGAAAGAACACCGGCACCATTGCCAGCCAATACCACTGACTCTTCGGCGGCGAGACATTGGTAATCGCGACGCCAAGATAGCTCAGGCCAAGCAGCGCGAACAATACGATCTCGTCGATCAAGCGCCGGCGCCGGAAGCTTCCGGCGCGGTCCTTCTCCTCATCGGTTGGAATCTGTTCAGACATTGATCTCCCCTTTCCGTTGTTGTTCAGGATTCATTGATGCGTTGCGCGAGGTTCCGCGCAGCACCCGGTAGGTCGCCACCTTGACGATATCGTTGACCACGCCCCAGGCCAGGGCATAGGCCCACAGGTAGGCCGCGTAACGCCAGCTCACCGGCGTGATCCACCATCCGTAGACCGCGATCAAGGTGCCGAGCACGGCACTCCAGAAGCTGGCATGGAGCAGGATTCCGGACGGGAACGGCCGCTTCCAGAACCAGTCTTCGGTGCGCGTGACGAAGATCGTAGTATGTCCGGCGACGATCAGCTTCAGGAAGATCATCGACCGGATCAGCGGCTCCGGCAGTTTCAACTGTTCCAGTATATAGAAAAGCAGGAACGACGAGATCACCCCGGCGACACCGAGGATTGTCGATACCGTGATCAGCTCGGCCATGTTCCAGCGCACCGGGCTGCGCTGTATCCTGGTGTTGTCATAGGCGATGGCGAGAATCGGGATGTCGTTGAGCAGCGCCAGGATGATGATCATCAATGCGGTGATCGGATAGAAATCGAATACCACGATCGAGAGGGTCATGAACAGGATCACGCGGATGGTCTCGGCGATGCGGTAGATCGCATAGCTCTTCATGCGCTCGAAGGTGATCCGCGCCTGCTTGATCGCCTCGTTCATCACCGACAGACCCGGCGCGGTCAGGATGATGTCGGCCGCGGCGCGCGCCGCGTCGGTGGCGTTGGAAACGGCAAAGCCGCAATCGGCTTTCTTCAGCGCCGGCGCGTCGTTGACGCCATCGCCGGTCATCGCGACGATGTGGCCGCCTTTCTGCAAGGTGTCGACGATCAGGTACTTGTCCTCCGGGACCACCTCGGCGAACAGATCGACGTGCTCGATCATCTCGATGATCGCGGATTCGTGGGTATGCAGAAACTCGTGGTCGAGCAGGCGCGTATCGTACTGCTCCTTGACCAGATCCATCACCTCGCGCGCAAAGCGGCGCGCCTCGGCCAGCGAGACGTCTCCTTTCATCTTGCGGTAGATCGCCATCGCCATCGCCTCGGCCAGCGCCAGCAGTTCCTGGCTGCCGCTGCCGGTGAGCTGGTGGGCGTGGATCGCCTCGCCCTCGAGACCGAGCAGCTTGCCGATCTCGCGCGCGATCGCGATGTGATCGCCGGTGACCATCTTCACGCGGACCCCGTAAGCGCGCATGTCGGCGATCACCTGGCGCGAATCCTTGCGCGGCGGATCATACAGCGGGATCAGGCCGAGCAACACCAAGGGCTTGTCGTCCTCCTTCTTGCCCACCGCGAGCGTGCGATAGCCCTTGCCGGCGAGCTGGTCGACCAGCTCCTGGATCACCCGGGCCTGCTCGTCGGCCAGCTCGGCCATCTCGATCAAGACCTGGGCGGCGCCCTTCACCGCGAGGAAACGACGATCGTCGACGACGATCTCGGCCTCGGTGCGCTTGCGGATCGGGTCGAAGGGAACGAATCTCTCCTGCTTGAACAGCTTCAGGTCGATATCCGGATAGTGTTCATGCAGGTAATGGAAGATCGGCAGCTCGATCGGATCGTTGTTCTCCGGCTTCGAGGCGAGTGCCGCGATCAGCATCAGCTCGGCCTCGTTCATGCCGGCGAACACCACCGGCTTGGCCACCTGCATGCGGTTCTCGGTGAGCGTGCCGGTCTTGTCCGAGCAGAATACGTCGACCCCGGCCAGCTCCTCGATCGCGGTCAGCTTCGAGACGATCGCCTTGCGCCGCGCCAGGTTCAATGCGCCGACTGCCATCGTCACCGACAGCACCGCCGGCAACGCCACCGGGATCGCGGCCACCGTCAGCACCAGTGAGAAGCGCGCGATCTCGATGAAATTCTCGTGGCGGAACAGCGCCACCATGACAATCAGAATCACCAGCGCAACCGTGATGAGGATCAGGAAGTTGCCGATCTGGATGACCATCTTCTGGAAATGGCTGGTCTCCTTCAGCTGGGCCTCGGCGACCAGCGCGACGACGCTGGAGAAGCGCGTGCGTTCGCCGGTGTTGACCACCACCGCGAGCATCTCGCCCTGCTTGACGATGGTGTTGGCGTAGGCCACCTCATTGACCTTGCGGCTGACCGGCAGCGATTCCCCGGTCAACGCCGACTGATCGATCAACAGGTAGTCACCGGAAAGCAGCTGCACATCGGCCGGAACCACGTCGCCGATGCGCAACTTGACGATATCCCCAGGCACCAGCTCGCGCGCCGGCACCAGCCGGTAGACACCATCGCGCAACACATTGACCTGGCGCCGCATGCCCGCCTTCAGCGCCTTCAAGGCATTCAGCGCGCGGTGCTCCTGGAAGAAATCCAGCCCCCCGTTGACCAGCAGCATGATCAGGATGATGGTGAAGTCTTCCCACTTTTTCACCAACGCCGAAAGCAGAGCGGCGATCTCGATCATCCATGGGATCGGCCCCCAGAAACGGCGAAAGACGCGATGCCACAGCGGCTCTTCCTTCTCTTCGATCTCGTTGTAGCCCCAACGTCGCAAGCGCGCCTCGGCCTCGGCCTCGCTCAAGCCCTTGTCGGGATCGACTTCGAGCTCGCGCAGGGTGTCGCTGACGGGATGCTGGGCATAGCTGTCGCTGTCGGGATGCATGTGGCGGTCTCCACACCTTGGTGCATTAATTAGGAACGGAAAATCACAGCCTATCCTACGCCGTCACCTCTCTGCTTGCTGCAACTCAAGTGACAAGCAAAAGGTACGGGCCGCCGCGGCATGGGACCACGCCATCTCTACTCGTCGCCCACGGGTGCGAGGGGCGGTTGGAGTGGCCCCTCGCAGGCGTAGGCCCGATCAAGCGCAGCGGATCGGGCAGCGGCGCGGTTTCGCGGCACCGCCGCAGCCGGTTCCGCTGCGCTTGGAGCGGCCTGCGAAGGTGGAAATATGCAGGCATGACAAGTCGTTGATTTTTTTATGGTTTTTGGTGATGTCACCCCGCGTCATGAGTGTTGGCTGAGTAGTTGCAAAAATTCATGGGCGACGAGTGGCGAGTATAAAACATGGGTCCCTACTTGCCTCGCAGCTTGAGCAACAGCTCGATACGCCGGATGCGGTCGGCCCTTCCCGGGTTCGGATGGAGCTGCTGCGCCCGCTTCAGGCTGTGCAACGCGCTGTCGAAGTCACCGGCGCCGATCGCGCGGGCGGCTTGCCGCTCGGCCTCCTGCTCTTCCGACGCGGTTGTCGCTTGCGCTGGAGCGGATTCCGGCGGAGTCGGCGGCGCCGATTCCGTGGTTTTGGCGGGTAACGCGGCGCCGGTCCGCGCGGCGGCTTTGTCGGCCGGCAACCAAGCGCGGGTGTCGTTCCAGCCGACTGCCCACAGAGCGCCGTCAGACGCGCGCGCCAGCGCCATCAGGCGGGTCGGCGCGACGCCGCGCATGGCGCGCCAGGCACCGTCGGCATACAACGCCACCACACCCTCCCGCGAAACGCTGCCGAGCGGCTGTTTGACATAGCCAGCGACCAGCAGCCGCCCGCCGGCCAGGCCGTGCAACGCGCTCGGCGAGAATTCGAAACCCAAGCCCTTCAAAGCGATCTCGCTCCAGGTTTTACCATCGAAGTGAACGATTTGATCCCAAGCGGCAAGATAGACATCGTTGGGTGCGACGACATCGAGCGCATACCAGGAAGACGAGAATGGGGTGGAAACCGGATGCCAGGCAGTGCCATCGTAATGCGCCAGCGCACCCCGCTTGCCCGCGGCCCAAACATCATTCGGGCCACTGCCATCGACCCGCATCAGGTGCTTCTTGAGGCCACTGTCCTGCTCATGCCATTGATGGCCATCGAAGTGCACTACACGCCCCGCGTCGCCGACCGCGAAGATATCATCCGCGCCACTGCCCCAGACGCCGACCAAACGCTTTCCCTCCGGGATTGCCACCTTTTCGAAAAGTTCCCCGCGCAGCCGCACGAGACCATCATGAAAGACATCGACCAGATAGATCTCATCGGGCCGGGCGCCCCACAGATCGCTGAACATCCAGGATGGCTTGCCGTCGATGCGCCGCCAGCGCGCGCCATCGAAACGCTCGACGGCGCCATGCGCGCCACAGGCGACGAGCTGTCCGCCATCGAACGCCATAAGACCGCTCAGCGCGGGCGCGGTGTCACGCCAGCCCGTCTTGCCATGAACCAGCACCATGCCATCGCTCAAGGCATTCAGGCGCCCGTTGTCATCCCGCCATAACGCGCGCAGGTCGACTTTTCCCTTCAAGGGCAGATCCAGGTGATGAACCTGATTCAACTGATAGCGCGCAATCTCGCCTTTCAAGGTGGCCAGCAGCAGGTCTCCATCAGGATCCGGCAGAATGAAGCGGATCTCGCCGCCGAGCACCCGCTCATGGCGCTGCCAACGCTTGCCGTCCCAATGCAGCAGCAGGCCTTTACGGCCGCCGACCCAGATATCGTCTGGCGCGCGCGCCAGCACCGCGGTGAGCCAGGTATCGACGCCGCTTGGCATCGGCGTGACCCGACCATCGGCGACATGCAATACCACACCGTTGCGCCCGACGAGATAGGCGCTGCCATCGGCAAGCACCGAGATCGCGGTCAGGCTGGTCTTCACGCCACTGTCGAGCCGATGCCAGGCGCCGTCATGATAGCTCGCCAGTCCTCCCCAAAAGCCACTGGCGTAAAGCACATCGCCATGGCCGCCGAAGGCTTGCCACATCCGGTTGCCGCCGCCGGGCGGGGTCAGATCACTCCAGGCGTTTCCATCGAAATGCAGCAGATGGTCGTCATCCAGCGCATGCTGATCGCTATCGGAGGCAAACCAGACGGCGCGCAGATCTCCATCGATCGGGGCCTGGTCCCGCACCCAGTCCGTACCAACACGACGCAACAGCAGGCCGTTGTCACCGCTCATCAGGCGTCCGCGCGATGCCGCTTTCGGATAGAAGCCATACGGAAAACCCGTCTCATGGCACCAGCCGGTTTCGTTACAACCCTTGCCGACAAGCGGTTCAGGCGCCTGCGCAGCGGGCAAAAGCGCCGGATACAACAAAGCCACCAGCAGGCAGACGCCCAGTCGCCGCGCCAACGGAAACAGGAGCTTTAGACTGAAAAGATCGCGTTGCGCGCTTGCATGCGGCATGGCTCGGTTGGTTTCTGTCCCATTCATGGAGGCTCTCTCTTGTCATGTGGAATCGGGTGTTGCCATGCTCAAGCGCGTGGAAATCCCGGATCAAAGTTCCTCGATCGGTGACAGGCCGAACCAGCTACGGATCCGGTTACGACGACGAATCTCTTCGTTGATCGACTCCGTCTCTTCATTGATCAACCCCGATAGTGGAGCGTCGGACTCGATCACCGGGCGGTTGGTGCAATACCAATCGTGCAAGCGCGTGCGCGCGCCGATCAGGCGACGGCTTTCCTTGCGCCAGCGCGCGCGCATCGCCTGGTTCTTGCGGATTACCGCGAGCATGCGGCGCAAGCCGGCGGGATGGTTGTTGTCGTAGAAATCGTTGACCGCGCGCAGGGCCGCGCGACGCGGGATCCCGGCCGCCCGGACGAGGCGATACATGCGGCTTTTGCTCCACGCCAGTTGCTCGGCCGAGCGCAGTTTCAGATCGGCTTCAGCGAGCCGCCCCTGGGCCCAGGCCTCGACCACCCGCTTCGGCGCTGTCAGGATGTAGCGGACTCCATGGTAGGTGCCGACCAGAATCCCTTTACCTGTTTCCAGGATACGATCGCCAACGGTATCATCGGCCTCGAAGGTGTCGATCACCAATTTGGGCCGCTCGAAGTGCTTGCCGCGCAGTTGTAATTCGATCGCGGCATGGTCCAGCTCGGTATCGTCTCCGCTGAGCATCGCGTCGCCGACCAGCTCGCGCGCGCGCCGCTTGTCGACACCGGCCTTGACCAGACGCAGAAACCATTGCTGATAGTAGGCCTCGCGGTTCGCCCGGTTGGCGGCGGCGATCGCTTTCGACGCCGCCTGATAATCCGACCAGGAGTTGCCGGCCTTGCGGGTCGCGCTGACGATGCCGCCCACCGGCGACTGCTCGGCGATGCGCAGCGCGGCTTCCTTCAGTGAGATCTTCCCGGACATATAGTCTTCCACGGTCTGACTGGCCTGACCGATATCGCTGATGGTCATGATCACGCCGATCGTTTTGGTGGTGGCGTGATAGCCTTTCATCGCACGGGTCTTCCATCCGGGCTTGCCGTGAGGCGCCGCATGCGTTCCGCCGGCTGGACGTCGGCCTCCGCTACCCTCACCGACTTCGCCGCCGGATGGATGCCGCGTTCCAGCGCCCTCGCCAGCATCGATGCGCGGTCGCCGTGGCGGCTCCTCCAGACCACGCCGCCGCGCGATCTGTT
>JALVEB010000059.1 GCA_027008705.1 Sedimenticola sp. | reverse complement strand
CTTCAAGGGCCATCCATGAGCACACCGCGCGCGCTGATCATCGACGACGAACCCGACATCCGCGAACTGCTCGAGATCACCCTCGCCCGCATGGGGTTGGACACGCTCGCGGCGGTCGACATCGCCAGCGCGCGCGAACGCCTCGCGCGCCAGCGCTTCGACCTCTGTCTCACCGACATGCGCCTGCCCGACGGCGACGGCATCGAACTGGTACGCCATATCAACCAGCATTATCCCGAGCTTCCGGTGGCCGTAATCACCGCCCACGGCAACATGGAGACCGCGATCGAGGCGCTGAAAGCCGGCGCCTTCGACTTCATCTCGAAACCGGTCGACCTGGCCACGCTGCGACAACTGATCGCATCCGCGATGAAGGTGGATACGCCTCCGCCCGCCTCCACCCCGACAACGGAGGCCGACGAGCAACGCCTGCTCGGCGACTCGCCCGCCATCGCGCGCGTGCGCGAAACCATCGCCAAGCTGGCGCGCAGCCAGGCGCCGGTCTTCATCAGCGGAGAATCCGGCACCGGCAAGGAGCTCGCCGCACGCCTGATCCACGCGCGCGGGCCGCGCGCCGACCAGCCTTTCGTCGCGGTCAACAGCGGCGCGATCCCGCCCGAGCTGGTCGAAAGCGAGCTGTTCGGCCACGTCAAGGGCAGCTTCACCGGCGCGACCAGCGACAAGCCCGGACTGTTCCAGGCCGCCCATGGCGGCACCCTGTTTCTCGACGAGGTCGCCGACCTGCCGCTGGCGATGCAGGTCAAGCTGCTGCGCGCCATCCAGGAGCGCCGCGTTCGCCCGGTCGGCGGCGCGCGCGAGGAGGCCGTCGACATCCGCCTGATCAGCGCCACCCACAAGGATCTCGGCGCGCTCGTCGCGCGCGGCGAATTCCGCCAGGATCTTTACTATCGCCTGCATGTCATCGAACTGACGATGCCGCCGCTGCGCGAACACCGCGAAGACATCCCGCTGCTGGCCGAACACATGCTCCAGCGCATCGCCGCGAACCTCGGCCAGCCGTGCCCGGACATCCAGCCCGAGGCCCTGCGCCTGCTCCAGCGCCACCACTACCCGGGCAACGTGCGCGAACTCGAGAACATCCTCGAGCGCGCCTCGGCGCTGTGCGAGAACTCGGTCATCACCGAGGCCGACCTGATGCTGCCGACGGACACCGGCGGCGCGCTCGAAAGCGACAGCGAGCTGCCGCTGGAAGACTATCTGGCCGATCTCGAGCGCCGCCGCATCCTGAAAGCGCTGGAAGCCACCCACTGGAACCGCACCGCCGCGGCGCAACGGCTGGGCCTGAGCTTCCGCGCGTTGCGCTACCGCCTGAGCAAGCTGGGCATCCAGGGCCCGGATGACGCCTAGCGGCACCCACTGACAAATTTTGTCACCCAACTGGATCCATCGAGCGCGATACAACCGCAACGAACCTCCCGTCCGTTCCCACGCGCCCCTCCCAAGCTCCCCCGTCAAAACGCCAACAGCATGCTATAAGTTACTGACAAGACTTACCTTCCCCAACAACCCGATACCATTGAAGTCAACCGGCCGGCGTCCGCTAAACCCAGGGTGACGCAAAAACTGGCACGCCTCCTGCATTGCTACCCACACACGGGTAACGGAGCCACAGGAGCCTGATCCCGGTATTTGTTTATTATTTCAATCACGAACGGAGAAACTTCCATGAACATGAGAAAAGCCCAGTCCGGTTTTACCCTGATCGAATTGATGATCGTCGTTGCGATCATCGCCATCCTGGCCGCAACCGCCATCCCGGCCTACAACAACTACATCAAATCGACCAACATGACCCAGGTCACCAGCAACGCTTCCGAGGCGGTGCGCATCATCAAGAACGAAATCTCCAAGAACAAAACGCAGCGCGCCATGGGCATCGCCGCGGCCAACCGTGACAAGCTCAGCGACGGCACCACCGAGGCGCTCGATGCCGATACCACTGCCTGGGTCACTCACCTGAACGACACGACCGGAGCCAAGTCGCCGGCAGGCGGGGATGCCTATGCGGCGACTGCTAATGATGATGACGGCGTGGTTGGCGTCGACCTCACCGGCGGAACCTTCACCATCACCACTCCAGCGTACGAAACGCTCACCAGCACCACGGCAACGTTCAAGCAATAACATTCCATACAGCCACAGCTGACCAACCGCGGGAGCCCCGAAGCAGCAGATGCCTCGCGGCTCCCGCGATCGTTCGGGCCAGCGACACACCGTGGGCCCAGCAAGGACAAACCGATGAGCCAGACGAAAACGACGGGCTTCACCCTGATCGAGCTGATGATCGTGGTCGCCATCATCGCGATCATCGCCGGCATCGCCCTGCCGATCTACAACAACTATGTCGTCACCTCCCAAGCCGCCACCGCGCGCGCCAATGTCGATCCGTTGCGGCTGGCCCTGGAGGACTTCTTCATCGACAACAACACCTACAAGGCCGGCGGCGCCAGCTCGCTGACCTGGAGCGGAGGCGCCCCGAACGCCGGCATGACCGCGCTGGGCTGGCGCCCCTCCGGCGACATGAACCAGTACAACTACCAGGTCAGCGCCAGCGACACCAGCTATGACATCGTGGTCCGCCACGTCAGCGACGGCACCTGGGTGCGTTGCGAAAACCGACTGGGCAAGTGCTGCAGCGGACATGGAACGCCCCCCGCCGCCTGTCCCTGAATCAGCCGACACAGACCCGTTCCAACGGGCCGGGAGAAACCAGTAATGACATGTCCCGCCAAACCAGGGCCGCGCCAGCCCGCGGGCTACACCCTGATCGAGCTGATGATCGTGGTCGCCATCATCGCCATCCTCGCCGCCACCGCGATACCCGCGTACAACCGCTACATCGCCTCCACCGAGATGACGATGGTCGCGACCAACGCCAACCATGCCCACCATATCATCAAGAACGAGCTGTCGAAGAACCGTTCCGAACGCGCGATGGGCATTCCCGCGGCGAACCGCTCGCTGGTCGATGGCGTCGAGGCCATCAACGCCGACGCGGATAACTTCATCGCCCATCTGAACGAAACCACCGGCGCCCAGGCGCCCCGTGGCGGCCCCGCCTACGCCGCCAGCGCCAATGACGCTCTCGGCACCGTCGGCATCACCGTCAGCGGCGGCGTCGTCACGATCACCACGCCGGCCTTTCTCGATCTTCCGGGCGCCACCTTCCAGATCACGCAGTGAACGCGCACCGAAACCCTTCAGTCCCGACCACGAATGCCGTTATACTGACGCCGACCCTCTTACCCGCGAGCATCCGATGGCTTCCGTCAATCCGACAATCCACCTCAGCGGACTGGCCCGGCGCCTGATCCGCGACGGCCACCTCGACGAAGAGGGCGCCCTGCGCGCCCAGACCAAGGCCGCCAAGCAACAGATCACCCTGACCCGCTATCTGGTCGAACAACACCTCGTCGGAGCGCGCGAGATCGCGGTTTCCGCCTCGCGTGAGTTCGGCATCCCGCTGTTCGACATCTCGGCGCTGAACCTCGATGACCTGCCGACCAAGCTGGTGGCCGAGAACCTGATCACCAAGCATCATGTACTGCCGCTGTTCAAACGCGGCAAGCGCCTGTTCCTGGCGGTCTCGGATCCGACCACGCACCAGGCGGTCGACGAGATCAAGTTTCACACCGGGCTCAGCATCGAGCTGATCCTGGTGGAAGAGAACAAGCTCGCCGCAACCATCGAACAAGCGCTGAAAGAACGCGAGCAGGACATCACCGACCTGCTCGACGATGACCTCAACGAGCTCGACCTCGACGACAACGCGGCCAATGCCGAGCTCGACGACAGCAATGCCGAGATCGACGAGGCTCCGGTGGTGCGTTTCGTCAACAAGGTGTTGCTCGACGCGATCAACCAGGGGGTGTCCGATATCCATTTCGAGCCCTACGAGAAGACCTATCGCATCCGCTTCCGCCACGACGGCGTGCTGCAAGAGGCCTCGTCCCCGCCGCACGGTCTCGCCGACCGCCTGTCGGCGCGCCTGAAGGTGATGGCGCGGCTGAACATCGCCGAGCGCCGGGTGCCGCAGGACGGCCGCATCAAGTTACAGATCTCCAAGCATCACAGCGTCGATTTTCGCGTCAACACCTGTCCGACGCTGCACGGCGAAAAGATCGTGTTGCGTATCCTGGACGCCGCCGGCGCCAAACTCGGCATCGAGGCGCTGGGCTTCGACGAGAAGCAGCAGAAAGATTTCATGGAAGCGCTGCACAAACCCTATGGCATGATCCTGGTCACCGGACCGACCGGCTCGGGCAAGACCGTCACCCTGTATACCGGTCTGAACCTCCTCAACAGCCCCGAGATCAACATCTCCACCGCCGAGGATCCGGTCGAGATCCAGGTGCCCGGGATCAACCAGGTCAACGTCAACCCGAAAACCGGGGTCTCCTTCCCCGCCGCGCTGCGCGCCTTTCTGCGCCAGGACCCGGACATCATCATGGTCGGCGAGATCCGCGACCTGGAAACCGCCGAGATCGCGGTAAAAGCCGCGCAAACCGGCCACCTGGTGCTGTCCACGCTGCACACCAACGATGCGCCGCAGACCCTGACCCGGCTCGCCAACATGGGTATCCCGAGCTACAACATCGCCTCGTCGGTCAACCTGATCCTGGCCCAGCGCCTGGCGCGCAAGCTGTGCGAGCACTGCAAAACCGAGCATGAGCTGCCCCATGACGTGCTGCTGGAGGAAGGCTTTACCGAGGAAGAGATCGCCGGCGGCCTGACGATCTATGGCCCGGTCGGCTGCGACCAATGCGCCAAGGGTTACAAGGGCCGCGTCGGGATCTTTCAGGTCGTGCCGATCTCCGAGGAGATGGGGCGCCTGATCATGGAGGGCAGCAATGCGATGGAGCTCGCGGAACAGTGCGCCCGCGAAGGCTATAATGACCTTCGCCGCTCCGGCCTCGACAAGGTCAAACAGGGCATCACCAGCCTCGAAGAAATCAACCGCGTAACCAAGGACTGAGCATGGCCACAGCCGTACAGAGAACCCGCAGAAGCAGCTCCCGCAAGAGAAAGAATCCACGCAAGCCCGAGGTCGAAAAGGCCTACATCTACAGCTGGGAAGGCGCCGACCGGAAAGGCCGCAAGGTCAAGGGCGAAACCCGCGCCTCCAGCCTCGCATTGGTGAAGGCGGATCTGCGTCGCCAGGGCCTGACGCCGCTCAAGGTGCGGCGCAAATCGGCCTCGCTGTTCGGTAACCGCAAAAAGAAGATCACGGCGAAGGATATCGCGGTGTTCTCGCGCCAACTGGCGACGATGATGGCCGCGGGCGTGCCGATGGTGCAGGCCATGGACATCGTCGGGCGCGGCAACCAGAACCCGTCCATGCAGGACCTGGTGCTGGCGCTCAAGGCCGATGTCGAGGGCGGCACCTCGCTGGCCGCGGCGCTGGCCAAGCATCCGCTCTACTTCGATGACCTGTTCTGCAACCTGGTCGAAGCCGGCGAGCATGCCGGCATCCTGGAAAACCTGCTCGACAAGATCGCCACCTACAAGGAAAAGACCGAATCGCTGAAAGGCAAGATCAAGAAGGCGCTGTTCTATCCCGCCGCGGTCATCCTCGTCGCCATCCTGGTGATCGCGATCATCATGATCTTCGTGATCCCGCAGTTCGAGACCCTGTTCCAGGGGTTCGGCGCCGATCTGCCGGCGTTCACGCGCCTCGTCGTCGACATGTCGAAATTCGTTCAGAACTGGTGGTGGGCGATGCTCGGCGGCTTCATCCTGTCGGTCTATGTCTTCGCCTATTTCTGGAAACGATCCCGCACACTGCGACAGAAGGTCGATTTGGTGTTGCTGAAGACCCCGATTATCGGCGCGATCCTGCACAAGGCCGCGATCGCGCGCTTCGCGCGCACGCTGTCGACGATGTTCGCCGCCGGCGTGCCCCTGGTCGAAGCGCTGGAATCGGTCTCCGGAGCCACCGGCAACGTGGTCTATTCCGACGCGGTGCTGAAAATGCGCGAGGACGTCGCCACCGGCCAGTCGCTGACCCTGTCGATGAAGCAGCAGCCGCTGTTTCCGCACATGGTCAACCAGATGGTCGCGATCGGCGAGGAATCCGGCGCGTTGGATTCGATGCTGGGCAAGGTGGCCGATTTCTATGAAGAGGAGGTCGACAATGCCGTCGATGCCCTCAGCAGCCTGCTCGAACCGCTGATCATGGTCGTTCTCGGCGTGATCGTCGGCGGCCTGGTCACCGCCATGTACCTGCCGATCTTCCAGATGGGTCAGGCCGTGCTCGGCAAGTAGCGGCCGGATGCCGGATTTCCTGCTCGCCCATCCGGGCTGGTTTCTGACCTGGATCGGGCTGCTCGGCCTTGCCGTCGGCAGCTTTTTGAATGTCGTGATCCACCGCCTGCCGCGCATGCTCGAGCGCGACTGGCGCACCGAATGCCGAGAATACCTGGGTCTCGATCCGGAAACCGCCTCCGAACCGCTGAGCCTGTCGAAACCGCGCTCGCGCTGCCCGTCGTGCGGCCATGCGATCGCCGCGTGGCAGAATATCCCGATCGTCAGCTGGCTGTTGCTGCGCGGGCGCTGCGCCCACTGCGAAACCCCGATCAGCGCGCGCTACCCATTGGTCGAGCTGGCCACCGCCCTGCTCTCGCTCGGGGTCGCCTGGCATTTCGGCCCGTCATGGCAGACCGCCGCCGGGCTGGTCTTCACCTGGGTGCTGGTCGCGCTGGCGATGATCGACTATGACACCCAGCTGTTGCCGGACCAACTGACCCTGCCGTTTCTGTGGCTCGGTCTGTTCGTGAACCTGTTCGCGATCTTCACCGACCTGCGCTCGGCGGTGATCGGCGCGATCGCCGGCTATCTTGTCCTGTGGCTGGTATTCCAGGCATTTCGCCTGGTCACCGGGAAACAGGGCATGGGGTTCGGTGATTTCAAGCTGCTTGCGCTGTTCGGCGCCTGGCTGGGCTGGCAGATGCTGCCACAGATCCTGCTGATCGCGTCGCTGGTCGGCGCCGTCACCGGGCTGAGCCTGATCGCGTTGCGCCGTCACGAGCGCGGCAAGCCGATCCCGTTCGGCCCCTATCTGGCGATCGCCGGCTGGATCGCGCTGCTGTGGGGGCCGGCGATCAACCATGCGTACCTGCGGTTTTCCGGCTTGTGAGCCTGCGCATCGCGCTGACCGGCGGCATCGGCAGCGGGAAAACCGCGGTTTCGGCGCGCTTCGCCGCCCTCGGCGCGCCGGTCATCGACAGCGATCGCATCGCGCGCGAGATCGTCGCGCCGGGCGAGCCCGGCCTGGAAGCGATTCGCGATACCTGGGGACAACGTTTTCTCGCCGCCGATGGCAGCCTGAAGCGCCGCGCGCTGCGCGCCGCCGCGTTCAGCGACCCGGCGATCCGCCAACGGCTCGACGAACTGCTCCATCCGTTGATCCGCGAACGCCTGGAACGACAGGCCGAGAACGCCGACGCGCCCTATGTCCTGCTGGTGATTCCGCTGCTGCTCGAGGCCGGCTTCATCGACCTTGCCGAGCGCGTGCTGCTGGTCAGCGCCGCGCGCGAAACCCGCATCCAGCGCGTGATGCGGCGAGACGGGGAATCACGCGAGGCGGTCGAGGCGATTCTCGCCAGCCAGGCTCCGGAAGCCGCGCGCCGCCGCATCGCCGATGAGGTCATTGACAATGACGGCCCGCCCGCGCGACTGGACGAGCAGGTGCGCGCGCTTCACCGATTCTACCTTGAACTCGCCCAACGGGAGTTTACGCCACCGGTCAAATAGCGGAAAATGGATGCTTTCGCGCGGGATCCGATGGCGATGTCTGACCTCATCCTCTACGAACATCCATTGAACGAACGCATGCGCACGCTGTTGCGTCTCGAACGCCTGTTCGATGAAATCGCCTTCCACATGGGGCGCGATGAACCGTGGAACGCCCGCCAGTGCATCCGGGCGATCCTCGACACCACCTGCGCGCTGACCCGCAGCGACCTCAAATCCGAGCTCCTGAAGGAAACCGATCGCCTGATCAACGTACTCGAAGGCATCCAGCGCAGCGCCGGCATCGATACCGGCCGCCTCGATGAAACCCTGGAACGCCTCAACCGGGTCGTCGCCCAGCTGCGAAACCAGCCGGGCCAGATCGGCCAGAAACTGCGCTGCGATGAATTCCTCACCAGCGTGGCCCAGCGCAGCGCGATCCCCGGAGGCGACTGCTCGTTCGACCTGCCGGCGTTGCATTACTGGCTGCAGAAACCCGCCGATCAGCGCCGCGCCGATCTCGCCGAATGGCTCAGCGAACTGGCCCCGGTGCGCCGCGCCACCGACCTGCTGCTCTCGCTGATTCGCGACAGCGCGGTCGCCGAGCCACGCCATGCGACGCGCGGCGTCTATCAGCACGATCAGGAAGAAGGTCGCATCGCGCGCCTGCTCCGCATCGGCCTGGATCCGGCGATCCCATGCCATGTCGAGGTCAGCGGCGGCAAGCACCGCTACACGATACGCTTCATCGACATGAGCCGGGGCCTGAGCCGACCCGTGCCGGCGGATTACGACATCGCCTTCCAACTGACCGCCTGCCTGCTGTGAAACCGCGCGTCCACCCCTGCCCGATCTGCCGCAAGCCGGTCGACTGGAACCAGGCCGATACCCGCCCGTTCTGTTCCGAGCGCTGCCGCCTGATCGATCTCGGTGAATGGTTCGACGAATCACGTCGCATCCCCGGCGAGCCGGCCTCGATCCCGAACCCGGGCGACGAGCGGGAAGGCGATTGAATCACCCCGTTCAATCGCTTTTCGGCAGCGGAAAGTCGGCCACCCAGACCCGTTTCGCGTCACGCAGCCTCACCTCGAGGCCGCGCGTATCCGACGC
This sequence comes from Sedimenticola sp., assembly GCA_027008705.1. GTDB lineage: Bacteria > Pseudomonadota > Gammaproteobacteria > Chromatiales > Chromatiaceae > JALSSX01. Next base: position 5,477 of record JALVEB010000059.1, on the reverse strand, counting down.
CAGCGGAAACACCGCTTTCCAGCCACCGTCGGAGTAGACCGCGCGGAAACCCCGCTTCGCGCCTCGCGGCAACAGCAGCAGCTCGGCGCCATCGAGCCCGCTGGTCGGAAATCCGACCTCGCCGACCGCCACCGCCAGCTCACCGCTCTTCAGCCAACGCGCCTGCAACACCAGCGCAGCGGAATGGCCGTAGGCCGCGCAGGGCGCGCGCTCTGGATCGCAACCCGCCTCGGCATGCAATACCGAAGCTTGGCGCGACGCGCCGCCATGCGCCGCGCGATGCGCGGCGCGCTCGGCGAAACGCTTGCCGACCAGCGAGTAGGCGTAGATCAGGCCCGCGGCCACCAGCACGAAGAACAGCCACAGCTTATTGGTGCTTCTCACCCCGCTCCTCCAGAAACTGCCGGATCCCGGCGATGCCCTGGGCTCCGGCGGCGCGCGCGCGCGCCAAGTCTTCGGCGCCCAGCCCGCCCAATGCATAGACCGGCCTGTCCACATTATCGACCAGCCGCGCGAAAGCTTGCCAACCGAGCGGACGCGCTTCGGGATGACTACTGGTTGCGCAGACCGGCGACAACAGCGCGAAGGTCACCCCGGCTTGCGCCGCGCGCGCCAGCTCGCCAGCGTCGTGGCAGGAAGCACCCGAAGGCCAACCGAGCCGTTCCGGCGGCGTCGCCAGGGCGCGCGCCGGCAGGTGCAGGCCATCGATGCCGAGCGCCAGCCAATCGCTGTCAGCGCTGTTCATCAACAGCCAGGCGCCGGAGGCATGGGCGCGCGCCGCGAGCCCGGGCACGCAGGCCCGCAGCGCGGACGGCGTGAACGCGGGCAGGCGCAGCTGCAACAAGCGCCGGCCGGCGGCAAGCTGATTCTCCAGCCAGGCGGCGACCGCCGCCGGGCGGGTCAGCGTCGATGGCGTAATCGCATAGTAAGGCGGCAGACGGAGGGCGTCGATGATCGGCCGGTCGGCGGCCGGCATCGGCCAGGCAGGCAGCTCTGTCGGGAAGACCCAGCGCCAAGGCTGACCCTCGCGCGCGCGCGGCTCGCCGGCATGGCGGGTGACGCGATGCACATCGAGAAGCACCTTGCGGTCGCCGTAGTCATGACGCAAGCGGATCAGCGGCTGGTGGGCGAGCACGCGAACGCCAAGCTCTTCATCGACCTCGCGCGTGAGCGCATCGGCCAGGGACTCGCCCGGCTCGCGCTTGCCGCCGGGGAACTCCCACAGGCCGCCCTGATGGGCGCCGGCGGCTCGGCGTTGGATCAGCACGCGGCCTTCGGCGTCCTCGATGACGGCGACAGCGACCTCGATCAGGTCCGGTACTCCGCGTTGATGCGCACATAGTCGTAGGAGAGATCGCAGGTCAGCACACGCGCCTCGGCATCGCCGCGTCCGAGCGCGATACGGATCTCGAGCTCGCGCGGCGCCATCGCGGCCTGACCGGCTTCCTCGGTGTAGCCCGGGTCGCGACCGCCCCGACTGACGATACGCAGCTGTCCGATCCAGATCGCGACACGCTCGATGACGAGCCCCTCGATGCCGGCGCGGCCGACCGCGGCGAGGATGCGTCCCCAGTTCGGGTCGGAAGCGAACAATGCGGTCTTGACCAGCGGAGAATGGGCGACGGTATAGGCGACGCGACGCGCCTCGGCCTCGTTGGCGGCCTGTTCGACGCGGATCGCGACGAGCTTGGTCGCGCCCTCCGCGTCACGGACCAGGTCGGCCGCGAGCGCCAGGCAGACGCGGTCGACCAAGGCTTGCAAGGCGCGCGCGGCCTCGCTGTCGGCGGCTTCGATGCGCAGGCCGCCGGCGCCGCTGGCGATCAGCACGCAAGCATCGTTGGTGGAGGTGTCGCCGTCGACGGTGATGCTGTTGAAGCTCGGCGCGACGGCCCGCTCGAGCATCGTCTGCAACAAGGCCCGCGGTACCGCGGCGTCGGTGGCGACATAGGCCAGCATCGTCGCCATGTCCGGCCGGATCATGCCGGCCCCCTTGGCGATCCCGGTGACTGTTACCGCATGACCGTCGATCGTGGCCGTGCGTGTGACCCGCTTGGGCACGGTGTCGGTGGTCATGATCGCGCGCGCGGCGGCATCCCAGGCGTCCTCGTCGAGCGCTTCGGCAAGCACCGGCAGGGCCTGTTCGAACGGCTCCAACGGCAAGGGCTCACCGATCACGCCGGTAGAGAACGGCAACATCGCCCCGGCCTCGACGCCCAGCGCGCGCGCGGCGATGGCACAGCATCGGCGCGCCGCGCGCAGACCCGGCTCGCCGGTGCCGGCGTTGGCGTTGCCGGCATTGACCAGCAGATAACGCGGCGCGCCGGCGGCCAGATGCTCGCGCGCGACCCGTACCGGCGCGGCGCAAAAGGCGTTGCGGGTGAACACCGCCGCGACGCTGGCCCGCCCGCCGCAGTCGATCAATACCAGATCGTCACGCCCCTGATAGCAGATGCCGGCCGCGGTCGCCGCAAGCCGCACCCCGGCGACGCGCGCGCTCACGACAGCTTGCCGTGACACTGCTTGTACTTCTTTCCCGAACCGCACGGGCAGGGTTCGTTGCGGCCGATCTTGCGTCCTTCACGCACGAACGGGGCCGGCTTTTCAGCCTGATCCTCGCCGTCCTCGGGCGATTCCGGCGCCTCGCCGAAACCGGTGAACTCTTCATGCTGAAACTGGAAGGCATCCTCCGGGATCGCCTGCATCCCGGTCTCCGGCGGGCGATCCCGCACCTCGACATGCGAGAGCAGACTGATGACCTCGTGCTTCAGGGATTCGAGCATGTTCGAGAACATCTCAAAGGCCTCGCGCTTGTACTCCTGCTTCGGGTCTTTCTGCGCATAGCCGCGCAGATGGATGCCCTGACGCAGGTAGTCCATCGCCGCGAGATGTTCCTTCCACAGGGTGTCGAGCACCTGCAACATCACGCCCTTCTCGTACTGACGCATGCCCTCGGAGCCAACCAGGGCCTCCTTCTCCTTGTAGATGCGGGTCAGCTCGTCGACGATGCGCTGACGCAGGGTCTCCTCGTGCAGCTCGTCCTCGTTCTCCAGCCACTCGTGGACCGGCGCGTCGAGCGCGAACTCCTCCTTCAGCGCGGCCTCGAGACCGGGGATGTCCCATTGCTCCTCGATGCTGTTTGGCGGGATGTAACGGTCGATGACCTTGTTGACGACATCGACGCGCAACGCCTCGATGGTGTCGGAGATATCCTCGGAATCCATCAGCTCGTTGCGTTGCTCGTAAACCGCCTTGCGTTGGTCGTTGGCGACGTCGTCGTACTCGAGCAGCTGTTTGCGGATATCGAAGTTACGCGCTTCGACCTTGCGCTGGGCATTCTCGATCGCGCGGCTGACCCAGGGGTGCTCGATCGCCTCGCCCGGCTTCATGCCGAGCTTCTGCATCAGGCCGGAGACGCGATCCGAGGCGAAGATGCGCATCAGGTTGTCCTCCAGCGACAGGTAGAAGCGCGTCGAGCCCGGATCGCCCTGGCGACCCGAGCGCCCGCGCAACTGGTTGTCGATGCGCCGGGATTCATTGCGCTCGGTGCCGATCATGCGCAGGCCGCCGGCCTTCATCACGGTCTCGTGACGCTGCTTCCAGTCAGCCTCCAGCGCCTCGAGTCGCTCCGGATCGGGATTCTCACCGAGCGCGGCCTTCTCGACCTCGAGGTTGCCGCCGAGCACGATGTCGGTACCGCGACCCGCCATGTTGGTGGCGATGGTGACCGCGCCGGGCTTGCCCGCCTCGGCGACGATCATCGCCTCGCGCTCGTGCTGCTTGGCGTTGAGCACCTCGTGCGGGATGCCCTTCTGCTTCAGCATCTTCGACAGCAGTTCGGAGGTCTCGATCGACGCGGTGCCGACCAACACCGGTTGCTGGCGCTTGACGCAGTCCTCGATGTCCTCGGCGATGGCCGCAAACTTCTCCTGTTGCGTCAGGAACACCAGATCGCCCTGGTCGTCACGGATCATCGGCCGGTTGGTCGGGATGACGACGGTCTCCAGGCCATAGATCTGCTGGAATTCATAGGCCTCGGTATCCGCCGTGCCGGTCATGCCGGAGAGCTTCTCGTAGAGACGGAAGTAGTTCTGGAAGGTGGTCGAGGCCAAAGTTTGATTCTCCGCCTTGATCGGCACCCCCTCCTTGGCTTCCACCGCCTGGTGCAGACCCTCGGACCAGCGCCGCCCCGGCATCGTGCGCCCGGTGAATTCATCGACGATGACGATCTCGCCGTCCTTGACGATGTAATCGACATCGCGCTGGAACAGGGTGTGCGCGCGCAACGCCGCGTTGACATGGTGCATCAACATGATGTTGGCGGTGTCATAAAGACTGGAGGCCTCATCGAGCAGGCCCATCTCGATCAGCAACCGCTCGACGTGTTCATGGCCCTCGTCACTGAGGTGAACCTGGCGCGCCTTCTCGTCGACCGAGTAATCGCCGGGGCCGAAATCCGGCTTGCCCTCGTCGTTGGTGATCGGTTCCTGACGGGTCAGCTTCGGGATGATCTCGTTGATGCGGGTGTAGAGTTCCGAGCTGTCCTCGGCCGGACCGGAGATGATCAGCGGCGTGCGCGCCTCATCGATCAGGATGGAATCGACCTCATCGACGATCGCGAAATAATGGCCTCGCTGGGCGCGCTGATCGGCCGAGAAGGCCATGTTGTCACGCAGATAATCGAAACCGTACTCGTTATTGGTGCCATAGGTGATATCGGCGGCATAGGCGGCCTTGCGCTCGTCCGGCCCCAGGTTACTGACGATGACGCCGACCTCGAGACCGAGAAAGCGGTAGATCCGCCCCATCCAGTCGGCGTCGCGACGCGCCAGATAATCGTTGACCGTGACCACATGCACGCCCTTGCCCGGCAGCGCGTTCAGGTAGGCCGCCAGCGTCGCCACCAGGGTCTTGCCCTCGCCGGTGCGCATCTCGGCGATCTTGCCCTGATGGAGCACCATGCCGCCGATCAGCTGGACATCGAAATGACGCATGCCGAGCACCCGCCGGCTCGCCTCGCGTACCGTCGCGAAGGCCTCCGGCAGCAGCTCGTCGAGGGTTTCACCGGCGGCGAGGCGCTCGCGGAACTCCCCGGTGCGCGCGCGCAGCGCATCGTCCGACAGCTTCTCGACCTCCGGCTCGAGCGCGTTGATCTTTTCTACTGTTTGGAACATGCGCTTGACCAGGCGATCGTTGCGACTGCCGAATACCTTTCTGGCGATCTTACGGAACATGGGCTGCTATCTCAGAAAACAATTGGAATGAAGATGATGGACCGGGCCGCGAACGCGACCCACCGCGCGGCACGGGACTCAGCCCTTGCGCGCCGGGACGGAGAGCTGCACATAGGCGGCCGGGTCGACCGGCTGGCCGTCGCGCAGCACCTCGAAATGCAGATGGGGGCCGGTCGAGCGACCGCTCGAGCCGACCGTCGCGATGATCTGGCCGCGACGCACCACCTCACCGACCTTCGCCAGGGT
>JALVEB010000058.1 GCA_027008705.1 Sedimenticola sp. | reverse complement strand
CATGCGGGAAAGACTGGAGCGGATCGAGCTGGTCGCTCCGGTGCGCGAGCTGGAACTGCGCGTCACCCACCTGGAACCCTGGGCCGGCGAACCCGGCGAGCTGTTCGACAACGCCGGCGCGCCCGACTCCAACCTGCCGGCGCGCCTGTGCGCGCGGCTTGGCGACGAAGCGGTACGCGGCCTGACGGAGCTTGCCGAGCATCGTCCGGAATACGCCAGCCGCGAGCCTCGACCGGAGGAAGGCGCCGGCGCCCCACTCCTACGGCGCGTGGAGCGCCCGGCATGGCTGCTGCCGCGCGCGCGGCGTCTCGCGATCCTCGATGGTCGCCCCTGGCTGCAAGGGCCGCTGCGCATCGAAAGCGACGTCGAGCGGATCGAAAGCGGCTGGTGGGACGCCCATCCGATGCGCCGGGACTACTACCTGGCCCGCGACAGCCGCCACCGCCGGTTGTGGATCTACCATGATCTGCGCAACGGCGGCTGGTTCCTGCATGGCCTGTTCGATTGATCCCACCACGGCCGCAAGGAGCAGCGAGAACCCCGAGGATTCCAGCACGAAGGCCGCTCCGTTCGCGGCATTCGCTGCCCTGCCTCAATCACCAAAGCACACGCCGACTTCGCGCGCGGCGCGCACCCAGGCGTGATCCGGCGGCACCAGTTTCTTGCGTCCGGCGACGTCGCGCAGCGGCACCGGCTTGGCCTCGTCGCCGCGCGCCGCGACCATCACGCCGCTGACGCCGTCCATGATCAGGCTGGCGCAGGCCGCGCCGAGACGGGTGCCGAGCAGGCGGTCGGCGGCCGATGGCGTGCCGCCGCGTTGCAGGTGGCCGAGGATGGTGACGCGTGATTCCAGCCCGGTGGCTTCTTCGATCTGGTGCGCGAGCATCACGGTATGGTCGGCATAGCGCTTTTCGAGCTGGGCGATCAAAGCCTTTGCCTCGCGCTTTTCCTTTTTGCTGTCGCTGTTGGCCTTGCGCGCTTCCGCGGCACGCAATTCGGCGGCCTGTTCGTGCGGCAGCGCGCCCTCGGCGACCGCGACGATGCTGAAGTTCTTGCCCTGGCGCATGCGTTCGAGGATGGCTTCGGCGAGGTTTTCGATGCGGTACGGAATCTCCGGCAACAGGATCACATCGGCGCCACCGGCGATGCCGGAACCGAGCGCCAGCCAGCCGGCTCGATGGCCCATGATCTCGACGACGATGACGCGGTGATGACTGTGCGCGGTGGAATGCAGGCGGTCGATGGCTTCGGTGGCGATGCCCAGCGCGGTATCGAATCCGAAGGTGGTGTCGGTCATCGCCACGTCGTTGTCGATGGTCTTCGGCATCGTAATGATGTTCAGGCCGGCGTCGAGCAGGCGCAGGGCGTTCTTCTGCGTGCCGCCGCCGCCGATGCAGACCAACGCGTCGAGACCATGGGCCTGGTAGTTTTCGACGATGGTCGCGGTCATGTCGCGGGTCTCGCCGTCGATGTTCATCTTGTGCGGCTTGTCGCGGCTGGTGCCGAGGATGGTGCCGCCGACGGTCAGGATGCCGGAGAGCGCCTCGCCGTCGAGCGGCATCACGCGGTTCTCCACGAGACCGCGAAAGCCATCGCGAAAACCGATGATCCTGGCGCCCCGACCGCGCAACGCCTTGCCGACGCCACGGATCGCGGCATTCAGGCCGGGGCTGTCGCCGCCGGCGGTGAGAATTCCGACTGTCTTGCTCATCGAGAGTGCTCCCGTGCTTGGATAGGATTTTCGGTTTCGATCAACTCCACCGCGTTGCCATCCGGATCGCGGCAGAACAGCGCGCGCCGCCCGGAACGACTGAGACGATAGTCTATGCCGGCCGCCTCGAGCGCCGCGATGACCTTGCTCAAGTCGGTCACCCACAGCGCGAAATGGCGATCGCGCCCGCCATGCACCGGTTGCGGCGCGACCCGCCGCCGGCTCATCGCGCCGACGCGCTCGCGACGCGGCAGGCGCGGACGCCACATCGGCCTGGGTGAGGGGTCCGGGTCCGGCACCTGAAGCAGGTGGATCTGACGGGTACCGACGTTCAGCCAGGCCCCGGGGTAGCCGAGATCCGGTCGCGACGGGTCGACCGCGAGGCCCAGCAGGTCACGGTAGAAGCGCAGGCTGCGCGCGGTATCGGCGACGATCACCGAGACATGGTGCAGGTCAGTGACATTCGGCATCGGGAGATCTCCATTGCACGATCAGGCCGGCGGCGACGATCGACAGGCCGCCGAGCCATTCTGTCACACGCGGACTCTCGTCGGCCAGCCACCAGGCCGAAACCCCTCCAGCCACCAGCTCGAACAGCAGGATCACCGAGGATTGCTGCACCGGCATGTGGGTGACGCCGTACTGCACCGCGAAGCTCATCGAGACGAAGCCGATCACGCCGAGCGCCAGCGCGCCCCACCAGGCCGCGGGCGTGGCCTCCGGCCAGGCCGGACCGGACAGCAGCAGCGCGGCCAGCCCGATCACCAGCACCCCGAGCCACGAGACCAGCGTCTTGCCGACGATGCTGACATCCCGCAGATAGCGCACCAGCACGTTCGCGAGCGCGAAACCGAAGCCCGCGCTCAGCGCCAGCCAGTCGGCGCGCGCGCGCGGCCCATCGAAGCCCAGCTCCGGACGCCACAACATCGCCACCATGCCGGCGAGCCCGGCGGCCAGGCCGACGAGCACCCTGACAGTCAGGCGCTCGCCGAGAAACAGACGTCCGAGCAGGATAGTCCACAGCGGGGACAGGTAGAAGAACAGCAGCACGCGCAGCACGTCACCCTCGAGCATCGCCAGCACGAAGGCGATGTTGCACCAGCCGATCGCCAGCGCCATCAGCGTCAGGCGCGGCCAGCGGCGACGCAGTTCGCCGGCGCGCCCGCGATAGAACGGCAATACCACCAGCAGCGCCGCGCCATAGCTGATCACCGATTGCCAGAGGCCGTTCAGACCGGCCGCATCGAGCCAGCGCAGCGGGTACCAGACCATGCCCCACAGGGTCGCCGCGTAAAGGAGGCTGGCGACCGCGAGGCGATGCCGGTCGTCGTCTGCCATGTTGGCCTCCTACCGGTTGATGCCGCGCTCGTCCCGGTGTGCCGGAGCGGTGACGTGGCCGTGGCGGATGGATACGACCGCCCCCACCTGGGGACGATCGCTGAGGGAATCGAGCGGATGCGCGACGAAGGTGCGCGAGGCGATCCGCTGGATGACGTGGCGGTCATCGACCGCCACGACCGGGCCGTCATAGCGGATCGCGGGATTGGCATTGAACAACTGCCCGTCGGCGCCGGAGGATCGAAACAACGGTCGCGCCAGACCGGCAGGCCCATCGCGATCGGCGCGATGGCCGATGCTGGACATTGCCAATAGGTACCGGACATTGCGGGTCGCGGTGCCCGGCACCTTCGCGATCGCGCCGGTTCTGACCAGGCCGGCAATGTCGCGGCCAGCCGTGCTGTCGGAGCATTTGGCGATCTTCAGGTAATCCTTGCGCGTGATGCCTCGCGCAACCCGATCCGGGCCGCCGCGAAAGACCGCATCGAGCACTTTGGCCTGGCGGTCATTGAGATGATCGCCGAATCGGTCATGGAAGCGCGCCTTATCGAGAATGAAATCGACCTGCTTCAGCGCGATCCGCTGGGCCTCGACCGTCATCTGCGTGAAGAAACCAAGCCAGGATTGGATATGGGCATCGTTGCGCTGGGCAGCGCTCAACTCGCGGTAGTAGGCCTTCTTGTTCCGCTCGATCGCCGTGGCCAGGCAACCCAGGGTCGGGAAACCCAGATCCTGAGAGAGCGCCTGGTCGGCGATGGCCCGCCCGACCCTGCCGTTGCCATCCTCGAATGGATGAATGCTCTCGAACCATAGATGCGCCACCCCGGCCCTCAGGGGGCCGGGCAATTCACCGCGCGAATCGTTGTACCAGTGGATGAAGCGATCCATCTCCGCTTCGACGCGATCCGGCGGTGGTGCTTCGTAGTGAACCTTGTAGCGACCGACTGCGCCGGAGACGACCTGCATCCCGTCGTCCCGGTAATCACCGAGTCGGAAAAATCCGGAGTCAGACAAAACCGCCGCCTGCCAGGCGCAAAGCAAATTGCGGGTCAGTGGCTGATCCCAGTGTTGCCGGACATCGGTCATCAGGCGTGCCACACCCTCCGCCTTCCGATCCGACGACAGGCCCTTGCCAGGCAGGAAGCCCATCATGGCGGCGATCGAGTTGACCACCGATTCCCGATCAAGCCGTTCGCCCTCGATCTCCATCGTCTTGATTGCTTCGGTAACCAT
>JALVEB010000057.1 GCA_027008705.1 Sedimenticola sp. | reverse complement strand
CCGTCAGGCCGCGTACCGCTTCGTCGCCAAGCCGCGCGCACAGGCGCGCCGGCAGGTTGGAATCGGGCGCGCCGGCGTTGTCGAACAGCTCGCCGGGTTCGCCGGCCCAGGGTTCCAGGTGGGTGACGCGCAGTTCCAGCTCGCGCACCGGAGCGACCAGCTCGATCCGCTCCAGTCTTTCCCGCATGAGTTCCATCAGAGCCTCCGTGTCGCGCCGCGGACGCGGGAGATGGAGCGAAAATCCGCTTTCTTCTCCATCATTGAAATGCAGCTGCCAGTCGAGTCGTAGGGCGGCCTGCTGGGTGTCGTTCAGGTAATCGCACAGCTGATGCAGCAGCCGCTGGACGGCAAAGCGCAGCCGGTGCGTCGATTCGGCGTCGGCCGGCAGGTTCAGGCGCCGCTCGAAGCGGGGCGGGGGACGGTAATGCGGCCGGGGATCGGGCAGGCGGCCTTCGAGCCGGTCCAGCCAGGCGACAAAATCCCGTCCGAGGCGGAGCTGGAGCTCGTCGCGGGGCAGTTGGAGCAACTCGGCGGCGTGGCGCAGGCCGCTGTCGTGCAGCAGGCTCAAGGCCTGGCGTTCGAGAGGCAGAAGGTCGAGTCGCACATGGGCCAGCGCGCGTCGGAGCGCGGCGGGATCGCGAAAATTGCATTGGTAGCCGGCGCGCGCCAGCAGCGCCGCGCCGGCCGGCGTCGGCGCGGCGCAGTACCTGTGTGTCAGATCCAGCTTTTTCAGGCCCTTGCGCACGGCGTCGATCAACGCGCGTGCGCCGCCGAACAGTTTCTGACTGCGTGCGATCTCGATCAACAGCAGGTCGGGCGGTTCCTGGCTGAGCTGGTCGCTGAAGCGCCATCCCCAGGCCGCGAGTCGCTCGAGCGTTTGTCGTTCCCGCTCTGGATCGCGCTCCAGCAGGCGCAGATCGGCGCACAGCGCGCGCGCGCTTGCAATGGCTTGGCCGGCCTGGACCCCGGCGGCGGCCGCCGCCGCGTTCGCGCAGTGGATGACGCGACGCTGCCGTTCATGCGTTATGACCGCGTGGGGACCACGGTCGGCGTGGTCCGGGAGCAAGGCCTCCAGCGCCAGAGCGGGGAAGTGGATCGCCAGCCAGTGCATGCTCAGTGCCGTGTCGGCCAGGGAAGGATGAAGCCCTCCACCGGCCAGCCTCCCTGTTGCTTGAGGATCTCGATCCGCAGGCCGTTCGCCCGTGGTTGCAGCATCAGGCGCAGCGCCGCCGGCGAGGGTCTGGCGGCGTGGCGCGCGGGCCGGATCAGAAATCCCTGGCAATCTCCGTCGCGCGCGGCGAGTTGCAGGCGGCGCAGTTGGGTGCGCGAGAAGGATTCACCACTCCAGGCCAGTACGGCGCTACAGCTGCCTGCGCGTAGGGCCTGTTCCAACGCCCATGCTTGTTGCTCCGCCTTGCGCGGGCGTACCAGCAGCAAACGCGAGAGATCGATGCCGTGGGCGGAAAAGGCGGTTGCGCAAGGCCGCGACGGCGGCGAGATCAGCGCGATCCAGCGGCGCTCGCGGGCCAGTTGCGCCACCGCCGGGGCGAGCAGAGTGATGATGCCGGGCGCGCTGGTCTCGGTGAGCAGTTCGCACAGCGCGCCGCGTGGCCAGCCCCCACCGGCGAGCGCGGCGTCGAGCGCTGCGTGGCCGCTGCTCACGGTGGCTGCCTGGCGCGTCTGTCCGCGGCCGCCGCGCCAGATGTCCTGGCCGGGACGCTGTTGTAAGAGTCGGTCGAGCTTGTTCATGGTTTTTCCTCCGCGATGGTGACGGATTCGGCGTCATCCCTTGATCTGGATGGCGACAACCCGGTAGCGGAAAGCATGCCCCAGGTGGTGGCTCGGAATCGGAGCCTGTCGCGGAATTCCGCTGCCGCGATGCCTCGTCATGAGCGGCCAGGGACAAAGGCGTCGCCGTGACGCAGCAGGCCGACCGCGATGCCTTCGATCACCAGGGCTTGCTTGCGCAGGTCGAGCACGATCGGCGGGAAATCCGGGTTTTCGGGCAGCAGCTCGACGCGATGCCGCCAGTGGACGTGGCGGCGAAAGCGTTTTACCGTGACCTCGTCGTCGATGCGGGCGACGACGATCCGACCGTTCTCCGCCTCGGGCGTGCGATGCACCGCGAGCAGATCTCCATCGAGGATGCCGGCATCCCGCATGCTCAGGCCACGCACCCGCAGCAGGTAGTCGGCGCGCGGGGAGAACAGCTCGGGCGATAACGCCACCTGGTCCTCGATATGCTCGCTCGCAAGCACCGGATTGCCGGCGGCGACCCGTCCGACCAGCGGCAGCTTGCCATCGGTGTCGATGGTGTCGATCAACTGGATGCCACGGGATTCACCGGGCCGGAGTTGGATCGCTCCCTTGCGTTCGAGCGCGCGCAGATGTTGCTCGGCGGCATTGGGGGAACGGAAACCGAAGGCCCGGGCGATCTCGGCGCGGGTCGGCGGGGCGCCCCGCGCCTCGATGTGTCGGCGGATCAGATTGAGGATCTCGGTCTGGCGGCGAGTGAGCTTCATCGGCACGGAATACTGTATTTATATACAGCTATTATAGCAGAGCGGTGCTCCCGGCCTCATCCGCACCGCGTTTTTTCCCGCTCAGGGCGTGTTGGACGGGAGTCGGCGTGCGACCTTGCCGCCGGCGGCGCGGTAGACTTCGTCGAAGATGTCCAGGATGTCGTTGCGCCAGCGGCCGAACTGTATCTTCATCTCGCGGTCCTTCGGGTAGTAGGCGTCGAAAGTGCGTGGGTTGACCGCTGACATCACGGTCTCGCCACGCTCGGCGACGACGGCGATCTTCAGCGGCAGGTAGGCGGCGAAGCCGGGATGCTTCGCGACGATGCGACGGACCTCGTCGATCTTGCCGAAGAACACCACGCGATAGACATCCGATTCCAGGCCGAAACCCTTCATGCCGCTGTCGCACATCTGAACATGGGCGACGGCGTAGCCGTACTCCTCGATCGCGCTCTTCAGGTACTCGATGGCGATATCGGCTTTCATCGGCACGCGGGTCATCAGCATCTTGTCGGCGTGGGCCGGGCCGCTCAGCAGGGCCAGCGCGAGCAGCACGACGGCGATGGCGTGCGATCTCATAGCGTCACCTCGTCGATGATGTCGTTGAAGGTGTCTTCCATGCGTTTCCACAGCGCCAGCAGCTGGTCGTTGTTGAACCAGCTGGCGACCACCTTCAGGTTCGGCACCACCAGCAGTACCTTGCCGTTCGCTCGTTCCATAATGGTGATCCGGCACGGCAGCACGACGCCGAGGCGGGGCTCGATCTTCAACATGTCGTAAAGTTTGTTGAAGTTGCAGAAGCGGATGCCGATCTGACGCTGGTTGACGCTGAATTCGTCGGTCAGACCCTGCTCCAGGTAACGGTCCGGGAAGATGCGGAAGTTGGCCCCGACGAGCGCCTGCTTGACGTTGGCGACGGTGGTATCGAAGTCATAGGGGGATTCGACCACATGCGACGGCGGCTCGTCAGGCGCGATGCGCGGTCGCTTGGCGACACGCTTGCCAAGCTTGCGGATCCAGGCGACCAGGTCGGCGGTGTCCTGGTCCTTGAGTCCGAGCCTGGCGAACGAGGGCATGCCCGATTGGGGCCGGCCGACGCGGATCACCTGTTGGATCAGCCGGTCGCTGGCGGCGGCCTGAAAGCCGGGGTTGGCGATCGCCGGCGGCATCACCAGGAAGGCGCGCTTGCGCGACAGCGTGACCCCGGTGCCTTCGCCGCGTCCCTGGCCGTCGGCGCCATGGCAGCGTTGGCAATGTTTCTCGAACAGTTTCCGGCCGTGCGTCGGGTCGCCCGCCAAGGCTGACGGGTCGTAGGCGCGCGGTTTAGTGTCGGTGCGCTTGCGCAGGAAGGTGACGATGGCCTTCACCTGGGCATCGCTCATCTCCTGGAAGGCCGGCATGATCCGGCCCGGACGACCGTTACGGATGGTTTTGAACAGGTAGTCGTCGCTGTAGTCGCGGAATTTCGCTGCGTTCAGCGGCAGACCGATGCCTCCGGCACCCTGAAACTGGTGGCAGGCATTGCAGTTCTGGATATACAGCGCGCGCCCGTCGGGCAACGCGAGAGCTTGGCCCGCGATAAACAGCGAGAGGCCGGCAAGCAGTAGCTGGGTCGTCTTCATGGGCATCCCGAGTATGACTAATTTCAATATATTAGCGTATTCTAATTATATTGTGCCTTGACCGGCGTCAAGCGGATCCCCGGAAGCCGTTCGCATGTGCCGGATGCGGTGTTTTTCGTCCAGCTCCAGCACCACGTCGGCGGTCT
>JALVEB010000056.1 GCA_027008705.1 Sedimenticola sp. | reverse complement strand
CTTGGGCGCAACGATGGGGCGGCTTCGGCGACCGGCGGCGTCGCGCCGGAGATGCCTACAACCCGCATCCCGTCCCCGCTTCCGCTGGTGGCGCTGCCTTCCACCAGGCCGGATGCGCCGCCAGGCCGGCCGCTGGCGCGCGAGAGCCCGTCCGGCTTCGACAGCCCGGAGGATTTCATTCGCACCCTGCGTCCAGCCGCGCGCGCCGCCGCAAGCCGGCTGGGCGTGGCCCCCGAGGCCTTGCTCGCCCAGGCCGCGCTCGAAAGCGGTTGGGGTCGCCATCTGATCCGCAAGGCCGATGGCTCGCCGGCCCACAACCTGTTCGGCATCAAGGCCGATGCCCGCTGGGGTGGCGGGCGCGCGGTGGTTCGCACACTGGAATACGAACAGGGCGTGGCGGTGCGCAAGCAAGCCGCCTTCCGCGCCTACGATTCCTGGAAGGCCTCGTTTGACGATTATGCCGAGTTCCTGCTCGGCAATCCCCGCTACCATGAGGCGCTCGAAAACCGGGGGGATCCGCATCGCTACCTGCGGGCGTTGCAACGGGCCGGCTACGCCACGGATCCGCATTATGCCGACAAGATCATCGCCATCCTCGACAGCGAACGGCTGCGCGCCGGGAGCGAGTCCTGAGTTTATCGGACAAGCGCCGGTCTCATGTCGGGCCTGAGCTTGGTATACTCGATTTCAAGGGCCTGCCGCGGTTTCATCGCCGTGGCGTGCGCCATCCCTTGTCGTTTGCGTAGACGTAACCCAAGACATGAGCCAATCCTTCGCGATCGCCCCCGGTATCGCCGCTTTGAAGCCGTACTCGCCCGGCAAACCGCTTTCCGAGCTGGAACGCGAGCTGGGTATCCAGAACGCAATCAAACTCGCTTCCAACGAGAACCCGCTCGGCCCCAGCCCACGGGTGGCCGAGGCGCTGAAAGACGAGCTTCACGAGCTCTCCCGCTATCCCGATGGCGGTGGTTTCGATCTGCGCGCGCGTCTCGCCGGACGCCATCGGATCGATCCCGCGGGCATTACCCTGGGCAATGGCTCGAACGATGTCCTCGATATGATCGCGCGGGTGTTTCTGTGGCCGGGGCGCGAGGTGGTGATCTCGGAACACGCGTTCGCGGTCTACCCGATCAGCAGCCAGGCGGTCGGCGCGACGATACGCGTCGCCCCGGCGCGCGACTATGGCCACGATCCGGCGGCGATGCGCGCGCTCGTCGGCGAGGAGACCGGCGTGGTGTTTATCGCCAACCCGAACAACCCGACCGGCACCTGGCTGCGGCGCGATGAACTGCGTGACTTCCTCGACGCGCTGCCGGCGCATGTCATCGCGGTGGTCGATGAGGCCTATATCGAATATGTCGCTGAGCCGGATTACCCCGATGCCTCCGCCTGGCTCGACGAGCTGCCGAACCTGATCGTCACGCGCACCTTCTCCAAGGCCTGGGGGCTGGCGGGGCTGCGCATCGGCTACGCCTTGTCGTCGCCGGCGATCGCCGAGTTGCTGAACCGGGTGCGCCAGCCGTTCAATGTCAGCCGGCTGGCGCTGCTGGCCGCCGAGGTTGCGCTGGAAGACCAGGCGCACATGCGCGAGGGCGTGCGTATCGCCCGTGACGGCATGGCGCAGTTGGTCACCGGTCTGCATGCGCTGGGCCTGGAGGTCATCCCCTCGGTCGGCAATTTCGTCTGCGTCGATGTCGCGCGCGATGCCGCCGCGGTCGATCAGGCGTTGCTGCGCGAGGGCGTGATCACGCGCCCGGTCGCAAACTATGGCCTGCCGCGCCATCTGCGCGTGACCATCGGTCTGCCGGAGGAGAACGCGCGCTTCCTGGCCGCGCTGGAAAAGGTGTTGTCGCAATGATCCGGCGGCTGGCGGTAATCGGCGTCGGCCTGATCGGTGGCTCGCTGGCGCGCGCGCTGCGCGCCGAGGGCGCGGTCGGCGAGGTGGTCGGCTGCGGGCGTGGCATCGAGAACCTGGAGACCGCGATGCGGCTCGGCATCATCGATCGCTATACCCACGACATCGGCGAGGCCGTCGAGGGCGCCGATCTCGTCTTCCTCGCCGTGCCGCTGGGGGCGATGCGCTCCGCCTTCGAAGCGATGCGCGGACATCTTTCCCCTGACGCGGTGGTCACCGACGGGGGGAGCGTGAAAGGCAGCGTGGTGCGGGACTGCGTGGCGGTGTTTGGCGAGATGCCGCCCTGGTTCGTGCCCGGCCATCCGATCGCCGGTACCGAGAACAGCGGCGCCGAGGCTGCCTTTGCCGAACTCTACCGGCAGCGCCGCGTGATCCTGACGCCGTTGCCCGAGACCGCGCCGGCGGCGTTGACACGGGTCGAGGCGATGTGGCGGCTGTGCGGCGCCGAGGTCGTCGAGATGGCGGTCGATCACCATGACGAGGTGCTGGCCGCGACCTCGCATCTGCCGCACATGCTCGCCTACACGCTGGTCGACAGCCTGGCGCGCATGAAAGAGAATGACGAGATCTTCCGCTACGCCGCCGGTGGCTTTCGCGATTTCACCCGCATCGCCTCGTCGAACCCGGTGATGTGGCGCGACATCTGCATCGCCAACAGCGAGGCCATCGGCGCCAAATTGGAGGCCTTCGCCAGCGAGTTGACCGAACTGTCCGACACCTTGAAACGCGGCGACAGCGATCACTTATTGAAGATCTTCAGTCGCGCCAAGGCGGCGCGTGACCGCTATATCGACGGGGTGGGCCAATGATGCGTTACCGGCCGCTGGGCGACAGTGGCATCCAGGTCAGCCTGATCGCGCTTGGCACCATGACCTGGGGCGAGCAGAACAGCCAGGCCGAGGCCTTCGAACAACTCGACTACGCGCTGAGCCAGGGCGTCAACCTGATCGACACCGCCGAGCTCTACGCCATCCCGCCGAGTGCCGAGACCTATGGCAAGACCGAGACCATCATCGGCAACTGGCTGAAGCGCAGCGGCCGGCGTGGCGACGTCGTGCTGGCGAGCAAGGTCGCCGGCAACAGCGAGGGCTGGGTCGACCACATTCGCGGCGGCCCGCGCCTGAACCGCGCGCAGATGACCGAAGCGCTGCACGGCAGCCTGAAGCGCCTGCAAACCGACTGGCTGGACCTCTACCAGATCCACTGGCCGGCGCGCGAGGCCAACTACTTCGGTAAGCTCGGCGTCAGCGAACTGGCCGACGAAGAGGTCGAATCCATCGAAGAGACCCTCGGCGTGCTGAACGACTTCGTGCGCGACGGCTTGGTGCGGCATATCGGCATCTCCAACGAAACCCCGTGGGGCCTGATGCAATACCTGTGCCTCGCGGAGAAGCACGGCTGGCCGCGCGTGGTCTCGATCCAGAACCCGTACAACCTGCTCAACCGGAGCTTCGAGATCGGCCTGGCCGAGATGAGCCTGCGCGAGCGCGTCGGCCTGCTCGCCTATTCGCCGTTGGGCTTCGGCGTGCTCAGCGGCAAATATCTACACGGCGATGCGCCGCCAGACTCGCGGCTGGCCCTGTTTCCCGACTATCAGCGCTACACCACGCCGGCCGGCGTTGAGGCCACGCGCCGTTATGCCGCGCTCGCGCGCGAGGCCGGCCTGAGTCCGGCGCAACTGGCGCTGGCTTTCATCAACAGCCGCGCCTTCGTCAGCGCCAACATCATCGGCGCGACGCGCATGGATCAGCTACGCGAGAACATCGCCAGCGTCGATGTCGAACTCTCTTCCGACCTGCTCGAAGCGATCGATGCGGTGCACGCGGAGATCTCCAATCCCTGTCCCTGAATGGCTGCGCTGGCCGGGTGGACTAGAATAGACCACATGGTACGCGCAATGAGCGCGATGAGAGGAGCAGCCAACATGACGGAAACCGCCAAGAAACTCGCGACCTACGAAGATCTGCTACAACTGCCGGATCATCTGGTGGGCGAGATCGTCCACGGCCAGCTGCATGCCTCGCCGCGCCCCGCGCCACGACATGCGCGGGCGGCCTCCACGCTCGGCATGGAGATTGGCCCGCCCTACGATCGCGGTCGTGGTGGCCCCGGCGGCTGGTGGATATTCGATGAACCGGAACTGCATCTCGGCGACCACGTGCTGGTGCCCGATCTCGCCGGCTGGCGGCGTGAGCGCATGCCATGTCTGCCGGAAACCGCCTGGTTCGAGCTGCCGCCGGACTGGGTCTGCGAGGTGCTTTCCCCATCGACAGCACGGCTGGACCGGGCGCAAAAGATGCCGCTGTATGCCGAGTTCGCCATCCCCTGGTTGTGGCTGATCGACCCCGGCCTGCAAACCCTGGAAGCCTACGAACTGCGCGAGGGTAAATGGGCCTTGTTG
>JALVEB010000055.1 GCA_027008705.1 Sedimenticola sp. | reverse complement strand
CCCATGACTTTTCGGCCACTGCGACCGCCCCTCGCACCCGTGGGCGTCGTTGCGGAAACTCGCCATAGAATGGGCTATGACTCGCTTCCGCGCCTGGCCCACGGGCGCGAGGAACGGTCTCGAAAATCTCGGGGCGACGGGCATACTTCGGCTTCAATAGCCTTCAGAGTCCAGTTCCAGTCCTCCTGAGACATGCTCGACCCGGCCGATCCGGGTGCGGATGCCGCCGTCGGGCAGCAGCGCCAGCCAGCGGTAACCCGGGGGTTGGGCGTCGACCTCGAAATCCGTTTTGCCCGGCATGAACTGGATACAGGTCGATGGCGTTCCCAGCAGGCGCACGCCGTTGCGCCGTTGATCGAAGGCTTGATGGATATGTCCCCACAATACGCAGCGAACATTGGCATGGCGGTCGAGCAGTTCAAAAAA
The DNA here is from genome assembly GCA_027008705.1 of Sedimenticola sp. Classification (GTDB taxonomy): domain Bacteria; phylum Pseudomonadota; class Gammaproteobacteria; order Chromatiales; family Chromatiaceae; genus JALSSX01. Next base: position 14,107 of record JALVEB010000055.1, on the reverse strand, counting down.
GGCGTCGGAATTCCGTAGGCCGATCTTGTCCAGCCAGGCCGATCCCACCGGTACCGGGTGATGGTGCAGGCATACCAGCGCATGGCGTTCAGGCCGTTCGTTCAATGCGTGTTCGAGAATACGGAGCTCTTTGTCCGCCAGTTCCCCGCTTTCATCGCCGGCGCGGGTGGAATCGAGCATCAGGATCCGCCAGTCGCCGAGTTCGATCCGTTTGTCGGTGCGGCTGTTGCCGGACTGGAGGAGCGGGAGGCGGGAGCGTTCGTCGTGATTTCCGGGCAGGACGTACACCGGCGCGTGCAGACGGGAGAGGAGTTCCCGCGCGACCAGGTAGCCGGCATCGCTGTTGTCGTGCACGATGTCGCCGGTCAGCAGGACCGCGTCCAGTCCGCTGACCGAGGTGCTGACACGGTCGATGACCTGGGCCAGCGAGGCCCGGGTATCGACGCCCAGCAAGTTCTTTTCGGGGTTGCCGAAGATGTGGGGGTCGGTGATCTGCAGCAGACGCAACGCGCCGGGGGGCAGGTCTTCGAATGGTGTGTCTGGCTGCATGGTCTGGTCGGTAACTGAGAGAATGTAAACTATTGTAATAAAATGTCTAGCGAAAAGCCTAGCCCAATTTCATCGTCAAAGCTTGTGGGATCTTGAATTATCGGAAAGCCGCTTCCACTATCCGGATGCGGGCTTCGCATTTTGCGGCTACGATAGTGCGCTCCTTGCATGCGGTGAAACAACCACGGGCAAACTGATTTAATGACCCTGAATGAACTGAAATATATCGTCGCGGTCGCACGGGAGCGGCATTTCGGCCGCGCCGCCGAGTCCTGCTTCATCAGCCAGCCGACGCTGAGCGTCGCGGTGCGCAAGCTGGAGGATGAGCTGGGTGTCGCGCTGTTCGAGCGCGGACAGGGTGAGGTCAGCGTCACCCCGGTGGGCGAACGCATCGTCGCCCAGGCGCAGCGCGTGCTGGAGGAAGCCGATTGCATCAAGCAACTTGCCCGTCAGGGTCAGAACCAGCTGGCTGGTCCGCTGCGGGTCGGCGCTATCTATACGATAGGTCCCTATCTGTTTCCGCACCTGATTCCGTTGCTGGCGGAATCGACACCGGATATGCCGCTCGTCATCGAGGAAAACTATACCTCGGTGCTGGCGGAAAAGCTAAAACAGGGTGAGCTGGATGTGATCATCATCTCGCTTCCGTTCGCGTTACCGGGCGTCAATGTCGAGCCGGTGTACGAAGAACCCTTCGTTTTGCTGTTGCCGAGTTCCCACCCATGGGCCGGGCGCGATCGCATCCGAATGGAGGAACTTCCGAGCGAAAAGGTGCTGCTGCTCGGTTCGGGTCATTGCTTTCGCGATCAGGTGCTCGAGATCTGCCCGGAATGCCTGAACTCCAGCGGCGGCGATCGGGGGGTGCAAAAAAACCTCGAGGGCGGCTCGCTGGAGACGATTCGTTATATGGTGGCGAGCGGTCTCGGGGTGACCGTGCTGCCCTGTACCGCGGCTGGCGCCGACCGCTTCTCGCAACGCCTGTTGAGTATCCGTCGCTTCGAGGAAAAGAGTCCGAAAAGAGTGGTTGCGATTGCCTGGCGCAAGAGTTTTCCGCGTCCGCGCGCGGTAGAGGCGCTGAAGCAGGCGATCGCTGAAAGCGGTCTGAGTTGCGTCACCTATGCGGATTTGGAAACAATCACCGTATCGGCATAGTCGTTGCCTATCGCAATCATATAAACTTCCAATTTCCGACGGGCGCGACGAGCGTCTATAGTTCCCGCACCTGGCAATCATGCCGGATGCATCCGTGGGCATATCGCCCCAAGTCACACTTCAGGAGGAGAATCCTATGTCTCTGAAAGGTAGCAAGACCGAAGAAAATCTGAAAGCCGCGTTCGCCGGCGAATCCCAGGCCAACCGACGTTACCTGTACTTCGCGGCGAAGGCCGATGTCGAAGGCTACAACGACGTCGCCGCGGTATTCCGTTCCACCGCCGAGGGCGAAACCGGCCATGCGCACGGCCACCTGGAGTACCTCGAAGAGGTCGGTGATCCGGCCACCGGGCTGCCGATCGGCGGCACCGCGGACAACCTGAAGGCCGCGATCGCCGGAGAAACCCATGAGTACACCGATATGTACCCGGGCATGGCCAAGGCCGCCCGCGAGGAAGGTTTCGACGAGATCGCCGATTGGTTCGAGACCCTCGCCAAGGCGGAGCGGTCGCACGCCAACCGCTTCCAGAAAGCGTTGGATTCGCTCGACAGCTAAGCCCGGTCGCGATGCGGGAGCGGTGATGCCTTGCCGTTCCCGCCCGCGGTCCGCCCAGGCGCCGGATGGTCTCTGGGCGGACCCCGAAGCGCGGGCTTTCGTCAGCCCTGGGGCTGAGGAAAGCCCGCCCTATTTCATCAAGTTCAGCAGTCAGACAGGAGCCGCTCATGGCCAGCCCACGTGAAGGAAGTCTCGATGCCCCCACCCGGCACCCGGTCGAATGGAAATCCGGATCCTTTTGGGACAAGTCGGACCTGTTCGCCGAGATGGAACGGGTCTTCGATATCTGTCATGGCTGCCGCCGCTGTGTCAGCCTGTGCAACGCCTTTCCGACCCTGTTCGATCTGGTCGATGAGTCGGAAACCATGGAAGTCGACGGTGTGGCCAAGGAAGACTACTGGAAAGTGGTCGACCACTGTTACCTGTGCGACCTCTGTTTCCTGACCAAGTGCCCCTATGTGCCGCCGCATGAATGGAACGTCGATTTCCCGCACCTGATGCTGCGCGCCAAGGCGGTTCATTTTCGGGAGAAGGGAGCGAGCTTTCGCAACAAGTTGCTGAGCTCCACCGACACCGTCGGCCGACTGGCGGGTATCCCGATTGTCGTTCAGGTCGTCAACGCGGTTAATCGTTCCGACGGCTTCCGCGAGATTCTCGAAGCCGAACTGGGGATCGCCAGGAAAGCGCGCCTGCCGCGCTACCACAGCGATACCCTGCGCAAGCGGTTTCGCCCGGTGAACGGCGAAGCGGTGCCCACCGACGGAACCACGGGAAAGGTCGCGCTGTTCGCCACCTGCTACGGCAACTACAACGATCCGCGCATCGGCATCGACCTGGTGCGGGTGCTCGAGCACAACGGCATCCCGGTCACCCTCGCGGAGAAAGAGCAGTGCTGCGGCATGCCAAAGCTGGAACTGGGTGACCTCGAGTCGGTCGAGAAGGCCAAGGAAGCCAACATTCCCGAGCTGGCCCGCCTGGTCGATGCGGGTTACGACCTCATCGCGCCGGTTCCCTCCTGCGTATTGATGTTCAAGCAGGAGCTGCCTTTGCTGTTCCCTGACGATGAACAGGTGCAAAAGGTCGCAAGGGCCTTCTTCGATCCGTTCGAATACCTGTCGTTGCGCCACAAGGGCGGTCGCTTGAAAACCGATTTCAAGAACCCGCTCGGAAAGGTCGCCTACCATGTGGCCTGCCACCAGCGGGTTCAGCGCATCGGCATGAAGACCCGCGATATCCTCTCGCTGGTGCCGGATACCGAACTCGTCACCATCGAGCGTTGCTCCGGCCATGATGGCACCTATGCCGTCAAGAAAGAATTCTTTCCGTATGCGATGAAGATCGGCAAGCCGGTATTCAACCGCGTTCGGCAGGCAGAACCGGACCACTACACCAGCGACTGCGCGATGGCCGGCGAACACATCGCCAATGGCCTCGACGATGGCAGCAGCCCCGATCACCCGATCACCCTGTTACGACTGGCCTACGGAATCTGACCATGAGCAAATTGACACGCGACGACCTGTTCTCACTCGAAAAATACGCCGAGATCCGCCCTGAATTCCGGGCGCGGGTGATGCGACACAAGCAAGACCGCCAACTGCCGATCGGTGACCACGCCAGGCTGTACTTCGAGGACGCGCTGACGATGCAGTATCAGATCCAGGAGATGCTGCGCATCGAACGCATCTTCGAAGCCGCCGGCATTGAAGAAGAGCTGGAAGCCTACAACCCGCTGATTCCGGACGGCGACAACTGGAAAGCCACCTTCATGGTCGAATACCCCGACGAGGACGAGCGGCGGGAAGCGCTGAAACGGCTGGTCGGGATCGAGGACAAGATCTGGATGCGAATCGACGGCTTCGATCCGGTATGGGCGATCGCCGACGAAGATCTCGAAAGAAGCGATGACGACAAAACCTCATCGGTGCATTTTCTGCGCTTTCAGCTCAGCCCCGGGATGGTCGAGGCCGCGAAGGCCGGCAAGGCCATCAGCGCCGGCATCGATCACCCCGAGTACAACGAAGTCGTCGCGCCCCTTCCAGAGAACCTGCGCGCTTCCTTGGTCAAGGATCTTGCCTGAGCGACCCGTTCAGAAATCGTCGGTCGATTGGAACAGCCCGACGCGCAGATCCCTGGCCTTGTAGATCTCGCGCCCGTCGACCTCCATGCGGCCATCGGCGATGCCGAGCACCAGCGCGCGCGCCATGACGCGCTTGATATCGATGTAGTACGTCACCTTCGTCGCGGTGGGCAGAACCTGGCCCGTGAACTTGACCTCATTGACGCCGAGCGCGCGCCCCTTGCCCGGGTGTCCGCTCCAGACCTGGAAGAACCCGAGCAACTGCCACATGGCATCGAGCCCGAGGCAGCCGGGCATCACCGGATCGCCGGGGAAATGGCATTCGAAGAACCACATCTCCGGATGGATATCCAGCTCGGCGATGATGTGTCCGCGGCCGTGCGCGCCGCCTTCGTCGCTGATCGTGACGATCCGGTCCATCATCAGCATGTTACCGACCGGCAACTGTGCGTTGCCCTCGCCGAACATCCGGCCATAGCCGCATTCCAGCAGTGCTTCTTTATCGAACGATTCGGTTCTTGCCATGACCCTTCCATGCGGGAATAAAGCCGCCTAGTTTGTTGACTGTGACGGCGCTTGTCAAATTCCCGCAGGCAAGAAAAAGCCGGCCCCGAGGGCCGGCCGTGGCCGTGGGGACGCGGGATCAATCCTCGCCGGCGAGAGCGCCCAGCAGTTGCAACAGGCTCAAGAACAGGTTGTAGATACTGACGAACAACCCGACAGTGGCCCGGATATAGTTGGTTTCGCCGCCATGCACCAGTTCGCTCACCTGATACAGGATCATGCCGGACATCAATAGCACGAAAGCCGCGGAAACCGCCAGCGACAAGGCGGGAATCTGAAAGATCGCCGCGCCGATGCCGGCAAGAAAGGCGACCATCACGCCAACCACCAGGAAGCCGCTCATGAAAGAGAAGTCCTTGCGCGTGGTCATCGCGTAACCGGCCAGCCCCAGCGTGATCACGCCGGTGCCGCCCATCGCCAGCATCACCAGCTCGGCGCCGTTGCTGAACATCTGGGTATAGGCATTGATGATCGGCCCGATCGTCAGCCCCATGAAGCCCGTCAGCGCGAACACCGCAGCCAGGCCCCAAGCCGAGTTGGCCAGTTTCTCGGTAAGGAAAAGCAGGCCATAGAAACCGACCAACGTTACGACCAAGCCCAGCGGCGGCCAGTTCATGCGCATCGACAGCCATGCCGTGAAAGCGCTGAACAACAGCGATGCCGACAGCAGCGTAAAGGTATTCTTGATCACCTTGTTCGTCGCCAGCGAAGCGCCGCCGGCGCGGGCAATGGTGTTTTCAAAAGGCATATTGATTCTCTCCCGTTCGGGGTGTGGATAACTCAAGGTATAGACAGCGGATTCGACACAATGTTCACAGCATAGCGGAAGCATGGGCGAGGTCAAGCGGCTTGGGTTCCGCCGGGGTTATGCGGTATAGTGCGCGGCGCATGGAGGAGTGGCAGAGCGGTTGAATGCACCGGTCTTGAAAACCGGCATGGGTTGATAGCCCATCCAGGGTTCGAATCCCTGCTCCTCCGCCAGCTTCGGCCACCCGGGTCGCTCCTCGTGCTCCGGAGCGTTGTTGCGGAAACTCGCCGGAGTTTGTGGTCCTCACTCATTTCATTTCGATTTCCGCGCTATGATGCGCCTCCTGTCCGCATTCCCGTATCATGTTTCGCGTGATTATCTGCTGTTTTCTCCAGGCCCGGAAAATTCGTGAATTACGCGCGCCCTCGCTGGTTCCTTGTTCTCACAAGAAATTTTCTTCCGTTGCCCGTAATCCCTGATATGGGACGACTTCAGAAAATTCCTCTCGGCGATCCAGCCATTGGCGCGTCCGACCATGCCGTTGGTCTGAAGCGGGATGGTGAGAAATGCGGATTAAGCCATTGCGCCTGCCATGTGCATGGATACGCGCTGGCACAGGGCCTGGAAGCGGGCGAAGCGTTCGCGGCGTTGCGCGGTCGGCAGCTCGTCCGGCCAGCCGTCGGCGAGGAACAGGCCGAGTGGGCGGCCGGCGACGAATAATGAGACGGCAAGGAATTCGTCCGCGCGCAGCCAGGCCAGCGGGGGCAGGTAACGGCGGTAGCCGTCGGCATTGTCCGGGTCGACCCAGACCGCCTGGGGCTTGCGCATCAGGATGTCGAACAGCTTGCCGTCGCCGAGCGGCAGGGTGGCTTCGCGTATCGGGTCGTCAGCGGCGGCGCCGAGCACGAAGCGCGCGCGCAGGGCGTCACGGCGAGGTGTGAGCAGGGCGAACAGGATGCGTTCGAGACCCAGTTCGTCACGCATCGCGCGCATTGCGGCGTCGACCTCGGCATGCAGCGTTGCGGGTGGCGGACGGTCGCTCGGCGCTTCTTTCGGCGTGGGGATGCCGGCCAGTTCGAAGGCGCTCAGCGGCAGGCCGCTGTCGGCCAGTTCGTGGGCGCGTTCGACCGCCAGGCGGTGACTTTCGGCGATGCAGGCCGGCAACGCTTGGTGCAGATGGCTGGCGCAGGCATCGAGCAGATCGAGGGTTTCCTCGCAGTACCAGCCGTTGGCGGAGAGACGCGCCAGTTCGAACGCCAGCAGCACGGTGCGCGCGCGGGGGATCAGCAGGCCGGTGAGTTCGGCGCAGTCGCGCGCAAGATAGGGAAAGCGCAGCGTTTCGGCGAGCCTGACGCGTAGCGCGACGCCCTCTTCCAATGGCACCGGACCGGCGTCGGGCGCGGCGAGTTCCGGGGCGTGTTGTAGCACGGCGGCGGTGAGCACTTCGTCGGGGTTGCTCTGTTCTTCCCGCGCGGCCCAGGCGCCGGCGAAACCGGCGGCGTGCGCGGCGCGCGAACACAGGCGGGCGTAGGCGTCGCTTTCATCGCGTCGGGCGTTGGCGAGCCGTTTCTCCAGGCTTTCGATGCCGCTCAGCGAGAGGGCGTGAGCGATGCTGGCGATCGGTTCGCCGGCGCGGGCTCCGGCCTCGCGATACAACCCCAGCGCGAGTCCGGGGTCGGCAAGAATCGCTGCTTGCAGTTGGTGATGGGTGATCGATGGCCGTCGGAGCAGCGCGCGCACCCGGGTGGCGGTGTGTTCGCGTATCGGCGGATCGAGTGTGGTAGGGTCCATGCGCGCAATCGAAACAAGACGGGGGGTCGTACCGATGACGGCCGTTGGCGATGGAACTTGAGAACGAGGGCACGCGCCCGCTGGTGCTGTTGCATGGCATCCTGATGAACCGTTGGGCGGTGTGCTGGCTGGCGCGCGCCTTGCGCCGTCAGGGTATCGATGCGCATTGCTTCGGTTACCCGAGTCTGCGCCGCGCGCCGGCCGAGAACGCGCGCCGGCTGGCGGCCTGGCTGGAGCGCTTCGACGGACCGGTGGATCTCGCCGCGCACAGCCTGGGCGGCATTGTCGTCGCGCATCTGTTGGACAGCGAAGCGGTGGCGCGCGCGCGGCGCGTGGTGTTGCTCGCCTCTCCGGTGCGCGGCAGCGTGGTGGCGCGGCGTCTGGCGCGTTTCGGTGTAAGCCGTTGGGTGCTGGGCCGGTCGATCGTCGATGGTTTGCTCGACGACCACGCGACGCGCTTCACGGCGGTCGCCGGGCGGGTGGAGATCGGCGCGCTGATCGGTACCCGGGGCTTTGGCGTCGGCTCCTTGCTCGGCGGCTTCGCCGGGTCCAACGATGGCACCGTGGCGCTTGCCGAGACGGAGTTGCCGGGTGTGCGTGATCGCATCGAGTTACCGGTGTCGCATTTCACGTTGCTGTTTTCCTCCGAGGTGGCGCGGCAGATCGCCTGCTTCGCGCGCCGTGGCCGCTTCTGCCATGGGCGTGTAGAATGGGCCGGTTAGCAATTTCAATCGAACGAGGTTTCAATGGCTGGCCACAGTAAATGGGCGAACATCAAGCACAAGAAGGCGGCGAACGATAAGAAGCGGGCCAAGATCTGGTCCAAGCTGATCCGCGAGATCACGGTCGCCGCGCGCATGGGGGGGGGCGATGTGAACGCCAACCCGCGTTTGCGGCTCGCGGTGGACAAGGGGCTTGGCGCGAACATGCCGAAGGACACCATCGAGCGCGCGGTGGCGCGCGGCGCCGGCGCCGGCGAGGGTGAGGACTACGACGAGCTGCGCTACGAGGGCTACGGTCCGGGCGGCACCGCGTTGGTCGTCGATTGCATGACCGACAACCGCAACCGCACCGCTTCGGAGGTGCGTCATGCCTTCACCAAGCACGGCGGCAATCTCGGCACCGACGGTTCGGTGGCCTATATGTTCAGCAAGACCGGCATCCTGAGCTACGCCGCCGGCGCCGACGAGGATGCGATCATGGAAGCCGCGCTGGAAGCCGGCGCCGACGATGTGATCAGCAACGACGACGGCAGCATCGATGTGATTACCACGCCGGAGAACTTCTCCGATGTGAAGGACGCGATGATCGCCGCCGGCTTCACGCCGGAGCATGCCGAGGTCACCTTCGAGGCCGCGACCAAGGTGGTGCTCGACAAGGACACCGCCGAGAAGTTCATGCGCCTGGTCGACGTGCTCGAGGATCTCGATGACGTTCAGGAGGTCTACTCCAACGCCGATATTCCGGAAGAAGTCATGGCCCAGATGGAAGGTTGACGGCGGCGTGACGCAACGCATCCTTGGGATCGATCCCGGCTCGCGGGTCACCGGTTTCGGCATCATCGACAGCGACGGCAACCGCAGCCGTTACGTCGCCAGCGGCTGCATCCGCCTCGATGGCGAGGTCGCCGCGCGCCTCGCCGGGATCTTCGCCGCGGTCAGCGATCTGGTGCGCGACTATCGCCCGACGGCCTGCGCGATCGAGGATATCTTCGTCGCGAAGAACGCGATGTCGGCGTTGAAGCTCGGGCAGGCGCGCGGCGCCGCGATCTGCGCGATGGCGGCAGCCGGCTTTGCGGTGCACGAATACGCCCCGCGCGAGATCAAGCAGGCGCTGGTCGGCGGTGGCGGCGCCGACAAGGCCCAGGTCGCCTACATGGTCGCCTTGCTGCTGAACCATCGCGAAGCGATGAAGGCCGATGAATCCGACGCGCTGGCGGTGGCCCTGTGCCACGCGCATGGCCAGCGCCTGACGGCCCGGCTCGCCGCACTGTCGTCGCGATGATCGGCCGTCTCGCCGGCACCCTGCTGCGCAAGCAGCCGCCGTGGCTGATGATCGACGTCGCGGGCGTCGGTTACGAACTCGAGGCGCCGATGTCCACCTTCTACCAGCTGCCCGCCAGTGGCGAGGCCGTAGTCTTGCATACCCACCTGCTGGTGCGCGACGACGCCCATATTCTTTACGGTTTCCACGACGAGGCCGAGCGCGCCCTGTTCCGGCTCCTGCTGAAGGTCAACGGCGTCGGCGCCAAGATGGCGCTGGCGATCCTCTCCGGGATGAATGTCGACGAGTTCCGCCTGTGCATCGGCCAGGCCGACAGTCAGACCCTGACCCGCCTGCCCGGCATCGGCAAGAAGACCGCCGAGCGGCTGATCGTCGAGATGCGCGACCGGCTCGAAAAGCTCGACAGCGGCGCGGCGCCGGTGGCGCGGACGCCCGCCGACGCGCCGGCGCGGGCCGAGGATCCGGTCGTCGATGCCGTTAGCGCGCTGGTCGCCCTCGGCTACAAGGCGCCGGAGGCCAGCCGCATGGTGCGCAAGGTCGCCGCCGACGGTCTCGACAGCGAAACCCTGATCCGCGAGGCCTTGCGCGCGGTGACCCGGAAATGAGCCAGCGCGATCCACTGATCGAACCCGGCCAGCGTCCCGACGACGAGGCCATCGACCGCGCCATCCGGCCGCGGCGTCTGGCCGATTACCAGGGCCAGCCGGCGGTGCGCGAGCAGATGGAGATCTTCATCCCGGCCGCGCGCGCTCGCGGCGAGGCGCTGGACCATGTGCTGATCTTCGGTCCGCCGGGGCTGGGGAAGACCACCCTCGCGCACATCGTCGCCAACGAGATGGGCGTCGACCTGCGTCAGACCTCCGGCCCGGTGCTGGAGAAGGCCGGCGACCTCGCCGCGCTGCTCACCAACCTCGAGCCGAACGATGTGCTCTTCATCGACGAGATCCACCGTCTCAGCCCGGTCGTCGAGGAAGTCCTGTACCCGGCGATGGAAGACTACCAGATCGACATCGTCATCGGCGAAGGGCCGGCGGCGCGCTCGATCAAGCTCGATCTTGCCCCGTTCACGCTGATCGGCGCGACCACCCGCGCCGGTCTGCTGACCTCGCCGTTGCGCGACCGCTTCGGCATCGTCCAGCGCCTGGAGTTCTACTCGGTGGCCGATCTCACCCATATCGTCACGCGCTCGGCGCATATACTGAACATCGGCATCGACGCGGTCGGCGCGCAAGAGATCGCGCGCCGCGCGCGCGGCACCCCGCGCATCGCCAACCGCCTGCTGCGGCGCGTGCGTGATTACGCCGAGGTCAAGGGCGACGGCCATATCGATCGCGACATCGCCGAACGCGCGCTGGCGATGCTGAACGTCGACGCGCGCGGCTTCGACCACATGGACCGCCGTCTGCTCGAGGCCATCGTGCACAAGTTCGATGGCGGCCCGGTCGGCGTCGACAGCCTGGCCGCCGCAATCGGCGAGGAGCGCGGCACCATCGAGGATGTGTTGGAACCCTACCTGATTCAGCAGGGGTATCTGATGCGCACCCCGCGCGGGCGCGCCGCGACCCGCGCCACCTGGGAACTGCTCGGGCTGAAGATGCCGGCCCGCGATGGAGAACTGGAACTGTGAGGAGAAACCGATGAGCGACGCCGACCATCCACCCGCCTGCCCGTTGCCGACGCCGCCGGACTTCCACGGCGTCGAACAGGTGGAACTGCATCCCGAGCCCCCGCCGGCCGACTACCGAGAAGCGATGCGCCTGGCCGACGCGGTGGCCAGGGAACGGCTGACGGAACCGATGCTGCTGAGCTGGTACGACCGAGACCGTGATTTCGAATCGCCCCAACACGCCAGCGAATGCCATCAGGACAGCGCCACCCCGGGCTATGTCGACTATGGCCTGAACCACGGCGCGAAACTGAAGGTGGACATCGACGGCGGGCGCTTCGTCTTCTTCTATCTTCCCGCGGAGCTGTAGGCCGGCCGGGAATCAATTGAAATCCCGGTCTCCACCGTCGGAGCCGCCCGGGACGCCGTGGCACAGACTGCAGCCCACCGGCTGGTCTTTCGTGACGCGGACGCGCCCACCGTCGAGTACCCGGTCTGCCGCGGCGCGTGACAGAACGCTGCCTCGCAGGTCGATGCCATGACAAGCGCGGCAGGAATCCAGATCACGCTCGGCGATGCCTTCATGCCCGCCATTGGCGAAGCGCGTATCGCCAACCACATGCATCCCGTGCGGGCCATTCAGCGTATTGCCCAGGTCTCCCTCATGGCAGGCGGCGCATTCGATCAGGGTGCCTGCGTGTCCCTGGAGATCCCTGGCGGACTTGTTGTCGTTGGCATGGGGGTTGGCGTTCGGCCATACCGCGTGGGTGCTGCCATGACAGCCTTGGCAGGCGAGGCCGCCATGACCCTTGCCCTCGGCGTTCTCGCCGCCGCTGAGGCGATAGAGTCGCTCGTTGGCGGCGAAACGCGACGCATCGAAGTGGAAGAAGGTCAATCGGTCATCGCCGCCGTTGGCGCTGTGTTCATTCAGGGCATAGGCCAGCTTCAGACGCAGGCCATCGGAATTGCCATGGCGATCCTGGGTGTTGAACAGCGCGTTCGACAGGCGTCCGCTCGCCTTCAGCGTCTGGACCCGCAGGACATCGCCGAGATGGCAGGCCTGACAGCTTGGCTCGGAAGCCCACGGGACGCGTTTCTGAAAATCCGCCGCGCCCTTATTCGGGAGGTTGAGGCTGAAATCATTGCCGATCTGGGTCATCTGGCCATGGCAGTCCTGGCAGACGATTCCGGCGCCACCCATTGCGCCGCGCAGGCATTTCGCCTTGCGGCCGGGATGGCAGTTGTAGCAACTATCGTAGAGCAACTGCCTGGTTTGAGCCGGGTCGCGTTGGCCGGGCGGCGGCATGAGCGGAAACAGGTTGCCATAGTCGGCTGGATCGTTGCGTGGAAGCTGGCCGTGAAAACCGTGCATCGCCGCAGACAGGCTGATATGGCGGGTCTGCTGCTTGCCATTGGTGTCCGATGGGCCGAGCTGGGCAAGATCCAGGGCCGGCGAGTAGTGACAGCTTGCGCACACCACGTTGGGAGTCGAGCCGTCGGCATTGGCGCCATTGTCACGCGTCGGCGCGAGGTGGGTCGCGTGTTTGAAATCATGCAGGCGCAGGATGTTGATCTTGGCCGCGTTGACCACCTTTTGGTGGGCGTTTGCGCCGATCACGCCGCTTGCGTCCTCGATGAAGTGCACCGACGGGTATTTGGCGTTGGCAATGTCGTCGCAGGCCAGACCGTTTCCGGTGTCGAGATCGCATACCGCCTGGCTGGCATGGCAGACCCGGCAATCGGTCTCCGACGAGACCGGGACCACGGTATCGACGCGCGCGATGACTTGGCCCTGGGCGTTGCGGGCCTGCACGCGCAGCAATGGATAGGGGTTGGATCGACCGGCATCGTCGACATCCGACATCGGGATGCCTTCGGCGGTGAAGCGGCGAAAGCCGCGCACCGGGTAACCGAACGGGAAATTGATGAAGAATGGAAGATCCTCGACATAGGCGTGAAACCCTTGGGGTTCGTTGGTGGCGTAGGGATGGAGCGGGCTGGAAACCCGGCCGGGCATCGTGGCTTGTCCGGCGCGGAGCCGCCCGGAGCCAAGGTACAGTTCCACCAGATCGGGCGCGGGCAAGCCGCGATCCGGTGACAGATCGAAGCCGGAGAGCGCCCCCCTCGGATAGAACGGCGCGAAGGCAAGAGATCCGATACGCCCGCCGCCGGCGGTCTGGTCCCAGAGGTTGGTCTTGTACAGCTGATGGACACCGCCGTTCTTGGCGCTGGTGGTGATCGAATCGCTGGCGATCGGAGGCAGGCCTTCGGTGTCCGCGAACAGGTTCGAAGTGGTGGCGAGGTATTCCACGCGTACCCCGTCGAGGGGCGTCAACAAGCGCGGCGTGCCGCCCTTTTCGAGCACCTGGGCGTGGAGTACGTTGTAGGGTGGCAAGATGCTGAATTCACGGAAATCCTGGTCGGCGCAATGCATGCCGAGGTCGTTGGTGGCCAGTACCTGGTAATGGTCTGTCGCGCCGATGCCGTTGTCGATCCCGGCGATGGGTAGCAGCTTCTCGAGCCGGTCGATGCGTTTAAGACCGCCAAAGGGCGGTCCGAGCACATAGGCGTCGCCGGCCGTGTCGACGCCGGCGTAATTCCCCGTTTCGGGATAGAAGCGGAAGGTCCAGACGTCGTATTGCAGGGTGGCGGCATGCCGTGGGAAGAACTGGCCGAAGCGGCCCTCGGCCCAGTCCAGCAACTGGTTGATCTGGGTCAGGCGGCTGGTCTCCGCGCCAACCGTCTGGAATGAAATCAGGGCCAGGAGAATAGCGCCCGTGATACGCGACATGCTTGATTCCTCAGATGGGTTGAAACGGCCTCACTCTAGCAGCCGTTTCTGAAGGCAAGCTGAATGGCTGCCACGGGCAAGGCTGACGCGATGGATTCCGGTAGCGCCGCGCGTCAGCGCTGGCAATGGGCGCAATAGTAGCTGGAACGCTGTCCGATCAGCGCCTGCTGGATCGGCCGCGCGCATTTCGGGCAGGGCTCTTGGTCCCGGCCATAGACCTGGAGGCGTTGCGCGAAGTAACCCGGTTTTCCCTGTTCGTTTCGGAA